>JAWLCG010000141.1:0-11559 GCA_041687295.1 Phycisphaerae bacterium | reverse complement strand
GCGGTGGCCCCGTCGGCCGGGTCGAGCGCCTGCGTGCCCGGGCAGGCCCAGCCGCCGTCGTGCGGGGCCACGCCGTGCTCGACCCGGCCTACAGGGCGGTCAGTGCAGGGCGTCGCTGCGGTGCTGGTCGCGCATGAAGCCGGGGAAGCCTCGGCTGCGGCGCTGGGCCTCGGTAGGGGGCTTGAAGGGTCGGCTGAACAGCTCGCCGTCCTGCAGCAACTGCGGGGCCACCTGGCGGAGGTGGGCGGTGAGGCGCTCGCGGAGGCGGGTTCGCATGTCGGTGGCGCCGGGGTCCTTGGCGCGGTCGTGCAGCTCGCGGGGGTCGGTTTCGAGGTCGAACAGCTGCTCGGAGCCGTCGGTGTAGTACCAGGCGTACTTCCACCGCCCGTCGGTGACGCCGACCCAGTTGGCGGCCCCGGGGCGCTTGAGGTTGAACCCCTGACCGCCGAACAGCAGCTCGCGCGGGGCCACGTCGCCGCGGAGCAGGCCCACGAGGTCCTGGCCCTCTTTATCGGATGGCACGGGGCCGCCCGCTGCCGCCAGCAGTGTGGTCAGAATATCCTGATGGCCGACGAGGGCGTCGCTCTCGACGCCGACGGGCCGATCCCTCCACGTCCGCGGCAGGCGGAGGATGAAGGGGATGTGGGCCGAGCCCTCGTGGAAGGTGTCCTTGGCGAGCATGCGGTGGTCGCCGAGGTACTCGCCGTGGTCCGAGCAGAACAGGATCATCGTGTCGTCGTTGGGGCTGAAGAAGCAGCCGGTGTCCTGGATGGCGCCGATGATGCGGCCGATGTTGTAGTCGATCTGGGTGATCAGGCCGTAGTAGGCGGCCCGGGCCTGGTGGATCAGGCGGGGGCTCATGCGGTCGGTGCTCTGGGCCTGCTGGTGTCGGCGGACGTCCTCGGGGCGGTCGTCGGCGTCGGTCCAGTCGGCCAGCCAGGGCTCGGCGATCTCCTCCTGGCGGTACATGGAGTAGTAGGGCTCGGGCGGGTCCAGCGGGGGGTGGGGCTTGGAGTAGCTCACCCACAGGAAGAAGGGCGTCGTCGGGTCGCGCCGCTCGGCGAGGAAGTCGACGGCCCGCTCGGTGATCCAGCTGGTGAGCGTCTGGGCCTCGGGGACGGTGGCCATGGTGGGGTAGAACTCGTTCTCGCCCAGGCCGTGCCGGCGGGGCTGCAGGGGCGAGCCGGAGCGGGCCATCTCGCGGTAGTAGTCGTCCAGGGTGATCGTCTCGTCGAAGCCGTGGCGGATCCGCTGGGGGTGGAAGTGCAGCTTGCCGATGCCGCAGGTCTGGTAGCCCTGGGCGCGCAGCAGCGTCGGCAGGGTCTCCTCGCAGCCGAAGTAGTCGCACGTGGGGGCGTTGGTGCCCATACCGTGGCCGAAGACGCTGCGCCCGGTCATGTAGGCGGCCCGGGCCGGCACGCAGACGGGGCAGTCGGCGTAGGCGCGGGTGAAGGTGACGCCGTCGGCGGCGAGGTGATTCAGGTGGGGCGTCCGCATGAAGGGCGGGGCGAATCGGCCCCAGGTATCGAAGCGCTGCTGGTCGGTGGTGATCAGGACGAGGTTGGGGCGTGTGGGCGGCATGGGGGGGGCTCCTTCGGGTCGCGATTGCCGGTCGCCGGCGACTATAGACGGGGCTGGCCAGGCCGTCAAGCCGCCCGGCGCGCAGTGAAGGGCCCGGCGGGATCGCTCCCGCCGGGCCCTCTATGGTTTCAGGTCGCCCCTGGCCGCGGGGGCGGGGCCTGGAGATAGCTACTGCTGCGGCTGCGACCGGTCGCGCTGCTGGCTGGACTGCTGCCGCTGGCTGCGGTCCTGCTGCTGGGACTGCCGCTGGAGGCTCTGGATGTCCCACTGCGGCTGGCCCTGCTCGTCACGGAGCGTCAGGCTCCGCCCGTCGAGCTCGATCTCGCGGGCCATCAGAACGGTTCGGCCACTGATCTGCGCGGGCGAGCCGCTGACCTGGACCTGCTGGCCCTGGCGGAAGCGGAAGCCCTTCTGGTCGGCGAAGGCCTTGGGCCCCGCCAGCACGATGACGTTGTCGCCCTGCTGGGTCTCCACGGTCAGGCGCAGGCCCTGGGCGCCGCTGTCGGGCCGGAAGGTGCCCACGCTGGCCACCTCGCCGTCGATGCGGGTTGACCGGTCCGGGTTGTACATCCGGTTGAACCGGCTGTCCGCCCCCCAGATGTCCCAACTCGACTGCTGCTGCGAGCGGCCCTGCTGGTACTGACGGTCCTGCTGCTGACGCTGCCAGTCCTGCTGGCCCTGGCCCTGCTGCTGCCAGCGCTGATCCTGCTGGCTCTGACGGTCCTGCTGCTGGCGCTGCCAGTCCTGCTGGCCCTGGCCCTGCTGCTGCCATCGCTGATCCTGCTGGCTCTGGCGGTCCTGCTGGGGGCGGCGCCACTGGTCGCGACGCTCGATGCCCTGCTGCTCGGGCAGGACGATTCGGCCATTCTCCATGATGTCCACGTCAGACTGGAGCATGTCCTGCTGACGGTCGCGCGACCGCTGGTCCCACTGCTGCTGCTGACGCGGCTGGCGCTGCCAGTCCTGGTCCCACTGCTGCTGCTGCTGACGCGGCTGGCGCTGCCAGTCCTGGTCCCACTGCTGCTGCTGCTGCTGACGCGGCTGGCGCTGCCAGTCCTGGTCCTGCTGGAACCGCTGCTGCCGCTGCCCGTCCTGCTCGAAACGCTCGCCCTGGTAGCCGTAGACCGGCTGGGTGCCGAAGACCTGTGCCGCCCGGCGGGCGTAGCTGGTGCTTTCGACGTTCAGCTCGTCGATGCTGCCGGCGGCCAGGCTGTCCAGATCATCCTGGGTCGCGTCGAGCCGGGCCAGCTTGTCGGCGGGCTGGAAGTCCAGGGCGTTCCACGGCACGGCCACCACCTGCTGACCGATGCCCAGCACGCCGCCGAAGCTGACCACGCCGTAGGCCACCTGGCCGCTGGAGGGGTCGATCAGCAGGTCCTCGATCTCGCCGAGGTCCTGGTCGTCGGTGCTGCTCTGGATGTCCAGGCCGATCAGCTCGTCGCCCTTGCGGATCCAGAATTCCTCGGCCGAGACGCTCTGCCGATCGCTGTCGCCCCGCCGGGCCTCGAACTGCTGCTGAGTACCGAAGCGGTCACGGTCCGAGCCGTTGCCGTACTGCTGGTCGAACCACTCATCGTCGCTGAACCCCTGCTCCTCCTGCTGCCACGGCTGGCGGCCCCGGGGGCTCACCCGCTGGCCGGTGGGGTACTCCCGGGCCTGGTACTGCTGCCGGCCCTGGAACTGCGACTGGCTACGCGACTGACCTGACTGGTCAAGCGGCTGAAGCTGGCCCTGGCTCTGCCAGTCCTGCTGGCCCTGGCGCTGCCAGCCCTGGTCCTGCTGCCGCTGCTGGTTGCGCTGCCAGTCCTGCTGGCCTTGGCGCTGCCAGTTCTGGTCCTGCTGCCGCTGCTGGTTGCGCTGCCAGTCCTGCTGGCCCTGGCGCTGCCAGCCCTGGTCCTGCTGCCGCTGCTGGTTGCGCTGCCAGTCCTGCTGGCCCTGGCGCTGCCAGCCCTGGTCCTGCTGCCGCTGCTGGTCGCGCTGCCAGTCCTGCTGGCCCTGGCGCTGCCAGCCCTGGTCGTCGTAGCCGAAGGTCTGGTCCTGGCCGCGGGTGCGCCACTGGCCTTCCGTTTGGCGCGACGATCGGTCGGTCTGCCACGAATCGTCCTGCCAGCTCTGGCGAGACTGCCGACGGTCAGCGGGGCTGACCCAGCGGAGGTTGCCCTCCTCGGGCCAGTTGTCATCGCTGAAGCCCTCGGCCTGCTCGAGCTGCTCGCTGGAGATGCTCAGCACGATCTGCTGGTCGCCGTTATCCGCTCGACTGAGGCGGACGGCCTGCCACGGGATGGCGAAGTTCTCGGCGCCCACCCCCAGCACGCCGCCGCGCGAGAGCACGACGTACGATATCGACCTGAGGTCCCGCGTTAGGACAATATTGTCGATCGTGCCGAGGTCCTCGCCCCGGGTGTTGACCACGTCCATGCCCATCAGGTCCGTCGCCCGGATCAGCCGGGTCGAGGCTGGCACCGCCAGGCCACCAGCCGTCTGCTCCTCCCATCGATCTCCCGACCGGCTGCGCTGTTGAGCCAGGGCCGGCACCACCAGTCCAAGCACAGCCACCAGGGCCACTGCGCTCGACAGGCGCATCATCCATTGCTTCGGTGAATGGCGCATTCTGAAGCTCCTTATTCCCCACTAGAGAAAGGGCGATCCGTGGGACGGCCCCTTGCGCGTCCCATCTTATTCGCGGTAGTCACGAATCCCCCATACCGGGCCGTCCCTGCGATCAAGGCAGGGGATGACCCGTCTGAACGGTATTGTAGACCGTCCCTGATTGTCGGGCCACCGCCGATTCACCTGAATAGGCCCTGGGAGTTGTGCTGAGGGTGTCCCGATAGGCAGGGATGAACGCAGAACTCCCGGCCTACCACTCGCCGGGGCGTTACCGCCTCGGCCTGGAGAACGGGCGCAGTGTGGAATGCGGCGGAATCTCGTCCGTCAGGTTCGGCGGGGACGAAGGCCAGATGGTCCACGCCCGCTGAGATCGCGGGCGCAGTGGCTCAGGGCGGGCAGGGGCGGGGGGGTGTCTGGGCGAGGCTACCGGCGGACCTGGGAGGCCAGCACCGGCGGGCGGTCGAGGCCCTGGAGGTAGCGCCGCCAGGCGAGCTCGATGCTCTCGATGGGCCCGAAGGCGGCCTCGAACTCGGCCCGCAGGGTCCGCTCGCTCCGTCGGCCAGGCTCCAGCCGGGCCAGGGCGGCCAGATACTGCCGCAGCTGGGCGGGGCGGTAGTTGTAGAGGAAGTTGAACAGGCCCCACGCCTGGGCGTAGACGTCGCGGGGCTCGTGCCCGTTGCCGGGGACCAACCTGGTGAAGCCGACGAACTCCTCGAGATCGATCAGGCGGTCGCCACTGGTCACTCGCCGCAGCTGGCGCCGGCGTGAGGGGTTGTCCCCGCCGAACTCCAGGGCTTCGAGCGAGTCGGCCTCGAAGTTGGTGGCCAGGCCCTCGGAGACCCAGAAGGGGTACATCACGCCGCGCTTCTGCAGGCCGCTGTTGAAGGCGAGCTGGTGGCCGGCTTCATGGATGGCCCGGCGGACGTCGATGATGGTGGCCGAGCGGACCGGCGTGTCCACACTGGCCGAGACATCCGTACTGTCCAGCGGTGCGAAATTCTTGCGCGTGGCCTGGCGGGTGACGCCGGCCTGGCGGTCGCGGGGGTCGTGCCGGGGGGTCAGGGCGACGCGGTTGGTCCGCGCTGAGTAGTAGCCCTCCAGCCACGACATGTCCACGCGGTCGACCTCGCGGGCGTAGTCGCTGAAGTCATCCCGGCTGTTGAAGCAGATCCAGACCAGCGGCTCACGCGACTGGCCCAGCGAGAAGCCCGCCTGGCGGAGGCTGTCGTAGAACTTCGTCCGCGTCCCCTCCAGCAGCGTGCCGGCCTCGCGGGCCCAGGTCGTGTCGCTGGTGTAAACCACGGCGAAATGGTCGGTCTGGTGCGTCAGGAACCGCTTGCCGAAGCGGTTGGTCAGGCGAACCGCCTCCGGGCCCACCGGCGTGGCCGAGACCTGCGCCGCCGCCGTCGACGGGCCGCCCGAGGCCACGGCCTGCAGGGTCAGTGCGACGGCTGCGACCAGAAGAAGCCCGAGAATGTTGCGGAGGGTACTCATGGTGCGTCTAGGAAAAAAGCTGAGCTACCTGTCGGGGGTACCTGGGACGCGGGTGTAAGGATAGACCCTAGGAGGGCGTCCTGTCAAGCGCTGAATCCGGAGTATTCCTAGAATTCGTGGTTATGGCAGGAGTTACGGCTGCCTGGCAGGCACGGACCGGGCCGCCCGAGCGGCCCGAAACGGTCACGTGGACTGCGAATCAGGGACGGGCTGTCGCCGGTTCCCTAGGGCGCTTCGGGCGGCCGCCCCAGGGGATAATCGGCAATCGCCCCGATTGCAGTTGAGCAAGAGTGTAGCGATATTGAGAGAAAAGGGGACAAAAAAAACTGTCCACCGGCTCAGGAATCGGCTGACGGGCTGGGGAGGTGTCCTATGCAGCTGGCGGTTCGGATCGCAAGAGAAAGCGCGATCAGCTTCCGGGCGTGGTGCCCGGCCCTGCCAGGCTGCGTCGTGTGGGGGCGAACCTGGCGGGAGGCCCGCGACAAGATCGAGCAGGCTGTCATGGGTTACCTGACGCACATCGAGGAGGCCCTGCCCCGAGAGCTGGGCCGGCTGAAGAATGAGGACGAACTGCCCGCGCCCCCGCCGCCGGAGGACCCGCTGGAGTGGATCTGGCGCCGCAAGGCCCTGCCCGATTCGCTGCCGCCGGAGCGGCCTGTGGACGGGTTCGGCGACGGGCCCCGCTGGCCGGCCAAGGAGGACTGACCGGGTGGCCGGGACGAAAGAAGGGGGACAGATGAACTTGGCTTGGGTCGTGCTCGCCCCTAAGATTGTTTCGTGGGGCCACTGCGGATAGACGGTCCCCGCCGGGGGGCGATGGATCGGGGGCGAATCGCTCAGGCTGTCCAGCGACAGGCCCAGCCGAGACAGGAGTGAATCTGTGAGCAAGGTGAAGAATCATCCAGGGACGGGGCAGAAGGTCGCCAAGGTGCTCATTGTCGACGACCATTCGCTCGTGCGCCATGGCCTGACCCAGTTGATCGAGGAGGAGCCGGACCTCGAGGTCTGTGGGCAGGCATCCAATGCCGCCGAGGCTTTGCGCTCGATGCGCCAGGTTCGGCCGGACGTGGCGGTGGTCGATATCTCGCTGACCGACGCCAGCGGCATCGAGCTGATCAAGGAGATCCGCGCCCGCGACGATACGATTCGCGTGCTCGTCTCCTCCATGCACGAGGAGTCGCTCTACGCCGAGCGGGCCCTGCGGGCCGGGGCGGTGGGCTACGTCAACAAGCACGAGTCGACCGAGAAGATCATCGAGGCGATCCGCACCGCCCTGTCAGGCCGAATCTACTTGAGCAACAGCATGACCAACCGGGTTCTGCACCGCATGATCGGCGGGGCCAAGGAAGGTGTGGCTCTGCCGGTCGACCGGCTCAGCGACCGCGAGCTCGAGGTCCTCCAGATGCTCGGCAGCGGCATGAGCAGCCGGGAGGTCGCCGAGAGCCTCTGCCTGAGCCCCAAGACGGTGCAGACCCACCGCGAGAACATCAAGAAGAAGCTCAACCTCAAGAACTCCGCCGACCTGACGCACTACGCCGTGCAGTGGGTGCTCGACTCGACGACCAGCCGCGGCGACATGGAGCAGGACGGCCCCGGCGGCAGCACCGACGAGGGCCAGCAGGTATAGCTTTCCTTCCCGGTCCGCCTGGCCGACGCAGCAGGCCCCCGGGGCATGGACACGTGTCCGGCCCCCGGGGGCCTGTTGCGTAGGTCTCGACCCGCGGGGCCGCCCCGTGTGTCCCGTGTCCCCGGGCCTGCCGAGGGGCCTTTTTCCGCCGGTGCCGGCCCCCAGGATGGCTTGAGAGCCTGCCCGAGTGCACAAACCGCGCCGTCCCCGATTGTCGTCCCACCCCGCCCGCGCCTACAGTGTGGGTGCGGAGGATGGGCAGAACCGAGGGCTAGCCCGGCGCTGGCTTGGAGCAGCCGCCGAGGTGCGGTGAAGGATGGCAGACATGGTTACGCTGTCGGTCATGGTGGAGCGGGAAGAGGACGGGCGGTTCATGGCGCGGTGCCCGGGCCTGCCCGGCTGCGTCGGCCAGGGGCGGACGGTGGAGCAGGCGATGGAACAGTTGCACTCCAGCGTCTACGACTTCCTGATCGATGCGATCGAGGTGTGTCCCGAGGTGGCCAACTTCACACTCGAGCGCGCCTGCTGACAGGTCAGCCGGCGCGCGGAACGGGCCCGCCGATCGGGGGGATCGGCGGGCCCGTGCTGTCTGCTTCGGCAGGGGGACTAGTCTTCGGGGGCCTCTTTGGCCTCCATCCAGCTGAACATCTGGCGGAGCTGCTTGCCGACCACCTCGATGGGGTGGTTCTTGTCCATCTCGTAGAGACGGTTGAACTCCGGCTTTCCGTTCTTGCACTCCTGCAGCCATTCCTTGGCGAACGTGCCGTCCTGGATCTCGCCGAGGATCCGCCGCATCTCCTGGCGGGTCTCGTCGGTCACGATCCGCGGGCCGCGGGTCAGGTCGCCGTACTCGGCCGTGTTCGAAATGCTGTACCGCATGTAGCTGATGCCGCCCTCGGCCATCAGCTTGATGATCAGCAGCAGCTCGTGCAGCACCTCGAAGTAGGCGATGCCCGGCTGATAGCCGGCCTCGACGAGCGTCTCGAAGCCCGCCTTGACCAGCGCCGTCAGGCCGCCGCACAGGACCACCTGCTCGCCGAAGAGGTCGGTCACGGTCTCTTCCGGGAAGGTCGTCTTGATGATGCCGGCCCGGCCGCCGCCGACGCCGATGCCCCACGCCAGCGCCACGTCCCACGCCTTGCCGGTGTCGTCCTTCTCCACCGCGATCAGGCAGGGCACGCCCGAGCCCTCCTGGTAGCAGCTGCGGACGGTGTGGCCCGGGCCCTTGGGGGCGATCATGACCACGTCGACGCCCTCGGGCGGGACGATCTGCTTGAAGTGGATGTTGAAGCCGTGGCAGAAGCCCAGCGCCTTGCCCTTGCTCAGGTTGGGCTGGATGTGCTCGCGGTAGACGGCCGCCTGCACCTCGTCGGGCAGCGTGATGATGATCAGGTCGCCCTGCTGGGTCGCCTCGGCCGCCGAAACCGGCGTGAAGCCGTGCTCCTGGGCGGTCTTGGCGTTCCGCGTGCCGGGCAGTTCCGACACGATCACCTTGATGCCGCTGTCGCGGAGGTTCTGGGCATGGGCGTGGCCCTGCGAGCCATACCCGATGACGGCGACGGTCTTGCCCTTGAGCGGCTCGAGCGAGCCGTCCTTGTCGTACAGGATTGTCAGATCGGCCATGTCTTGCTCCTTGAATGCCTCTGGCGCCGGCGGTGGAACGACCGTCCAACGCCTCCCGGCTGCGAAGAAAGGGCGTTTCTACACCTCCAACGCTCCGGCGTCAATGCTTTTTCGCCGCCCAACGCCCCGCCTGCGCGCTCGCGCAGGGGAGAGCCCGCAGGCTGAGACAGAGCCCATAGGCTGGGACAGAGCCCGTAGGCTGGGACAGAGCGGCGCAGCCGCGGCGTCCCACCTTCGAAGGCGTCTGGCCGGACGATGGGTCAGTCCGTCATCCGTAGGCCGGACGCAGTCCGGCTGGGCAAGAGCGCCGGACGAACAGCCCGGTCCCAGCCGGACTGCGCCCGGCCTACAGCCGCCCCTGCCGTCTTCGGGGGCGCATGGCGGTGTGGACGGCCTGGCTCCGCCGAAGGTGGGGCTCCGCTCGCGCTTCGCCCCAGCCTACCGCCGCCGCAGCCCCGCCAGGCCGACCGCCAGCAGCCCCAACGTCGCCGGCTCGGGGATCGTGGCCACCCAGGCACCCGACAGCGCCCGCTCGCCCCTGACGCCCGGGACGAGGATGTCGGGGTTGTGGCCCACGCCGACGATCGTCAGGCCGTCGTCGGAGATGCCCCGCACGCTGGTGAGCACCCAGCCCTGCAGGTCCACGCCGAGTCCGGCCAGCACATCCGTCAGCGGCACGGGCGTCTGCCCGTCGAACCACACCACTGGCTGATAGTCGTTGGGCCCACTGTAGCAGTGGCCGACGATCACCCGCCCGTCGGCCGAGACGCCCCAGGAATCGCCCTCCGTCGAGCCCGGCAGCAGCGGCAGGGCGATGGGCTCCGTGCCGCTGCGCCACAAGCACGGGGTCCGAGCGATGTAGTTGCCGTCGGGACGCGACTCCATTCGGTAGCTGGTCCCGACCACGAGCGAGCCGTCGCCGGAGACGTCTCTCGCCACCGTTTCGTTGAACCCCGCCAGCGGCCCGAGGACCTCGCAGCCCGCGTCGGTCCATCGCAGCGTCCCCCAAAGGTCGGGGGCCTCATCCCGCAGGATCCTCGCGCCTCCGACGACGACGGCATTGTCGGCCGAGATCAGCCGGGCATGGAAGTAGGCCATCCCTTCGGGCCGGGGCAGGGACTCGACGGCCCCGTCGGAGGTCCAGCGGCTTGGCTGGTAGTCATCCACGGTGCCCCGGACGCCGACCATCAACGAACCGTCCGGGGAAATGCCGTTGATGACGGCGAAGCCGCCTTCCGGGCCTCGCACCGTCTGCAGGCCCGTGTCTGGCGTCCAACGGAAGGAGATGGACTCGGCAATGGTGCACTCAACCAGCCCGCCGACCAGGACCGAGCCGTCGCCGCTGATGCCATTGGCCTGGACCAGGCCGTAGGTGCCCGGCGGGCCCAGGTCCACCGGGTCCAGGCCGCCCTGGCGCGTCCAGCGGTACGGGCCCATCAGGGCGCCCCAGCCGTTGTCGGACCGCAGGTTCCCAAAGACGGTCGAGCCATCGGCCGACACGCCACGCACATCGCACTCAGGCGGCAGGACGGCAAAGCCGGCCCCCCAGGCCGCCCCGGCCCCCAGGGCGGTAACCAGTCCTGCACACAGCAGCATCCGCAGTACCTTCATCGTGTACCCCTTGTCGTAGGGAGAGTTGACGAGCAAGCGCAGGGCCAGACCGACCCCGTAGGTCCTATCGTACGGCAGATGCCAGACCTGTCAAGTCTCCGATTCCGGCCGTAGGCTCCGACAGAGCGGCGTCCCACCTTCGAGAGCTGCGGGCCGATGCGGACGGCTCGACGCCGCCGAAGGTGGGGCTCCGCTCGCGCTGCGCCCCAGCCTACGCGTTTGGCCGCCGAATCCGGCCTCGCATTCCGCCGCCTTTGCCGGTATCATCCCCGCTTCCCGGCCCGTCGCCGGGAGTGGACAGCGAAATGGAGGACGTGCAGTCGATGGACGCGGTGAAGACTCATACTGTCGGCATCATCCTGAACGGCGTGACCGGGCGGATGGGGACCAATCAGCACCTCATGCGCTCGATCGTGGCCATCCGCGAGCAGGGCGGCATCCGCATCAGCGATTCCGAGCGGATCCTGCCCGAGGCCATCCTCGTCGGGCGAAACGCCGCCAGGCTCGAGAAGCTCTCGAAGCTCGCCGGCGGCCTGCCCTGGACGACCGACCTGGCCCAGGCCCTGGCCGACGAGACATACAGCGTCTACTTCGACGCGCAGACGACCCAGCGCCGCTTCGAGGCCGTCAAACAGGCCATCGCAGCCGGCAAGCACATCTACTGCGAGAAGCCCACCGCCCTGACCACCGCCGACGCCATGGAGCTCTACCGCCTGGCCGAGGCCGCCGGCGTCAGGCACGGCGTGGTGCAGGACAAGCTCTGGCTGCCGGGGCTACTGAAGCTGCGGGCGCTGGTCGAGCAGGGCTTCTTCGGGCAGATCCTCTCCATCCGCGGCGAGTTCGGCTACTGGGTCTTCGAGGGCGACGCCGTCCCCTGCCAGCGGCCCAGCTGGAACTATCGCAAGGAGGAGGGGGGCGGCATCATCATGGACATGTTCGCCCACTGGCGCTACGTGCTGGACAACCTCTTCGGGGCCGTCCGGGCCGTCAGCTGCCGCGGCGCCACCCACGTC
>JAWLCG010000140.1:0-11575 GCA_041687295.1 Phycisphaerae bacterium | reverse complement strand
GACCGCAGGTGAACGGGGCCTGGATTCAGGGGCGCTGGGCCACTTTCCGGGCTTATTCTGCTCTCCTGTTCTACTGCTCTACTGCTCCAACGTCGAGGCCAGATGGCCTTTCTCAACGGGCTGCCAGGGCGTATACCTTAGGGTATTCTCCTTAGGCCCCTGTCGGGCTGGACTGTTTGCCTGTTGGACGTGCGGGTGCGTTGTGCCCAGCCGGGAACGGCCCCACGGAGATGCCCACGGAAGGCATTCCGTGGGCTTGGGTTGGACGACACAGTCAACTCCACGCCCGCCAGGCACGCAGTCCAGACCCCGCCGATCCCGCCAGCAAGCCCCCCGCACGCCGCCGGGGCGGCTATTTCGTCCCCAGGCAACCCGTTTCCTGCCGCCAGCATCTGTTGCGCCTCAAGCTCACGCCTCGGGCGAGCCGATCAAGGACAGTGGGACACCCCCGGGGTCGGGCCTAACGCGGAGTCGCGAAAGGAGCCCTTTATGTCGCTGAAGGTGCTTGTGTGTGACGCGGACTGGCGGTTTGTCGATCGGGCCCAGAGCTTCCTGCAGGCCCACGGCCACCAGGTGCTGGCCGAGCCGCTGCCTGCCGAGGCGCTGGAGGTCGCGATGCGCTGGCGTCCTGACGTGCTGGTTCTCTCCAGCGAGGCCGCCGATGGGGCCGGCGCCGAGCTGCTTGCGGGCGTCAAGCTCCTGCGTCCCCGCCCGGCCCTGCTGCTGACGGGCCAACTCGAGCACTTCGAGGCCGCCTGGCGGGCCTGGCAGCAGGGGGCCGACGAACTGCTGCTCAAGCCCGTCTTCGACGCCTTCGAGCTCCACACGGCCATCCTCAAGGCGATCCAGCACGCCACGCCGGAACGCGCCACCTTCCCGGCCGCGTGAGACCGCAGGGACGGCTAGGGTGTTTTTTGCCCTACATAGTGGCCAGGCGCTGAACTGTTTTCACGCTTAATCGTTCAATCAGATAATTTGTTACATCCTTAACCCGTTGCACTGCGCCTTCCGCCCCGTCTGACCGAGTTAACCAATAAACCCGTTCACCAATTAACCCCACTGACCCCCCGACCGCCCATGCGCGTCATTCGCAGGCCGCTCACTCCGCCTGCATCTCAGCGAGCTTGGCGTCCTTCTGCTGCTCGCTCAGCTGGTCCCAGCTCTGTGGGCAACCGGCGCAGCAGAAGCCGATCCGCACGCCCTTGTAGGTCCGCGTCTCGATCGACGGGTCGACCTCAGTGCCCATGATGGGGCAGGTCGTGTTGGCGACGGCCGCCTGCTCGGCGCCCTCGACCGCCGGCAGGGGAGGGGGGCTCGGCTCCTCTTCGCCACAGCCCAGCAGCCCCAGCGAGGCCAACACCACCGCCACGCACGCCATACTCTTGATCTTCATGCGAACCAATCTCCTTTCGCGGCCCGCAAGCCTCGCACCACCGCCAGGCCGGCCTTGACCGCAGTTCATCTTAGTTCCTGTCGACCCCCCAGCGGCGCCCCTGCACCGGGAACACAAACCTATCTATGCCGTACCCCCATTTCTTATAGCTGCTTCTGCACTGCGATTCTCCCCGCACCCCGCCTGTTGGCCCCTTGCCGGACAGCATTGCACCGGGGCGGCTTGCGTCGCCCGGCGTGAGGGGGTACAACGCCAGTCAGCAACCCCTGGCCGCCGGGCCGGCTGTGCTCGCCGGCGGGCCGCGCGTAGAATCCATCCGGGCCCTTGCCGGCCCACAGGGAGAGCGCCAATGAAGCCGCCCATCCGCCCCAGCTCCGTCAACCCGCGCTACTGGGAGTACGCCGGTCAACCCGTCATGCTGCTCGGCGGCACGGTCGAGGACAACGTCTTCCAGATCCCCGACCTGCCGGAGCACCTCCGCCTGCTGGCGGGCGTGGGCGGCAACTACATCCGCTGCACCCTCAGCAGCCGGGACGAGGGCAACGTCTGGCCCTTCGAGCGCGACGGCGAGACGGGCCTGTACGACCTCGACCGCATCGGCAAGGAGTTCTTCCGCCGTTTCGCCTCGTGCCTCGCCCTCGCTAGCGAGCTGGACATCATCGTCCAGATCGAGGTGTGGGCGACCTTCGACTTCTACCGCGAGCCCTGGCAGGACAACCCGTTCAACCCCAGGAACAATAAGAATTATTCGGCCGAGGAGTCGGGCCTGCCCGTCGACGTGACCACTCACCCGACGCGGCACGAGAACCCCTTCTTCTACAGCGTGCCCGGCGAGCTGGATAACGCCATGCTCCGTGCCCACCAGGAGCGGTTCGTCGACGCGATGCTCGCAATCAGCCTGCGCTATCCCAACGTCCTCTACTGCATGGACAATGAGACCTCCGTCACCCCACGCTGGGCCGACTACTGGGCGCGGTACATCCGCAAGGCCGCCGAGGCCGCCGGCGTGCCCGTCCAGCTGACCGAGATGTGGGACGCCCACGACCTCGACCACCCGCAGCACCGCAACACCTTCGACCACCCAGAGCTGTTCAGCTTCGTGGACGTCTCGCAGAACAACCACCAGGACGGCGATGTCCAGTGGACCAACGGCCAGGCCGTCCGGGCGCGGCTCGACCCGCAACGGCCCATGAACAATGTTAAGATCTACGGAGCCGACGGCGGACGGCATGGCCCGACGGCGCGCGGCGTGACCAACTTCTGGCGCAACGTGGTGGGGGGGATGGCCTCGGCGCGGTTCCACCGCCCGCCGAGCGGCCTGGGCCTGAGCCCCCTGGCGCAGCAGCACATCCGCGCCGCCCGCGCCGTCGCCGACGCCTACGATCTGTTCGCCGGCGAGCCGCGGATGGACCTGCTGGTCCAGCGCGAGGCGAACAACGCCTACTGCAACGCCAACCCGCCCGACGAGGCGATCGTTCTGTTCACCGGCCCGGGCAAGGCCGTTCTCGCCGCGAACGTTTTCGGGCCGAAGATCGAGCTGCGGTGGCTCGACCTGTCCAACGGTACCTGGCGGGCCCCTGAGCGTCACGAGCGGGTCGCGACGCTCGGCCTGGCCACCGACGGCCCCGAGATCACCGTGGCCCACGTGCGGACGGTCCCGTAGTGTCCCGTCCAGCCTTGTAGCTGGAACAGGCCAGGAGGACGATAAGAGTTCAGGAGGTGCACCATCGCCACGACCGCTACCAAGCCGCGTAACGTGCTGCTGGTCATGGTCGACCAGTGGCGGGGCGACTGTCTGGGCATCTCCGGCCACCCGGCCGTGCAGACGCCGTACCTCGACGGCCTGGCGCTGGAGGGCGTGCGCTTCGAGCGGGCGTACTCGGCGACGCCCTCGTGCATCGCGGCCCGGGCGGCGCTGTTCACGGGCCTCGCCCAGCGCAACCATGGGCGCGTGGGCTATCGCGACGGCGTCGAGTGGAACTACCCCGTCACGCTGGCCGGCGAGTTCACTCGCCAGGGCTACCAGACCCAGGCCGTCGGCAAGATGCACGTCTACCCCGAGCGTTCACAGCTGGGCTTCCAGAACGTGATCCTCCACGACGGCTTCCTGCACTTCGCGCGGCGGGGGACCAACTACGACTTAATCGACGACTATCTCCCCTGGCTCCGCGACCAATTGGGCCGGCACGACGCGGACTACTTCGAGCACGGGCTCAACTGCAACAGCCAGGTCGCCCGCCCCTGGGACAAGCCCGAGCACACCCACCCGACCAACTGGGTGACGGGCCAGGCGATCGACTTCCTCCGCCGGCGCGACCCGCGGAAGCCCTTCTTCCTGTTCGTGTCGTACCACCGGCCCCACCCGCCGTACGACCCGCCGGCGTGGGCCTTTGAGCAGTACCTCCAGCGCGACCTGCCGCCGGTGCCCGTGGGCGACTGGGCGGACCTGTTCGAGCCCTACACCCAGCCCCGCTCGCCCCAGCTGGCGGCCGGCCGGCTGGACCGCCACGCCCTGCACCGCGCCCGGGCGGGCTACTACGGCCACATCACCCACATCGACCACCAGATCAACCGCCTGCTGGAGATGCTCCACGAGTACGGCCTGCGGGACGACACGTGGGTGTGCTTCACCAGCGACCACGGCGAGCTGCTGGGCGACCACGACCTGTTCCGCAAGAGCCTGCCCTACGAGGGCTCGGCCCGCGTGCCGCTGATCCTCACCGGCCCGCGCGAGGGGGGCCTGCGGCGGGGGGCGTCCAGCGACGCGGTCGTCGAGCTGCGCGACGTGATGCCCACGCTGCTGGACGCAGCCGGCCTGGAGGTGCCCGCCGGCCTTGACGGCCACAGCCTGCTGCCCATCGCCCGCGGCCAGGCCGTGCGGGCCCACCCGCACATCCACGGCGAGCACCCCTTCATGGACCAGTCGGTCCACTACGTCACCGACGGGCACGAGAAGTTTCTCTGGTTCAGCGGCACGGGGCGCGAGCAGCTGTTCGACCTCGACGAGGACCCCCAGGAGCTGCACGACCTGGCCGGCCTGCACGAGGCCACCGCCAGCCAGACCAAGTGGCGCGGCGTCCTCATCGACGAGCTGACCGACCGGCCCGAGGGGTTCGTCGACCAGGGCCGACTCGTCCCCGGCCGACCGGTGACGGCGGTGCTGCCCATGTAGGCTTTCTGCGAGCGCAGCGAGGCCCGGCGGGGGGGGCGGACCGCGGGGAGGTCGTTCCACGGCTGCACGGCCCCACCAAGACCCCCACGGATTGCATCCTGTGATATCTACACAAGTCCTGTAGCTTCGTCAGGGGCGGACGAATGTGGCCCAGGGCGCAGAAGCGGTCCCCAGTTTGTGTTGAGGCCCGAGGGGCGCCGGATCGGACCCCCGAAAGGGCGTGGATCGGAGCCTCGAAGATCGGAGCCCCGGAGGGGCGGTAGTCTTTAGCCGGGGGCGTAAGCCCCCGTTTAAGCGTATGTTAGAATCTGAGCCCCGAAGGGGCGGCAGTGCGCCACGCTACGGCACTGCCGCCCCTTCGGGGCTCGGCGCATTGGGGGACGCCTGTTCCGGGGGCTCACGCCCCCGGCTAAAAACTGGCGCCCCTTCGGGGCTCCGATCCAGCGCCCCTCCGGGGCTCCGATCCGGCGCCCCTTCAGGGCTGAAGGATTGAGCCAGTCGGGTGGGGATGCCTGGCACCGTACCGGCAAGCCCCAGAGGTCAGCCCCGGTCCGGGTGCGTGCGAGTTTTCCAGGCCTCGCCCTTTGGACTTGTGTAGATATCATAGGATTGCCTCCGTGGGCTTGGAGAAGGGGGGCGCAGATCGCGCTTACCGGGGCCGACGGTTCATGGTATCCTGTCGCCATGCCGCTAATTCCACTGACGCTGCCCGAATCGCTGCCGCCGGTGCCGCCCGAGGCCCAGCGGCTCATAGACGACGCCCTGGCGCGGATCGACGCGTTCGTCGAGGCGCACCTCAACGAGCCGATCCCCTCCTTCGTGCCCAGCGACTTCGCGATGGTCTGTTCCGCCCTGGCCGCCGTGGCCCGCGAGCGGCTCGCGCCGGGCCGGCTGTTCTGCGAGTGGGGCAGCGGCGCCGGCGTGGTGACCTGCCTGGCGGCGATGCTGGGCTTCGACGCGTGCGGCATCGAGTTCGAGGTCGAGCTGGTGGACCTGGCCGAGAGCCTCGCCCGCGACCACCACGTGCGGGCGGCGTTCTGCTACGGCAACTTCGTGCCCGCCGGGGGCCAGGACATCGCCGAGGACACCGAGGAGTTCCAGTGGCTCGCCGTCGGCGGGCCCGACCCCTACGAGCAGATGGACCTGGAGATCGACGACTTCGACCTGGTCTTCGCCTACCCCTGGCCCGGCGAGGAGCAGGTGATCGAGCGGCTCTTCGAGCGGTTCGCCGCCGCCGGCGCCCTGCTGATGACCTACAATGGCCGCGAGGGCATCCGCCTGTTCCGCAAGCAGTCCCGCCGGGCCCGCTAGAGCGTGGGCCGATCGACCGTGTGGCGGAGTGCCCCGGGCAAGCGGGGCGTCAGCGCCGCTCGCCCGGTCGAGGGCGGAGGCGGGTGCACCAGGCGGCCCGGTCCCGCCCCGGCCGGGCGAGCCTGCGGCTTGCCCGGGGCACCCAGACAAAAGGATACCGCCCATGCCTGAGGACATCCTCACACAGTTGGACGCGCTGGTGACGGCGATCCGCAGCTACCCCGACCCGCGCCGGGCGTCGGGGGAGTGGAAGCAGGTCTATCGCCTGCTGGGGGGCACCGACCTGCCGGCCGGGCGGGTGTCGCACGTGGTGGGCATGCGCGACCTGCCGAGCCTGCTGGAGCTGATCGACCAGCTCCGCACGCCGGCGGCACCCGCCGAGCCCGCCGACGTGCCCGACGCCGACACCTGCCGCAAGGCCTTCCGCGCCTTCCGCAAGCGCCTCGCCCTGGACCGCCTGGACGACGAGAGCCGCATCGGCGGCCACAGCCAGCTGAGCAAGGGCGAGGGCTCGAGCATCCACGCCATTCCCGCCCCCAGCGAATACCCCGAGGCCGTCTGGCGCGAACTGGTCCGCCAGGGCAGGCTCCGCGACATCGGCCACGGATTTTACGAGCTGGCCAAGCAGTAGGCCCGGCCGGCTCAGACCGTCCTGCCGTTGTGCCTGCGGGTGGGTCGAAGGTCCTGCCCAAGCCCACGGAATGCTTTCCGTGGGCATCGGGCCGGGCCGTTCATGTCGAGGCACAACGTGCCCGCAGGTCCGGGCGCAAACCGGTCTAGCCCATCGCGTAGAGCGCGCGGGCGTTCTCGTGCATGATCCGCCGGGCGACCTGCTGGGCGGTGGGCAGGTCGTACTGGCCCCGGTCCACCATCCGCTCCAGGACGTTGGCGATGCCCTGCCGGGCCTGCAGGGCGTATCCCACGGCCGGGTAGGGGGCGCCCGTGTCGCCGCCGAAGCCGAAGATCTTGTTGTGCGGCACGGCCGAGAGCCACTCCTCCAGCGTCCGCTCCATGGCGGCGGGGTTCATCGACCACGCCCAGCACAGGTCGAGGTGGACGTTGGGGAAGCTCTTGCCGATCGCGCCCATCAGCTCGCTATAGGGCCAGCCCGCGTGGAACAGGTCGAACTGCACGCCACGGTAGCGCTGGAAGATGGGGATCAGCCCGGTCGGGTCGCCCTGGGCGGGGCTGCCCCAGTTGCCCGCGAGGTAGCCGGTGTGGATCTGCACGGGCAGGGCGAACTCGCGGGCCCGTTGGACGAAGCGGTGGAACAGGTAGCCCCGCAGCGGCTCGGTGTCGGCGGGCCGGCCCTGCATGAGCTGCTCGAAGGCCCGCTCGGCGTCGGCGTAGCTGGAATGCTCGAACCGCAGCGGGCACAGGTAGGCCATCGCCGACTTCATCGCCACCAGCTTGCCGCCCTGACGGGCCCGGTCAGTGTAGGCGTCCAGGGCGGCGTCGAGGTCGCTCAGCCGCTGGATCGTGCAGTCCATCGCCCGCTCGAAGCCCGCCACCTGGTCGCGGTGGCTCAGACCGATCACGGCGTCGTAGCGCAGGGCGTGGCCAAAGAAGTCCGGGTGCTCCTGGCCGCTGAAGAACGCCAGCTTCGTCGGGCTGTCCCAGCACTCGTCGCAGACGGCCCAGCGGACGTTGGCCAGGGCGAAGAGCTCCTCGTAGATCTGTCGGCCCGAGCGCGGGGCGGCGTAGTCGCGCAGGGCGGCGGTGATGGCCCCGGCGTTCTCGGCCGAGAAGTCCATCTCCAGCATCGCCCGGCAGGCCAGCTGCGTCGCCTGCCCGTAGCCGGTCGTGCGGGCGAATTGCCAGGCCTCCCAGAACTCCGCGTCCTGGCCCTTGCCCGGTGCCCGCCCGGCGGCTGTGGCCAGGTCGGCCGTCAGGTAGCCGCCGAAGGCGCGGAAGTCCAGGTCCTTCTTCTGGCCCTCGATGGCCGAGAAACCGTTCTGGTGCTCGTGGTTGTCGAAGAGGGGCTCGGCCTGGACGAACTCGCGAATGGCGCTCATGGCAAACCTCGCTCTGGAAGTGACATCGCTCGGCACCGTCCAGCCCCCAAACGGGGTGCCCCAACCGGGGTGCCATGGCACCCGACGGTTTGGAGTGGACGGCCCAACAGCCTCGGCCGGCGGTCCTCCCGCCGACCGAGGAATCCATCGGCCATCGTATCGAGGTGGCCTCGCCCTGGCAAGCCCGCCGGTCCGTCGCTGTCAACGCACCCGGCCGCTGGACAGCCGGGCCGGCGTCGCTACCATGGAGGCCTGGAGGTGCCCATGGGCCAGCGACGACTGAGCGTGTACTACTTTCACGGGCAGGACCTGTGCATCGTGCCGCGGCACGTGCGCGAGGACCTTGCCTGGATGCGCGACCACGGGGCCGACGGCGTCTACGTCGGCATGCACGAGGCGGACCTGCTCGGCAGCAACCTGCCGATGGTCCGCGAGCAGGTGGGGCGAGCGGGCCTGGAGTGCCGGCTGATCCCGTCGCGCTTGGGTGGCCTGGTGGCTGGCTGGCACCGGGCGCCGGGCTACTTCGCGATCGGTCGGCCCGACACGTGGGCCCGCCGGGCCGACGGGTCGCCCGTCGAATGCTTCGGCCCGCAGGTGAGCGTCTTTCACCCCGACACGCCCGCCTTCCTGGCTGAGACGGTCGGGCGGATGGTCGATGAGCTGGGCTTCACGGGCCTGGTCTGGGACGAGCTCAAGAGCCTCGAGGGCGAAGATCACAGCGAGTGGGCGAAGAGGGCCCTGGGCCGACCCGCCGGCCCGGCCGATCGGCTGGCGGGCACCGTCGCGTGCTTTGGTCAGGCCAATCGGCTCATTCGCCAGCGCCACCCGCAGCTGACGATCAGCAGCTTCCTCTACGCCAGCTGCCCCGACGAACAGGTGCGAGCCTGTGCCGCCATCGACCGGCTCGACGAGTTCGGCTGCGATGGCAAGTGCTGGCGGCCCGGCGAGCTGGCCACCGGCGAGGGCGGCGGTGGCAAGGTGCTGCTGGGTAACTTCGAGCGGTTCCGCACCGCCGCGGCCGCCAACGGCCGGCGAAGCTTCGTCCTGCTGGAGACCCAGCTGCTCGACGCGCCCGCCCTGGAGCTGACGCTGCAGCGCCTCCCCGAGTTCCTCGCCGCCGGCCCCGACCACCTGGTGTTCTACTACTACCCCTACGGCCTGGCCGAGCCCGACCGCTTCATGCCCCCCATCGGCGCCGCCCTGGCGAAGTGGCGCGGGGGAGGGTAACCGCTGTGTCGTTCGCGCCCGCGCATCCCCGGTGCGACGCCAACCCAAGCCCACGGGTTGCCATCGGTGGGCATCGGGTCGGGTGAGTCCCTGCCCCGGCCCGCCGCACCCGCACGTCCGCGAGGTCGGCTACCGCTTTGAGCCGGGCCCTTGACCGACCGGCCCGGGGCCGGCATGCTGGGGCCTTGCCGCCGCAGGTCGCCGGTTGGCCCGCGGCGCGGCAGCCTCCAACGCATGAGGACTCCCATGGCCGATACGCCTGTCTACCCCGGTGCCGACGAGGCCACCCCCTCGCGTGCGCAGTACTTCTCCTGGATCAACCACACCAACGAGGGGTCCACCGAGGCCCAGACGCTGGCGAACCTGGCGTTCTTTCAGCACCTCCACGACGAGTACGGCATGGTGCTGGATATCTACGCCTTCGACGCCGGGGCCATCGACGGGGCGAAGTTCTACGGCTCGACCGTCTCGGAACGCTTCCGCCGGCAGTTTCCGCGCGGCTTCGGGCCGCTGGCCGAGGCGGCCCGGCGGTTTGGGGCGAGGCTCGGCGTCTGGGGCGGGCCGGACGGGTTCGGCGAGAGCGACGAAGACGCCCGCAACCGCATCGAGATGATGGAGGCCCTCTGCCGCGACCACGCCTTCGCCCTGTTCAAGATGGACGCCGTCTGCGGCCAGCTGCGCCCGGACAAGCAGGACGCCTTCGTCGAGATGATGACCCGTTGCCGCCTCCACAGCCCCGACCTGATCCTGCTCAACCACCGCCTGGACCTGGGCAAGGGCCTGCCGCACGCCACCACCTTCCTGTGGGAGGGGGCCGAGACCTACATCGACGTGCACATGGTCAACACCGCGCCCGCCACGCACAACCGCGCCTGCGCCCTGCGCCGCGGCCTGCCGCCCGAGCTGGTCCGCCTGACCGAGGACCACGGCGTGTGCCTCTCGTCGTGCCTGGACTACTGGGAGGACGACCTGGTCCTGCAGGCGTTCAACCGCTGCCTCATCCTCGCGCCAGAGATCTACGGCAACCCCTGGCTGTTGCGCGACGACGAGCTGGGGCGGCTGGCCCGCATCTACAACCTGCACCGCCGCTACCGCGAGATCATGGTCAACGGCCTGGTGCTGGACGAGGCCGACTTCGGGCCCAGCGCCGTCAGCCGCGGCGACGCGCAGACCCGCCTGGTCACGCTGCGGAACCTCACTTGGGAACCGGTGCGGCGGACGATTCGGCTGGACGGGACGATCGGCCTGGATGCCCAGGGGCCGGTGGAAGTCCGCAGGCTGCACCCGCACGAGCGGGTGGTCGGGCGCTTCGAGCCGGGGGCGAGCATCGAGGTGGAGGTGCTGCCGTTCCGCTCGCTGCTGGTGCTGGCGACGACGGGGCCGATCGACGAGCCGGCCGTGGAGGGCTGTGACTACGACCTCGTGCAGGACGTGCCGGGCCGGCCCGCGCGCCTTCGGCTGCTGGGTGAGCCGGGCAGCGTGGCCGAGGTCCGCGTGACGGGTGCCGAGCCGGCGTCGGTGAGGCTCGACGGGGAGCCGGTGTCGATGAAGGGCGATGGGACCTTGCGCGTGGAGTTTGCCGGCGAGGCGCCGACGGGGCCGTGGCACCGCAAGCTGGGCGAGCTGCAGCCGACGGATGTTCCCGACGACGCCGAGGCCCTCTACGAGGCCACCTGCTTCGCCGCCGACAGCAACGCCCTGGAGGTCCGCGAGCTCGACCGCTCGGGCCCGACGAACATCGAGGCGGTGCGGCAGGCCCGCGAGGCGTTCTTTGGCCAGGGCGTCTTCCGCCGCCGTCACCTGTGGGACCGCTACCTCTTCGACGACCAACCCGACACCGCCTTTGCCGTCTGCCGGCGCTGGGGCGAGCTGCGGGTCCGCGGCGGGGCCTTTCGGCTGGACCTGGGCCGGCCCACGCGCATCGACCGGCTGGTGCTGGAGGTGGACGACGATTACGACCTTCAGCCGCTGAAGGACCAGGAGGGCGTCTGGGCCAGCGTCTCGGCCGACCTGCGGACGTGGCGCCGCGTGCGCTTCTTCGCCAACCCCAGCCTCGCCGCCGAGCTGCCCGACGACGGGCCCATCCGCTACGTCCGCCTGGAGGGCTGTCCGGACCGCATCCGCGAGGTCCGCGGCTTCTGGCGGGGGGCTGCCCTCGACCGCACCGGCTGGCGGGCGAGCAACCTGCTGGGCCATTACTGGCGTGCCCCGGCCGAGCGGGCGTGGACGCTGGAGTTCACCCTCGACCAGGCCCGGCCGGGGGCGTACCTGGCCATCGCCGTCCATGGCCGATGCGGGCGCGAGGCCCTCTACGCCGCCCTCCGCGTCGGGCAGGGCTACGCCGGCGCCCCGCGGCGCAGCCCCTCGCTGCCGAGCAACAGCTGGGAGGTCCCCGTCCGCCAGACCGACGGCAACTGCACCTGGTACATCCCCGTCACGCCGGCCCGGGTCGGAAAG
>JAWLCG010000139.1:0-11588 GCA_041687295.1 Phycisphaerae bacterium | reverse complement strand
CCAACCCAGGGGGGCGGGGCCCCCCCCGCACTCCATACGGCCCAGGCATCCAGAGCCGTCGGGTGATTGTATATTGTCTACAATTCAGGACTGGGCCCCGGGCTGAGGCAGGTCGCGGGGCGGGGGGCGTTCTGACGGAACGAACCCAATTTGGGTAGACGTCAAGCCTCGACGCAGAAATGGCTTGTGGCGGAAATCCGCTCCGCGGAACGAACCCAATTCCTCCGTGGCCCACGACGTGGCTGCACACGGCGCAGCCTCGGCACCCGCACGCGGGTTGCCCTCGGCGGAGGTCAAGCCAAAGCGGCGAATGCTTCGCCGCAGTCCATAGGGCCCGGGCTGAGAGGGTCGAGAAGGGCGGGGGCGGACGGGGCGTCTTGACGAAACGAACCCAATTTGGGTAGACGTCAAGCCGCGAAGCAGCAATGGCTTGAGGCGGGAATTGGCTCCGCGGAACGAAGCCAATTCCTCCGTGGCCCTGGACGTGGCGGCACACGGCGCAGCCACGGCACCCGGTCGCTTTGCAGCCATCGGCGGGCGGTGTGGCCTTACGGCAGGGCCAGCAGGTCGACGGTCAGGGGCGTGCCGAATCGTTGGGCCAGGTCGGTCCGGCGGCGGAGACGGGCCTGGACGGCGGCCGGCGTGTCGCTGGGGCGGTCCTGCGGCCGGGGCTGCACGGCCAGGCGATGGTGCAGCCGAAGTGGCCGAAGGGCCGGGGCGGCCAGGTCGGGCGTCGCGGCCATCGGGGTCAGCAGGTCGACTGTCGCGGGCGTCGGCTGGGCCGGCGCGGGGGCGGGCGTGACGGCACTGGCCGTGAGGACGGGCTCGTCCTGGGCGAACTGGCCGTCGCCCCAGTGGCTCAGCAGGATGCTCAGGTCGCGGTCGTCAACGGTGGTGCTGGCGTCGAAGTCGCCCTCGGCCCAGCCGCCGGTTTCGCCCCAGTGGCCCAGGACGACGTTGAGGTCGCGGTCATCCACGCGGCCATCGCCGTTGGCGTCGCCGGGCAGGTGGGCGGGCTGGTGCTCGTAGGCGCCCATGTCGTAGCCGGCGCCCATGGGCCGGGCGGCGCCGGCGCGGTCGCTGAAGATCGGCACCGGCGCCCCGGCGTCGATGGCGGGGCTGTCGGCGGCCAGGCGCAGGAAGTCGGCACTGGCCGGCTCGGTCGAGACGAACCGCGGCTGCGTGCCCACGATCGTGCCAGTGCCGAAGCCGGCTGCCTGCCATTGGGCGAAGGTCATGTAATGGGCCGAGTCCACCTCGAAGAGGTCCGCGTCGGGATTCCAGCTGGCGCCGTAGTAGAAGTTGTGGCCGCACGTCACGTCGGTCGCGCTGGAGGAGATCTCCATCACGTTGACCCAGGGGTCGGGCGATGTGGCGATCTCGCTGTAGACCAGGTTGTTGCGGATCACCACGCCGTCGGCATGGCCCACCGTGCCCAGCAGGCCGGAGTTCTTGCCCATCGACGCGTCGCTGAAGACGGTGTTGTTGTAGACGTGGACGTTGACGGATCGGCCGATCCACACGTGGCTGCCGATGCCGAAGAGCCGGTCGTAGTTAATCGACACGTTGTTGCGGATCACCGTGTGCCGCGCCTCGATGCCGATGGCCGTGCCGCCCAGGGCGAAGCCCGCCGGCGGGTAGTCCGGGTTCAGGCGGAAGGTGTTGGCGTCCCAGACGGTGTGGTGGACGTACTCCTCGTTGTCGTCGTTCTGCGGGTGCGGGCCGGAACCGCGGCCCAGGAATTCGTTGGCGTAGATCACGATCTGGCCGGTCTGGCCGCGCATCTGGACGTTGCTCTTAGTCTCCTTGGCGCCCAGGACGTTGTGGGCGATGTAGGTCTGGAAGCCGCCCTGGAAGCGGATGACGTGCTCGCGGTGCTCGCTCTCGATCTCGACGTCGTTGCCGATGATGCCGCCGTGCACGGGGCTGCCGTAGACGAAGTAGGGCCCGGCGTTGCGGGCGGTGTTGGCGAACAGGACGTTGCCGTCGCCGCCCATCGGGGCTGCGTAGCCGCCCATGTCCTGGAAGCGGGTGTGGGCGACGAGGTTGTTCGTGCCGTTGAGCTGGATGCCGCCGGGCGTGCGGGGGCTGGAGTAGCTGTTCTCGCTGTTGCGCAGCTCGAGGTTCAGCACGCGCCAGTCGCTGCCGTTCATGTCGATCATGCGGTAGGCGCCGTCGACCCAGCCAGCCAGGACGATGGGCCGTGCGTCGCTGGGAGCGGCCGGGTCGGTGTAGGCGTCGACGACGACCGGCCCGTCGGCGCTGAACTTCAGCTGGCTGGAGATCGTCCAGAAGTCCCCGCGGGCCAGCAGCAGCCGCACGTTGGGCCCGGCCAGGCTGGCGGCGTGGGCGAGCGTTTGTTTGGGCAGCTCGATCGTGCCGGGGTTGGCGTCGTCGCCGTCGGTGCTGAAGTAGTAGCTCGTCCAGGTCCCATCGATATCGGTGACGGTAATCGTCGTGTCCTGCGTGGAGACGTGGCCGTCGATATCGGTGACGGTCAGCCGCACGGTGTACGTGCCAGGCCGTTCGAACACGTGGCTGGCGACGAAGCCCTCGCCGTGTTCGTACACGCCGGTCGGGTCGGTGTCGGTGACGTCAAAGTCCCAGACGAAGCGGGCGTTCAGGAAGTCGCCGTCGGCCAGGCCGAGCGTCTCGGTGGCGTCGAAGTGCACCGCCAGCGGCCCGGCGCCCTCGGTGCGGTTGGTGCGGATGACGGCCTGGAGGGCGTCGCTGACGACGACGGTGAACTGGCGCGGGGCCGACTCGATGCCGCCGTCGTCGGTGACGACCAGCGTGGCCGTGTAGGTGCCCGGCGTGGTGTAGGTGTGGCTGACCTGGGCGCCGGTGGCGTCGGTCGTGCCGTCGCCGTCTAAGTCCCAGGCGTAGCCGGCGACGCTGCCGTCGGGGTCGAAGCTGGTCGCGGCGTCAAAGTCGACGCTGTAGGGCGCCGCGGCCCGGATGACGTTGCCCTCCAGGGCCTGATACGGGGACAGCGAGTCCATCGTGAACTGGGCGGTCGGGGGCAGTTGGCCGGCGTCGGCGTACCAGGTCCAGGCGTCGATCTCGTGGGTGTTGCGTCGCTCGTCCTTGCTGCCGGTGGTCGCACTGAAGCCGACCCACGCCTGCGTATCGCCCACCAGGGCGGGGATGTCGATGTTGTAGTGCTGGTACTGCTGGTCGCCGGTGACCCGGTCGCGGGCGATCATCGTGAGGACCGACCCGTCGTAGCTGAGGGTGAGCTCGTAGGTATGGCCCTGCTGCCAGGCGCCGATCTCGGGGCGGTAGGCATCGGACTTAACAGTGGCCAGGCCGGCGGTGAGGGAGTCGGCCTTGAGGTGGAACCCGCCGCCCAGCGGCAGGACCATCGCGACGGCCGGCTCGATGTCGCGGAAGCCGGCCGGCCCGCCGCCGGTGTCGTTGCCGCTGATCACGGTGGGGGCGTGGTTCTGCAGCACCAGGCTGATGCCGCCCGACCGCGCCCATCGGACCTCGTTGGGGTCGTAGACGAACCGCGTGACGAACTGGTCGATGGGCACCCTGGTCGAGTAGAACGCCGAGCGCGACTGCGTGCCGCTCGTCGCGTCGGTCAGGCGAAGGTCGCCGTCGACGGTGACGCTGGCGCCGCCGTTGAGGGTGAACTGGCCGGCGTCGAAGCCGTTCGAGAAGTCGAAGGTGGGGGTCGCGGCGTCCAGCAGCAGCCGGGGCTCGAGCCCCTCCAGCGGGTGCGTCCAGCTCATCGAAGGCCTCCTTCAGGCGGGCGGGAGAGACTGCCCAACACTACCATGGGCCGGCCAAATCGTCCAGGGGCAAAGGCTAGGGCGGCTGCGGCGGGGCCCTGTACCCATAGGAGCCATTCTTAATTGTAGTTGCGCCATTCGCCCGCTTGCCGCCAAGCCGCCGATGGCGGTACACTTACGACAGTGCCGTACCGTCGTTGTCGTACGGCCTGAAAGGAACGTCCCGTCATGGCCGAGATCCTGATCTTCTCTCCCCACCCCGATGACGCCGAACTGGCCATGGGCGGCACGATCGCCAAGCTGTGCAGCCAGGGCGTCGAGGTCGCCCTGATCGACGTGACCAGCGGCGAGCCGACCCCGCACGGCAGCGAGGCCATCCGCGCCCGCGAGACCGCCGAGGCGAACCAGGCCCTGGGCAACCCGATCCGCGAGAACCTCGGCCTGCCCAACCGCTGGCTGGAGCACACGATAGAGAACCGAAAGCTCTTCGCCGCCGCCATCCGCCGCCACCGACCCCGGCTGGTGTTCATCCCGTACCACGAGGACGCCCACCCCGACCACCTCGCCGTGCATCAACTGGGCCTGCGGGCGCGGTTCGACGCCAAGCTCACCCGCACCGACATCCCCGGCGAGCCGCACTACCCCCAGCGGATCGTGGAGTTCTACTGCACGCACCTGATGATCAACCCCCAGCCGACCTTCCTGGTCGACATTACCGGCCATACGGAGGCGAAGGAGGCCGCCATCCGCGCCTACCAGAGCCAGTTCTACGAAGGTCGGCCTCGGCCCGGCGAGATCACCGAGCACGTGCTGACGATGAACCGCTACTTCGGCTGGCGCAGCGGGGTCGGCAGCGCCGAGCCCTACTACTGCCCCGAACCGATCGCCCTGGGCGGTCCGGACGCAATTCTATGAGAGCCCTTCATCGCATCTCCTTGACGTGGCAGCACCTGGGGCCGCTGGCCCGGGGGGTGCTGACGGCCTTTGCCCTGGGCATCACCCTGTCGCTGGGCGTGCAGGGGCTGATGGCCCTGACCCAGGCGGGGGACTGGCACGAGGAGCTCCGACAGTCGCTGCGGGCCTCGGCCGTGCACCTGGTGTGGGTGCTGGCCGTCGTCGCCGGCGTGGCCGTCGCTATGCGCAAGAGCCGGTGAGGGCGTTCGGGCGGTAGTGATCCAATCAGGTTCTCACCCCAAGCAGTTGAGGAAAAGGAATGGGGGCCAGCCCCCAAGCCCCCGGGATTTATCGCTTTAGGGCCACCAGCAGCAGTGGGCCTCTCTGGACGCTCCTCCCGGAGGATCGCCCAGCGCTGGCGCGGAAGAGCGCCCCGAGCCCCCGTCAGGATGGCCGTACAGCACGGGCGGCATTTCCTGGGTGTGGTGCCTGTTGTGTTCTGCTGGTGGCCTCAAAGCGGTAAATCCCGGGGTCCGGGGCAGAGCCCCGGGGGAGTTTCCTCTCGCCAACTATCTGGGATGAGAGCCCCAAGTGATTTAATGCGTTGACGTTTGCGTAGCATTGTCCCTTTCTTTGGGGCCCTGGCCGGTCGGGGTTGCCGGGCCTCGCTTCGCTCGACCCGGCCTACGGGCCCGGGTGTCCACCGATCGCCTCCGCCGTCGGGCCGCGCGGGGCGCGGTTCCCCCAAGCCCCTGGCGCGGGGCCACTTCGAATCGGCCTCAAGGGTCCGTTCCCCCTTTGCCGACAGAAAACCACAGGAACCCCCATATGTTGTGCCCTATAATCCCGCCAACCCACATTTAGTGGATTTCTAACGGGGGAAAGGGTAGACTGGAAGCTTGAGGTTGGGACCTGTTCGGGGTGCGTGTAGACCCGGCAGGGTGTCGGAAGCTGTTGAAAACCCCGAAAGCTCCGGTCGAAATGCCTTATGATCAAGCGTTTACAAAAACCCACTATATTTCGACCAAAAGCAGTTGAATCCCACAACATGTGGGGTATCCTAGGGCCCATCGCTTCTGGCCCCGGCCAAGGCGACCCCCTCGAAGACCGAGCCCCGCTTCACCATGGCCCGGCATCCGTTTCGACGTGAGACGTTTTACCGCAAAATATTGCTACGCAAGTAGTTACGTTCATACGCCACAGGAGTCACCCATGACCAGCCCGACCTCCAATCCTGAGCCCGATCGCGAACGGAATCTCTCCGGCTCGGCCAATGCCGCTGCAGGCGGTCTGGAGCTGAAGCGCGTCTTCTCGACCGAGGGGGTCCACCCCTTCGACGAGCTCACGTGGGAGAAGCGATCGGCCGCCATCAAGGACGACAAGGGCGCCATCATCTTTGAGCAGAAGGACGCCGAGGTCCCCAGCACCTGGAGCCAGTTGGCGACCAACGTCGTCGTGAGCAAGTACTTCTACGGCGAGCACGGCACGGCCCAGCGTGAGAACAGCGTCAAGCAGCTGGTCAACCGCGTCACCCGCACGATCGCCGACTGGGCCAAGGCCGATGGCCTGTTCGCCAGCGACGCCGACGCCGAGGCCTTCTACGACGAGCTGACCTGGCTGTGCGTGAACCAGTACGGCGCGTTCAACTCGCCGGTGTGGTTCAACGTCGGCCTGTTCCACCAGAACGGCGTGCCGGGCAGCGCGGGCAGCTTCCACATCAACCCCCAGACGCACGAGCCCGAGCGGACGCTGCAGGGCTACGAGTACCCCCAGGCCTCGGCCTGCTTCATCCAGAGCGTTCAGGACAACATGGAGAGCATCATGGCGCTGGCCCACAGCGAGGCGATGCTCTTCAAGTTCGGCTCGGGTACCGGCACGGACCTCTCGACGCTCCGCTCCAGCCGCGAGAAGCTCTCCGGCGGCGGGCGCCCCAGCGGCCCGCTGAGCTTCATGCGGGTCTACGACCAGATCGCCGCAGTCGTCAAGAGCGGCGGCAAGACCCGCCGAGCCGCCAAGATGCAGTCGCTCCGCTGCGACCACCCCGACATCAAGGACTTCATCGAGGCCAAGCCCAACGAGGAGAAGAAGGCCTGGGCCCTGATCGAGCAGGGCTACGACGGCAGCTTCAACGGCGAGGCCTACGCCAGCATCATGTACCAGAACTCCAACTTCAGCATCCGCCTGACCGACGAGTTCATGCGGGCCGCCCTGAACAAGGAGCCCTGGCAGACCTACGAGATCACCACGGGCAACCCCTCGGAGACCTTCCAGGCGGCCGAGCTGCTCGACGGCATCGCCGAGGGCACGCGGATCTGCGGCGACCCGGGCGTGCAGTACCACACGACGATCAACCGCTGGCACACCTGCCCCAACAGCGGCCCGATCAACGCCTCGAACCCCTGCAGCGAGTACATGTTCCTGGACGACTCGGCCTGCAACCTGGCGAGCCTGAACCTGCTGCGTTTCCGCCGGGAGGACGGCAGCTTCGAGATCGACCGCTTCCTGCACGCGGTGCGGGTGTTCATCATCGCCCAGGAAGTGCTGATCGACCACGCGAGCTACCCGACGGCCCCCATCTGCAAGCACAGCCACGAGTACCGCCCGCTGGGGCTGGGCTACGCCAACCTCGGCGCGTTGCTGATGAGCCTCGGTTTACCCTACGACGGCGACGCGGGCCGGGCCTGGGCCGGCGCCATCACCGCCATCATGACCGGCCAGGCCTACGCCACCAGCGCCGAGCTGAGCGGCCTGTGCGGGCCCTTCCTGGGCTTCGGGCCCAACCGCGAGCCGATGCTGCGGGTGATGGGCATGCACCGCCAGGCCGTCGAGCGGATCGAGCGGGGCTACGTCGCCGAGGAGCTGCTCCAGGCCGCCGCCGACGCCTGGGACCGCGCCGTCGAGGCCGGTCGCCAGCACGGCTACCGCAACGCGCAGGTGACGGTGCTGGCCCCGACGGGGACGATCGGCTTCATGATGGACTGCGACACGACCGGCATCGAGCCGGACATCGCCCTGGTCAAGTACAAGCAGCTCGCCGGCGGCGGCATGTTCAAGATCGTCAACCGCACCGTGCCACTGGCCCTGCGCCGCCTGGGCTACACGGCCGAGCAGGTCAGCGAGATCATCAGCTTCATCGAGGAGCACGACACGATCGAGGGCGCCCCGCACATGCGCGAGGACGACCTGGCCGTGTTCGACTGCGCCTTCAAGGCCGCCCAGGGCCAGCGCTCCATCCACTACATGGGCCACATCCGCATGATGGCGGCCGTCCAGCCCTTCCTGAGCGGGGCGATCAGCAAGACCGTCAACATGCCCAAGGAGTCCAACCAGGCCGACATCCGCCGCGTCTACGTCGACGCCTGGAACCTGGGCCTCAAGGCCGTCGCCATCTACCGCGACGGGTCCAAGCGGGTCCAGCCGCTCAATACCACCAGCGGCGCCAAGAAGGCCGAGCCCGCCAAGGCCGCCGCCCCGGCCGCCCCGGCCCCGCGGCGCCACCGCATGCCCGCCACCGCCACCTCGATGCGCCACAAGTTCGACATCGCCGGCCACGAGGGCTACCTCCACGTGGGCCTCTTCGAGGACGCCACGCCCGGTGAGATCTTCATCACCATGGCCAAGGAGGGCTCGACGGTCGGCGGCATGATGGACGCCTTCGCCACCGCCATCAGCCTGTGCCTGCAGTACGGCGTGCCGCTGGAGGACCTGGTCAAGAAGTTCAGCCACCAGCGCTTCGAGCCCAACGGCATGACCAGCAATCGCGACATCCCCTTTGCCAAGAGCATCGTGGACTACATCTTCCGCTGGCTGGGCCTGGAGTTCCTCGAGGAGTTCCGCAAGGCCAACCAGCTCCGCCGCCCCGACGCCGGCGATGCCCAGCCGGGCCTGACGGGCCTCAAGGCGGAACCCCCGACGGCAGCACCCGAGGGTGTCACGGACGACGTGTCCTCGGACCCTAGCCGCGCCGACGAGGCCTCCGACACGGAGGTCACTGGGCCCGTCGGCGCACTGTCTGCCCCCCGCACCGGCCCCAACGGGGCCTACAAGGGCGGCAACGGCAAGGTCCACGCGACCAATGCGGTCGCGGTTCGGCCCAACGAAGATCCCCTGACGCGGCGGATGGGCCGCTCCGAGCGGGTCGACCTGCAGTTCTCCCACTTCCAGGAGGACGCGCCGGCCTGCGACGTGTGCGGCTCGATCACCGTCCGCAACGGCAACTGCTACAAGTGCTTCAACTGCGGCAGCAGCCTCGGCTGCAGCTAGCGGTAGGCCGGGTCGAGCGTAGCGAGGCCCGGCGAAGGTTTCGGAGCGGCCTCTCCCTCGGCGGCCGCCCCCCGGCACAGGGTTGTGCCGGACGTCGCGCCACGGATGGAACCCGGTGGGGGCCGGCCTGGTAACCCGGGCCGGCCCCACGCGGGGTTTGCCCGGCCCGACCGCGGGTGCGGGAAGCCCTTCGCCGCCGCCGGCCGGCGGGCCTGCCACGGCGCCCGATGCCGGCCCCGGCGGCCCTTGCGTTGCCTCGCCCGGCCTGTGGGCGTGACCGTAGCCGTCCGCCGTACTCCCGCCGTGTCGTCCCGTACCCCGGCCCAGGTTGCGCGCTGCGAGCGGAGCCTAGGGCGCTAGGGTGAAGACCTAACTTTTTGTAGAACAATCGATTATAGTGGATTTTTCCCGGGGGTAGGCCATTGCAGCCCCCGGGGGCGGTCCCTATAATTTCCTTTGTCCGCTGCACCCGTTAACGCGCAGGTCTCCCTCCACCTGCACGTGGGGCGCGGCAATTAGGCCCGATGTCTGGGACTCCCTCCACCTGGACATCGGGCTTTTTTTGCGCGCACCAAGCCGGCCCCGGCCAACTGGACCGTTTGCCGATCGCGCCTAGGGGTTGCCGGGGCGTCTGCCGCCAAGCCTTGGGCGCCGCCTCGTCAGTCGCACCAACCAATGGCCGGCCCAGGGCGCGGGCGCAATATGGAGTGCGGCGATGCAATCGCCGCTTTGGCTTGGTCCGCCATCGAGCCAAAGCGGCGATGACTCGCCGCACTCCAGAAGGGCGGTCCGTCCATCACGTCTGATCGGCAAACGGCATGGCCGGCAAGATGGGCAGGCGTGGCAACCTGGGGAATCGTACACTTCGTGCAGGACCGGGCTGGCCCGAGGGCTGGCCTGGCTGCACGAACGGAGTCGTGACCGGCCGGGCGCTGACGGGCCCGGACAAGTGAGGACGCACCCGTGAAGTACCGATGGCTGGTTCTGGCGATGACGGCCCTGGCGGTCCTGGCGAGCGGTTGCGAGCGTAGCCCCGCCGCGGCGTCGGCCGCCGCCGAGACGCCCGCCCCGCCCGACGGCGTGCAGGAGCGGATCGCCCGTCTGGAGGGCGGCTCGCCCGAGCAGGCCGCCCAGGCGGCGACGGAGCTGGGCTTTATCCGCGACAGGCGGGCGCTGGCCCCGCTGATGCGTTCGGCGGTCGGCGCCCGGCCCGGGGTGCGCCTGGCGGCCGTGCGGGCCCTGGGCGCCCTGGGCGAGGGCCAGGCCGTCATGGCCCTGCTCGACGCCCTGTTCGACGAAGAGCCCGCCGTCCGCCTGTCGGCCGTCGAGGAGTTGGCCCGCCTGGCCGATCGCCAGGTCATCCCGCGGCTGATCGAGTTCCTGGACTCCCCCGACGCCGCCGGCCGGCAGGGGGCCGCGCTGGCCCTGGGCCGGATGGGTGCCGCCGAGGCCGCCACCCCGCTGGTCCGCGTCCTGCGCGACCCGAGCCCAGCCGCCCGGGCCGCAGCCGCCGAGGCCCTGGGTCGGCTGGCCCGGCCGGAGTCGGCGGCGGCGCTGGCGGTGGCCCTGCGCGACTCGGACGCGACAGTCCGCACCGCGGCGGCGGCCGCGTTGGGTCACTGCGGCGACGTCCGGGCGGCGCCCGCGCTGGTGCAGGCCCTGGGCGACCTGGAGCCCACCGTCGTCCTGGCGGCGGGGCGCGCGCTGGGCGAGCTCGCCCCGCCCAAGATCGGGCCCGAGCTGCTGGGCCGACTGCAGAGCCCCTCGGCGCTGCAGCGGTCGGCCTGTGCGCTGGCGCTCGGTTCGCTGCGCCTGGTGCAGGCCCGCGAGCCGCTGCTGGCGCTGCTGGCGAGCGATGCCGAGCCGTCCGTCCGCGCCGCGGCCGCCGAGGCCCTGGGCGCCTACGGCGAGGGCAACCTGGCCATCGCGCTCATCCAGGCCATCCAGGCCGACAAGTCGCCCGCCGTCCGCCGCGAGGCCCTGGCCAGCCTGGCCCGCCTCCGCGACGTGCAGGCCACCGTCACCGTCATCCGCGCATTGCAGGACGCCGACCCGGCCGTCCGCCTGCAGGCCGCCCGCTGCCTGGTCGTGCTGGGCCGGGCCCGCACCGCCTACCAGATGTCGGCCGCCTTCGCCATCGAGTCCGACCCGGCCACCCGCCGCGGGCTGATTCGCTGCCTGGGCCAGCTGGCCGGGCCCGAGCTGACCGAGCCCTTCACCGCCGCCTTGGGCGACAAGGACGCCGAGGTCCGCGCCGCCGGCGCCCGCGGCCTGTGCAGCCGATCGAACGACCAGGCCATCGCCCCGCTGATCGAGGCCCTCAGCGACGCCGACTGGCGCGTCCGCGCCGCCGCCGCCGAGGCCCTGGGCCGCTACGACGACCCGCGGATCTTCGCCCCGCTGGCGGCGGGCACGGGCGACCTCTACCGCGACGTCCGCCTCGGGGCCGTCCGCAGCCTTGGCCAGAGCACCCACCCCGACGCCGTCGCCGCCCTGCAGGCCGCCCAGGCCGACCGCGAGCCGCTCGTCCAGCAGGCCGCCGGCGTCGCCCTGCAGGCCGTCCTCGACCGCGGCCCCGTAGGCCCGGCCAGCTTCGACCTCTCCGCCAGCCAGCCCTGATCGATGCCGCGTCCCGTAGGCCGGACGCAGTCCGGCTGGGTGAGGCTGTCCGATGCGGCGTTTCTCCCCAGCCGG
>JAWLCG010000138.1:5930-11627 GCA_041687295.1 Phycisphaerae bacterium | reverse complement strand
CTCAACTCCTAACATCCCCCTGCCCGGGGGCTTACGCCCCCGGCTAAACACTGCCGCCCCTTCGGGGCTCCGAACCGGCCGGTCCGGCCCGGCGACGCTAAGGCGCTCAGTTGTGAGCAGGCAGAACCGCAGGGGCGGAACTCAACATTCCTGGCTGGACAGTCCACTAGTAGACTGGGACAGAGCGGCCCAAGCCACGCCGTCCCACCTTCCAACTGCCGGGCCTCGCTGGCGCTCGACCCGGCCTACGGGCGGGGCCGGGTGGCGCCCCCGGCGCAGCAAAAGGGCGCCGCCCGGTCACGCACGAGTGCGGCCAGGGGCGCCCTGAAAGAGCGCCGCCGCCGGTGAATCGGCCGGCTTGCGTCAGGCCTCGGCGGAGTCGCCCTGGTCCGCCTCGGACTGCGTGCGCCGGCCTCGCAGGTTCGTGCGGGGCTTGCGCATCGACTTGGCGACACCCTTGGCCTCGAGCAAGTCTGTGACCTCGGGGCGGGTCTTGTTTCGCAGGGCGACCAGGATCGCCTTGTTGTCATCGCCGGGCCGGGCGATGCCCTGCTCCCAGCTCTGCACGGCCGCCGGGCTCACGTCCACCAGGGCCGCCAGCTGCGACTGGGTGATGCCGAACTTCGCCCGCAGCTTCTTGATCAGCCCTGGCGAGATCCGTGCCCGCTCGACCTCGGCCGGCGAGGCCTCCAGCGTGACCGCCTCGCCCGAGCCGGGGGTCGCCGGCGCCGCGGCCGGCCGCCGCGAGCCCCGCTGCACCTGGCCCTGCAGGGCCTTGACCTGCCGACTCAGGTCGCGAATCTCCTTCTGAAGCGGCGTCAGTGCACCGGCCAGCTCCTTGCGGGTCAGGCGCTCGATCTCCGTCTTGAGCATGTTTTCCAGATTGCCCATGGTATCTCCTATCCGATCCGAAACCGGACCGTGGTATGGCCTACACTAAGCGTTTACATTGCCACTGTAGACCCGTTGTGCTGCCATCGTCAACAACTATTTTGCCACACTTGAATAGTTGTGATATCGGTTTCCCGGTTTTCCCGAGTTTTCGGAGGTAGTGGGTGTCCTGTCAGTGGTTCCTGCCGGGCCCCCATCCGGTAAGGGTAGCGCAACCGGAAGCTGGGCAAACGGATACAGGCCCGCTGCCCGCCGGTCGGGCTGGGACGGCCCGCCGAAGGGAACAGAAGTTGGCATCGGACTCCGCTGGCGCCCGGCCGATCAGGCCGGCAGGCCGTAGACCATCGCCAGCACGGCCACGAACAGCACGTACATCGCCAGCAGCGGGATGCCCTGCCAGCGGTGGAAGCGATCGCGCCCGAACAGCACGTACAGGCGGAACAGCAGCAGGGTGCCCATCATGACCGGCAGCATGAACTGGAAGAACATCGGCTCGACCTTCAGGTCCACCGCCGAGGCCGACGCACCCGTCACGAACAGCACGTTGAGGATGTCCGCCCCGACGATGTTGCCCACCAGCAGGCCGGGATGGCCCTTGAGGATCGACGCCAGGGCCGTCACCAACTCCGGCAGGCTCGTGCCGAAGGCCACCAGCGTCGCCGCCAGCACCTCCTTGGGCACGCCCATCCGCAGCGAGATCACCGACACGGACCCGATCATCAACTCCGAACCGAACACCACCAGCACCAGGCCCACGCCCAGCGTGGCGATGGCCAGCACCGTCGCCAGCAGCTTCTTCTCGGCGCCGGTGTCGGCCATGGCCTGGTCGGGGATCAACTCGGGGTGCTGGCGCGTCCAGCGGACCGACACGTACAGGTAGGCCCCCAGCAGGCCCAGGTAGACCAGGCCCACCCACCGGGGGATGTAGACCTCGTTGATGTCGCCCGATTGCCACCACAATAGCAGGGCGGTCACCGTCAGCAGCGCCCCCGAGCCGAACTGCAGCCAGCCGTGGCGGTGCAGCACGAAGCGATCCATCGGCAGGCGGGTGATCAGGCAGCACAGGCCGAAGATCAGGGCCGTGTCGCAGATAATCGAGCCGACGGCGTTGCCCAGCGCCAGCCCCGGGTCGCCCCTCAGGGCCGCGCGGACCGAGACGACGGCCTCAGGCGTCGTCGTGCCCAGGCTGACCACAGTCGCGCCGATGATGACGGTGGACAGGCCCAGGAACCTGGCCAGCCTGGCGGCGGCCGAGACGGCGCGGTCGGCCCCGACGGCCAGCAGGAGCACCGCCCCAGCCGTGATGAGCCACAGCAGCCAGGTGGCCTGTCCTTCGAAGAAGGTCTCCGGCACCAACGTCGCGAGAGGCATGGGGGCTCCGGGAGTCCTGACGAAGGCCGGCGCCGCCCAGGGGAGGCGCCGGCCCGGGAGTTCAGTGTACGGCTACTTCGACGCGCGGTTCATGTCGCGCAGGGCCTGCACCTTCATCTGCAGGCCGAACAGCTTGATGAAGCCCGTCGCGTCGGTGGGCTGGTACTCCTGGCCCATGGCGAAGCTGGCCAGGGCCGGGTCGTAGAGGCTGGTGGGGCTCTCGGTGCCGGCGACGGTGGCCCGGCCCTTGAGCAGCTTGACGCGGACGCTGCCGCTGACGCTCCGCTGCGTGCTGGCGATGAAGGCATCCAGCGACTCGCGCAGCGGGTGGAACCACTGGCCGTTGTAGACCATCTCGGCGTACTTCAGGGCGATCTGCTGCTTGTAGTGCAGCGTGTCGCGGTCGAGCGTCAGGGCCTCCAGGGCGCGGTGGGCGGCGTAGAGGATCGTGCCGCCGGGGGTCTCGTAGGCGCCGCGGCTCTTGATGCCGACCAGGCGGTTCTCGACCAGGTCGACCTGCCCGACCGCGTGCTTGCCGCCCAGGACGTTGAGCTTCTCGATCAGCGCGTCGCCCTGCAGGCGAACCCCGTCCACCGCCGTCGGCCGGCCCTGCTCGAAGTCGATCTGCACGTACGCCGGCTTGTCCGGCGCCTCGCTGACCGGCACGCTCATGACCCACAGGTCGTCCTTGGGCTCGTTGCGCGGGTCTTCCAGGTCGGCGCCCTCATGGCTGATGTGCCAGAGGTTGCGGTCGCGGCTGTAGATCTTCTTGACCGTCTGCTGGATGGGGATACCCCGCTTCTGGGCGTACTCGACGGCGGCCTCGCGGCTGGTCAGCTCGAAGCTGGTGTCCTTCCACGGGGCGATGATCTTCAAGTCGGGCGCCAGGGCCATGTACGTCAGCTCGAAGCGGACCTGGTCGTTGCCCTTGCCCGTGGCGCCGTGGGCGACGGCGTCGGCGCCGTACTGGCGGGCGCACTCGACCTGGGCCTTGGCGATCAGCGGCCGAGCGATGCTCGTGCCCAGCAGGTAGAGGTCCTCGTACACCGCGCCGCTGGCGAGCATGCGGAAGCAGTACTCCTCGGCGAACTCGCGCTTCAGGTCGGCCACGACGCACTCGCTGGCGCCGCTGGCGAGGGCCTTGGCCTCGATACCCTCCAGCTCGCCGGCGCCCTGCCCGACGTCGGCGACCAGGGCGATCACCTCGCAGTTGTACTTTTCCTTGATCCAGGGCAGGATCACGCTGGTGTCCAGGCCGCCGCTGTAGGCCAGCACGACCTTCCGGACCTCGGGGGTATTCGGTGCCACGTGCGCTCTCCAGCCCCCGCCGCGCGGGCGAGGGGTATCTCAGACATTCCAGGCTTGATCACGACGCTCAACGAAGCCCCGGATTCTAAAGGCCCCGCGAGCGAACCTCAACGAAAAACCGCCCCAGCCGCCGCGCATCGGCCATGCCCTGTGACTTGACCCTCCCCGGCCCGTCGGCTACAGTGAGCGCGCGTGCACCCGTAGCTCAGCAGGATAGAGCGGCGGTTTCCTAAACCGCAGGTCGTGGGTTCGAGTCCCGCCGGGTGTAGTCCGCCGCAAGCGGACTGGAGCGGAGAGCAGTAGAAAGTAGAGAGTAGGAAAGCGGCAGAGCGATAGGCTCGGTTCGTAAGCCTACGGGACCGACCAGCCTTGAATGTGAGGTAGGCCCGCCCCGCCTGTCCGCGAGAGGACGGTGCAGGTTGCATCCTCGTGCGATCCTGAGCCTGCAGGCGGCTGGGCAGAGGCATCCACCGACCCTCGGTGCCGGCCCCGAGCCCTGAGAGGGCCTGGTTCGGAGCCCCGAAGGGGCGCCAGTCTTTAGCCGGGGCGTGAGCCCCCGGAACAGGCGTCCCCCAATGCGCAGAGCCCCGAAGGGGCGGCAGTGCGCCACGGTGCGGCACTGCGGCCCCTTCGGGGCTCAACTCCTAACCTCCGCCTGACCGGGGGCTTACGCCCCCGGCTAAAGACTGCCGCCCTTTCAGGGCTCCGACCCACGCCCCTTTCGGGGCTCCGATCCACGCCCCTTTCGGGGCTCCAAGACCTGCCGGGCGGCGTCACTCCGCCGCCAGCAGCCCCCGCTCGCGCAGACGGGGCAACAGCCGGTCCACCTCGTCTCGCCAGGTGTCGACGACGACGCCCTCGGCGTCGATGACAAAGAACGCCGGCCACTGGTACACGCCGTACCGGCCCACGAAGATCTCCCGGGCCTTCTCCGAGCGATCCACGATGACCAAGCCCACCTCCCGCCCGGCCAGCACGGCCCGGGCCTCCTCGGGCGTGTCATCGAAGTTCACCGCCACCACGGCCAGGCCATTCTCCCCAACCGCCTCGTGCACCCGCTGCAGCGCATCGAGCACCTCCGGCGATTCGGCGCTCCAGAAGCCCAGCACCACCGGCCGGCCGCGGAGGTCGCTGAGACGCACGGTGCTGCCGGACAGGTCCGTCAGCGCGAACTCCGGCGCAGCCTTGCCGATGAACGTCTGCGCGTCCCACCAGCCCCACCACGACGGCGACCAGCGGGTCCAGTGCTCCGGCGGGGTCCACTGGAAGGCCTTGTCGGGCAGCGGCCCGTTTGTCTCCAAACCGCCGGCCACCTCGTACACCGAAATAGGCTGCTCCCGCAGCACGATCAACTCGGCCGCGTGGGGCAGGTGCGTCTGCGGGTGGAGCCACAGGCGGAGCAGGGCGGGTGCGTCCATGGAGTCCAGGCGCAGCTCGATTACCGGTTTGCCGGGGACTTCCTCGTCGCCCGCCCACCGCACAGCCGCCGGGCCGTCGCCGCGAAGGTACCGCGGCAGCACGCCCTGGTAGAAGCCCGCCAGCAGCGGGTTCACCCGGGCCCCCAGCGGCAGGGCCGTCAGCGACGTCCGGGCCGGGTCGAACGGCTCGTGGATGTACGCCTCCCGGAAGTCCTGCGGGGTCTGCGGCGTCGGCGGATAGGGCAGGAACGGCTCCCCCGCGGGCCAGTGGACCCACACCTCCCCGTCGTGCCCGACGGCCACGCCGGTTGGCCGAAGGTCCGGGAATCTCACGGCCTGGGCCTGGAACCGCCCCGCCTTGTCGAGCCACAGGCGGTACTCGCCCGACGCCCCGACCTGCCGCTGCCCATCCCTGCCCGTGCGCGACCTTATGAGGCTTACGTAGGAAACCGTCTCCACCCGCCCCAGGGCCTCGAGCATCCTCTCATACATCGCCCGCGCCCGCGGCTCGTCCTCGAAGTCAACGGTGGTCGGCATCGTGCCGTCCTCTGGCTGGTCCAGCGCCGGGCCATCCGCCCTGTAGGTCGGGGTTACCTCCCCGACACCGGTGTCGGGGCGGTAGCCCCGCCCTACCCCTCCTTATCCTGCTGCTCCTCCCAGCGCTTCAGGATGATCCTCACGTCGTCGATGTCGAAGTCCCCGTCGCCGT
>JAWLCG010000138.1:0-5920 GCA_041687295.1 Phycisphaerae bacterium | reverse complement strand
CACTCGCCCCCCACACGTTTTTCGGGGAGGAATCCCCGACCTACGGGCTTCATCTCCATCGGCTCTTCGGGCACCATACCCACGCGGAGGGCTTCAGCCAGGTTGGTTGCCTGATCGGCTGTCGCCAGGCCGGAGATGATGACTCTTCTGTCGCGGACCTGCCCGGCGATTCTCGGGACTGACATCACCGCGCCATCCACAAGGATGGCCAGGTGCCGGCCGACCATGGCCCCAGTCAACTCCGCCAGCCGCTCGGAACCGGCCGGGTCGAGCTGTACGCCCACCACGGGCCGACCGGTGTTGTCGGTCTCGGTCCAGGTGGCCTGCACCCCCCAGCCCTGTCCCGGCAGCATTACTTCATCCGGGCGGTTGGAGACCAGCAGGTATGTCTGTCCCCAGGCTCCGCCCGTGGTCAGGTGGTAGAACCGCTCAGGCTGGACACGGGTCGCCCGCCACAGGTACTCGGGCTCGTTCTGGCCGGGCTGACCCTCCCACCACCGTCCGATGCGGCCCTGAGGAATCCCCTGGCGGTACTGGTCAATCGTTGCCGGGGGGATTTCACCTGGCGCGGGGGCCAGGCGGATCGCCAGTGTGCTGCCGGCCTGGCCCGGCCGGCGGCCGTCACGACCCAGCAGCGGCGCGTCCTGGAGGTCGCCGCGGGCGAGGTCGGCCTCGGACCACTGCGCCAGGGGCGGGTGCGGCAGCTCTGTTCCCGGCTCGGCCAGGCGAATGGCCAAGCCAATCGTCCGGAGCGTCTGGCCGTCACGGACGAAGCGGCCTTCCCACAGCACCCGGTATCGCTGGCCATCCACCGACACCTCGCGGTCCTGATGGCTTGTGTGGAACTCGGCCCCTGGAGGGATCGGCTCCTTCCATTCGCCGTGCGTGCCGGTGCCGACCTCCAACTCGTGCAGCACGCCGACGGACAGGGCCACCACATCGCCCTGCCGCCGGGCCTTCACATACGGATACAGCACACGCTTCACTGCCTTCTGTGGGAAGACCCGATTCGCCTGCGTCCATCGCCCATCCTCAATGGCATAGTCGAGCCGCACCGGCACGAGATCCCCTTGGCCCACCAGGCGCCATCGCCATTGGCCGCCAGCGGGATCCACCGACACCTGATCCAGCATCACCGAGGGCTGCGCAACGGCCTCGTCATCCAGGTCTGATCCAGGTGGTGCGGCGGCAGCATGGCTGGCCCTCATGCACGCCACCGGCACGGCGACGGCCGTCACCAGCAGGACCACCACCAGGGCGCCGGCGCGGGTCAGGCCGCGGCGGTTTCGGCCGGCGTCGAGGATGGCGAGGAGTCGGCCCTTGAGGCAGCTGGGGCGGGCCATGGCGATGGAGGCGTAGCCGGCCAGGGCGCCGGCGCGGAGGTGGGCGGCGATCTCCAGCAGGTGGCTGGCGTAGTCGCTGGGGCGATGGCCGGCGGCGAGGACCAGGTCGTCGCAGGCGGCCTCGGCCTCGGTGGTCAGGCGGTGCTGGGCCCACCACGCCAGCGGGTTGAACCAGTGGGCCGCGCAGGCGACGTGGCCGATGAGTCGGCTCAGGCAGTCGCGCCGGCGGACGTGGGCCAGCTCGTGCAGCAGGACCACCCATCGGCGGTCGGCGGGCCAGGCGTCGGCGCCGGCGGGCAGCAGCAGGCGGGGCCGGCGGGTGGACCAGACCATCGGCATCCGCTGGCGGTCGCTCCGCAGCAGCACGACGGGTCGGCGCAGGCCGATCTGTCCGGCCGCCCGCTCGGCCAGGGCGATCCAGGCGGGGTCCGTCACGGGTCGGGCCGATCGCCCCAGCCGCCACAGGCTCAGCCGACCGGCCAGCAGCAGGACCAGCACGCCGCCGGCCCCCGCCAGCCAGAGGCCCACCAGCCAGCGCAGCACGGGTCCGTGCGCCGGCTGGGCCGGCTCGGGCTCCGGCGGCGGTGCGGGCCGGGCAGGGGCGTCGGCCAGCGGCATCGGGCCGGCGTCGAGGGGGAGGGGGCCGGACGGCTCCAGCTCCGCGTGCGGCGGCGCGTCGAGGGATACCGGCGGGGGGGGCTGCGTCGGCTCGGGGGCCGGCGCCGGGGGTGTCCCGACGGCCTGCGGCTCCAGCAGCCCCCAGGCCGGCAGGACCCGCCACGCCGGCAGCGCCAGCGACAGCGCCGGCATCGCCACCAGCGCCGCCAGCACGCCCACCCACACCGCCTGCCGGGCCGCCGACGAGGCCCGCCGCATGGCCGCGGTCGCCAGGCCCGCCAGCGCCAGCAGGGCCGAGCCCTTGACCGCCAGGTCCAGCAGCATCGGCCAGGCGATCCGCGTCACGCCGTCAAGCATCGTTGCGTCGATGACCATGGCTATCTCCCCTTGTCCCGCGCCTGGCGGATCAGCTCGGCCAGATCGCGCAGCTCGTCGTCGCTCAGCTCCACGTCGGGCCGAGCGAGGTGGGCAGCCACCGCCTGGCCCAGCGAGCCGCCGAAGAAGGTGTCCACCACCCGCCGCAGGGCCGACGGGCCCACCTGCGAGCGGGGTTTCGTGGGCCGATAGATGAACTCCCGGCCCTTCTGGGTGTGCTTGAGATGCCCCTTCTGCTCCAGCGTCCGCAGCATCACCCGCAGGGCCCCGCGCGTGGGCGGCTCGGGCAGCTCGGCCAGGATGTCGGTGCTGGAGGCCTGCCCGCGGGCGTAGACGATGTCCATGATCTGCCGCTCCCGCCGGGCCAACTGCAACTCGATGTCCATGATGCGCTCTCCCTGGAGGGGAATCGGACGGGTCCCCTGTCTGGATAATTTTCTATTCGGAAAGGGCGGCGGCGTCAATGGGGAAAAATAAAAAAGTATTCATGGGTGGCACCTACCGGGCGTGCTGGCGGGGGCGGGGGAGTTCTTGCGCATCAGCGCAGACGGCGGGAATGCTGCGCGGGCCCGCACGCGGGGGGGCTAGACCGTTTGCCCTCCGAATCTGCGGGCAACCTTGGCCCGGGCAAAGGTGGGGCTGCGCCCCAGCCTACGAAGACGGCCCGCGCTGTAGGCTGGGGCGCAGCGGAGCGAAGCCCCACCTTCGCCGGAGCCCCCCGACCCCGCACGCGCGATGGGCAAATGGCCTGGAGCGTTTGCGCATCGGACGTGCGGGTGCGTTGGGCCGCGCCGGGAACGGCCCGACCGAGATGCCCACCGATGGCAATCCGTGGGCTTGCGCAGCAGCGCCCCGGCGACGCACAGGGCCGATCGGCAGGGGGTTCAGTTCGGGCGGGTTGCGTAGCGCTGGACGGCCTCGACCAGGGCGGGGACGATCTGGGCTTCGGGGACGGTGCGGACGGGCTGGCCGTCGATGTAGATCGCGCCCTTGCCGCGCCCGCAGCAGACGGCGACGTGGGCGCCCTCGGCCTCGCCGGGGCCGTTGACCACGCAGCCCATGACGGCCACGCGGAGCCCGGCGCCCTTGCCGGCCAGGCCCGCCCGCACGCCGTGCAGGATCCGCTCGAGGTCCACCTCCACCCGCCCGCAGGTGGGGCAGGCGATGATCTCGGCCTCGGTCCGCTCGCGGAGGCGCAGGCTCCAGAGCAGCTCGCGCCCGGCCAGCACCTCCTGGACCGGGTCGCCGGCGAAGCTGATCCGCAGCGTGTCGCCGATGCCTTCACACAGCAGGGCGCCCAGGGCGGCGGCCGAGCGGATCGTGCCGCTGGCGACGTCGCCGGCGTGGGTGACGCCCAGGTGCAGCGGGTAGTCGTACCGCTCGGCCAGGGCGCGGTAGGCGGCGACGGTGGTCACGGCGTCGGGGCTCTTGGCCGAGAGGACCACGTCGTGAAAGTCGGCCTGCTGGAAGACGGCCAGGTAGTCGGCCATCTTGCGGACCATCAGTTCGACCAGCGGCTCGGCCCGCTCGGCCTGGCGCTGGGCGGCGTCGGCACGCTCGACGATGGAGCCCTCGTTGACGCCCACGCGGATGGCCACGCCGCGGTCGCGGCAGGCGTCGATCACCCGCCGCACCGTCGCGCGGTCGCGGATGTTGCCGGGGTTCAGGCGGATCTTGTGCACGCCGGCGGCGACGGCCTCCAGGGCGCGGTCGAAGTGGAAGTGCACGTCGGCGACCACCGGCACAGCCACCTGGCGGAGGATCTCAGGCAACGCGGCCGTGTCGGCGGGCGTGGGCACGGCCACGCGCACCAGGTCGCAGCCGGCCTCGACGAGCCGGGCGATCTGGGCGACGGTGGCGTCCACGTCGCGCGTGAAGGTGTTGGTCATGCTCTGGATGCTCACCGGGGCCGAGCCGCCGATGGTCATCGGGCCCACCCGCACCGGGCGAGTCGGGCGACGCTGGAGGGTCGGGTATTCCATAGACCGGCTATTGTACTGCGAGCCCCGCCGACCCGAAAGCCCCGCCTGCGGTCAGCAGTCCGGCCAAGCATCTGCCGCTCTGGCTCGCCCTGGTCAAAGCGTGCCTGGGCAGTATGGAGTGCGGCGGCAGCGACGCCGCTTTGGCTGGTCTTGTGCAGGCTGGGGCGCAGCACTTCCGAGATATGCCTTCACCGTTCGAGCCAAAGCGGCGTCAAGGCCGCCGCACTCCAAAGCGGCTGCGCCGCGCCGTCGGTCCCCTCGCGGCGCGCCCGATCCGGTGCGGCCGAGGCGGGGCTCGCTTTTTGCGGCGGGGCGGCTATCCTGTGGGCCGGCCGGCGGGGCGCCGGCGGAGAGCAAGGAGCACGACGTGAGCGACACGCGGATCGAGAAGGACTCGCTGGGCGAGATGCAGGTGCCCGCCGACGCGCTGTACGGGGCGCAGACGGCCCGGGCGGTGGAGAACTTCCCCGTCAGTGGCCGAGCCATGCCCCGGGAGTTCCTGGCGGCGCTGGGGGCGATCAAGCTGGCCGCCGCCCAGGCCAACGCCGAGCTGGGCCTGCTGCCGGCCGAGCTGGCCGGGCTGATCGAGCGGGCGGCCGGCGAGGTCGTCGAGGGACGCCTGGACGCGCACTTCCCCGTGGACGTCTTCCAGACCGGCAGCGGCACCAGCACGAACATGAACGCCAACGAGGTCATCGCCAACCGCGCCATCCAGCTGGCCGGCGGGACCGTCGGCAGCAAGGACCCGGTGCACCCCAACGACCACGTCAACCGCGGCCAGAGCAGCAACGACGTGATCCCCTCCGCCCTGCAGGTGGCCGGGGCCGTCGCCCTGCGGCAGGCCCACGCCGAGCTGGGCCGGCTGGCCGAGGCGCTGGAGGCCAAGGCGGCCGAGTTCGACGCGATCGTGAAGATTGGCCGCACGCACCTGCAGGACGCCGTGCCGATCCGCCTGGGCCAGGAGTTCAGCGGTTACGCCGCCGGCGTGCGGGCGGCGATGGGTCGGCTGGAGCGGGCCGTCGAGTCGCTGCTGGAGCTGCCGATCGGCGGCACGGCCGTGGGGACGGGGCTCAACACCCACCCGCAGTTCGCGGGCCGGGTGTGCGCGAGGCTGGCTGATCGCTTCGGCCTGGGGTTCCGCGAGGCGGCCAACCACTTCGCCGCCCAGAGCCAGCTCGCCGCCGCCCTGGAGGCTGCCGGTGCCCTCAAGGGCGCCGCCGTCGCCCTGGCCAAGGCCGCCTCGGACATCCGCCTGCTGGGCTCGGGCCCGCGCTGCGGCCTGGGCGAGCTGCGCCTGCCGGCCACCCAGCCCGGCAGCAGCATCATGCCCGGCAAGGTCAACCCGGTGATCTGCGAGAGCGTGGTCCAGGTCGCCTGCCAGGTCGTCGGCTGCGAGGCCGCCATCACCGCCGCCGCCACCGGCGGGGTCGGCAGCATCCTGGAGCTCAACGTCGCCCTGCCCGTCGCCGCGGTGAACCTGCTGGACGCCGCGAAGCTGGTGACCAACGTCGCCGCCATCTTCCGCACCCGGTGCATCGAGGGTCTCGAGGCCGACGCCGAGCGGTGCGAGGCCCTGGTCGAGCAGTCGCTGGCCATGTGCAC
>JAWLCG010000137.1:0-11650 GCA_041687295.1 Phycisphaerae bacterium | reverse complement strand
CCGAGTCCGTCTGCACCATGTGGCAGGACCTGTCGGTGGCCCGCATTCAGAGCGTCTGCCGTTGCTCCTGGCTGCACGAGGATTAGCCGGGATGCGTATCATTGCTGTTAATCTGTGAAATCCGTGGTTCTCGCCCGTCCGGAGTCCTCGGAGTCCCCTGGGTGCACAGCCGTGATGGTCGACCAGCGCCTTTGGAGTGCGGCGAAGGATTCGCCGCTTTGACTGGCTCTGCGACGGGTGGCCGGTCCAGTAGGGCGGGCACCGCCCGCCGCGGGGGCGCCCGGCGCCATCGACGGCGGGCATTGCCCGCCCTACGCAGAGCCCATCTTCACCCTCCACGTGGGGCGCTACGGCCCCTCGTACCGCAGGCGGTAGACGCGGTCGCCCCAGTCGTCGCTGATCAGCAGCGAGCCGTCGGGGGCGACGGCGACGTCCACCGGCCGACCCAGGACCTGGCCCTGGTCGCTCAGGAAGCTCACGTAGACCAGTTCGCCGAAGGGTCGGCCCGCGTCGAAGAGTACGCGCGTGACGCAGTAGCCGACCTTCGTGCTGCGGTTCCACGAGCCGTGGTAGGCCACGAACGCGTCGCCCTGCACTGCGGCGGGGAACTGCTCGCCGGTGTAGAAGACCATCGCGTTGGGCGCCCAGTGGGCCCCGGTCTCCCAGGCCGGCGGGATGGTCCGGGCCGCCAGCTCGACGATGTCGTCGCGGTCGGTGTACTCGTAACGGGGTATTCGGCTGCCGACGATGAAGGGATGGCCGTAGAAGCCCCCCTCGACGTAGTGGTTCATCTCGTCGGGCGGGTTGAGGTCGGTGATGGGCTGGGCGTCGCCGCCGGCGTTCTTCTCCAGGGGGCGCCCGAACCAGTCGCTGCCGTGGTCCATGCCCCAGACCTCGTCGGTGCCGGGGCGGACGACGAGCTTCTCGGTGTTGCGGATGCCCGAGCTGAACAGCCGCTTGTCCGACCCGTCAAGGGCGAAGGTCCAGATCTTCTGGCGGTCGGTGTCGGTCTCGTCGGTGATGTTGCCGCTGTCGCCGACGCCGGTGTAGATCCGCCCGCCGTGGATCAGCAGCGAGCGCCACCAGTGGCCCGTCTGGCCGGGCAAGCCCTCGGCGATGACGTCGACGACCTCGTCGGCCTGCCCGTCGCCGTCGGTGTCGCGGGCCCGGCCAATGGCGGTGGACTGGCTGAACCACAGCCAGCCCTCGTGCCAGAACAGGCCGTGGACGGTGGGGCGGTCCTGAACGAAGGTCGTGGTCGTCTCGTAGTACCCGTCGCCGTCCCCGTCGCGGCAGGCGACGATTCGGCCCTGGCGGGGCTGGGACACGTAGAGCGTGCCCGCATCGTCCAGGGCCAGGAACCGGGCGTTGTCGATGTCGTCGGCCGCCACGCTCAGCACGTAGCCCGCGCGGACGCTGACGCCCTCGGGCGCAGCGGGCGGCCCCTGGGCCCCGGCCCCAGTGGTGACTATGAGCAGAATGCAGAACAGTGTGCAGCGTATCATGCCAGCCTCCTTTGCTGCTTCATGATAGGCGCCGCCGGCCCGCTTGACGAACCGCAGCCCGGGCCGTACACTGCCAACAATTGGGGGCCCACGCGCCCCCTCATCGACGCCAGCGTAGCTCAACGGTAGAGCACCGCTTTTGTAAAGCGGCGGTTATGGGTTCGATTCCCTTCGCTGGCTATGTCGCCGGGCCCGCTGGCGACAAGGCCCCGTCAGGACCCCCACGGTCCCGGGGCCGACCAGCGCCGCGGCGCCGGCTGACCCGCCGCCAGGTGCGACAGCACCGGCCCGAGCAGTTCGGCGATCCCCTCGACCACCGCGGCAAAATCTCCAGGCACCCCTTCGGGCGCACTGCGGCGAACGAACGCCCGCCACTGCGTTTGCTTGTCGGCGAGATGCCCGAACGCCTCCGTCAGCGCCACAGGCCGGTGGGGCACTGCCGTCTGCCGACGCTCGAACGTGCTGGCGATGGCCCGGGCCAGCAGCGGCCCGTCGAAGTCGAAGTGACGCGACAGGAACCACACGTCCGCGAAGTCCTTCATCCGGCTGTTGATCACCCCCAGGGCGACCATGGCCTCGAACTTCTCGGCGACGACGCTTTCACGGCTGTACGCCTTCAGCCGCGGTGCGGGGAAATCCAGGATGGTTGGGAAGTCTGTCTCGGTGGGCACAGGGACAACGACGTCCGAGAATCCGATGTCCACCTGAATGCGGATACGGCCTGTGCCGAGTCGACCCTCGATGTTCACGCGGACGCCCTGGTAGTCCGCATCCTCGGCAATCGCCACGGTCGCTACGCTACCTGGGTCAAAGATCAATCCGTCCTCCGGGACGTTCTGGCGGCAGACCTCGCTGAACACCTGCGCGATATTCTCCTGCGAGTTGTCCAGGCGACCCAGGAGATCGATGTCGCGTGTGGGCCGAAAGCGGCTGATCCGCCATAGTGGGAACAGTAGAGCGCCCTTCAGCACGAACTTCGCCCCGTGTTCCGACTGCGCCAGACGATAGAGAAGGCGCTCCATCGCGTAGTACTGCTCAACTTCGTTGTAGAGCCGGCCCGTCCGCCTGGCCTCGTTGCTCAGGCGATGTCGAACCGAGTGAGCCATGTTCGTCACTGGCCTGTCCGTCATCGTATCCCCTCCAGGTAGGGCCGCATGACGTTGGCGACTCGGCAGACCTTCCCCATCTCCACCATCTCCGCGACTGTCGCAAGACGGCTGCGGCGGACCTCATGCAGGGCTTCCAGGGCGATGTCGAGGCCAAGCTTGTTCCTGAACTTGAAGCAGTCGGCTACCGTCTTGGCGGGGTTGAAGATTCTGACCGGCACACCGTCAAGCTCATGCGTCTCAATGCCGGCTGTGAGCGCTCTACCCGTGAACCAGAACACGCGGATCGGCGGGTAGTCAACCCGAGGGCGTTTGGCGTCCTTGTGGATGGCCACGTCCACGACACGCGGAATCTGCGTGCCGATCCCGTGGAACGAAAGCGCGGATATCAGGCAGATGATGCCCTTGGGTACAGCCAGGGCAGTCGCCACCAGATCGGGATCGGCGAGCGGAGGAAGGTGGGCCAGGCGGAACCAGCCTCGGTGTACTGAGACCAGCACACCGGCATCGCGCAGCGCGTAGAGGGTCCGTGGGTGAACCCCCAACCGGATCGCGTCGCTCGTCCGCAGCACGCCGCCATGCTGCAGGAACACCGTCCGTGCCTGCTGCGCCTTCTCGTTGTCGGCTCTGGCTTGCATGGATAGATTCTACCGTATTTATCGGTAAGTACGGTAAATTCTATCCAGGAGATTCCCGCCAGTTCTGCACATCGGGCCTGAGCCCGGCACGGCTCAGCAGCCGATGCGGGCCAGGCGGAAGTCGCGGACGCCGTGGGGGTGGTAGTCGGTGGTTTCCATCCAGCGGGCGGTGCGCTGGATCATCTCGCGGCGGACGTCGGCCAGGGCCGGGTCGTCGATGCGGTTGCAGAGCTCGTGCGGGTCTTCGGCCAGGTCGTACAGCTCGTCGCGCCCGCCGAAGGTGAAGCCGTACTTGTACCGCTCGCAGCGGCCCGTGAAGGCGGTCTGGGGCAGGTGGCCCGTGCCGAAGCACTCCATGAAGACGTCGTCGCGCCACGCGGCGGCCGGGTTGCGGATGGGCTCCAGCAGGCTCAGGCCGTGGGGGTGGACCTCGGCGACGTCGGCGCCGGCGGCGTCGGCGACGGTGGCGTAGAGGTCGACGTTGGAGGCGAGCTGCCCGAGCCGTCGGCCCTGGCGTAGGCTCGCGTCGGGCACCAGCGAGGCGGGGGTCCGCACGATCATGGGGATGCGGGCGATCTCCTCGTAGTGTCCCCGGCCCTTGTCGCGCAGGCCGCCGTGGGCGCCGAGGTACTCGCCGTGGTCGGCCGAGAAGAGCACCAGCGTGTTCTCGGCCAGGCCGCGGGCCTCGAGGTGGTCGAGTATGCGCCCGATCTGCTCGTCGATGAACGAGGCGAAGGCGTAGTAGTAGGGGATCGTCCGGGCCCAGCTCTGCCAGTCGGGCTCGTCGCTGGCCCGGCGGGTCTGCCAGGCGAGGTCGTCAGGCCGGCAGTCGGCGAAGCTCGCCCAGGGCTGCCAGTCCATCGCCTGGTAGTGGCGCACCCACCGCTCGGGCGCAACTGCTGGGCTGTGCGGGCCCCAGAAGTTGTGCCATAGGAACCACGGCCCGTCGCCCCCGGCCAGGCGGTCGATCATGTCAACGGTGTAGCTGGCGAGGTAGTGCGAGATGTGGGCCTCGTCGGGCCCGTCGAAGATGGCGGCGCCGTAGTGCGTACCCGGCTCGCGGCGGCGCGTGTAGGACAGGCCGTTCGCCTGGAGGTAGGCCTTGTAGTCGGCGAAGCGCCAGCCCCCGCTGCCGTGGCCGGGGCAGTTATGGCCGACGAAGCCGAAATCGCGGGGCAGGCTGGCGACGGTGGTTCCGTCGAACAGCTGGCCGCCCTCGGTGCCGATGTGCCACTTGCCCGTATACCCGCAGGCGTAGCCGGCCCGGCCCAGCGTGCGGCTGAGCAGGCCCGGCCGATCGGTCAGCTCGTGCAGGGCCGAGGCGATATTGCCCGGCACGTTGTCGGAGTTGCACGTCATGCCATGGCGGTGGGGGAAGTGGCCCGTCATGACCGACGCCCGCGCCGGCGTGCACAGCGGACAGACGGTGTAGGCCGTCTCGAACAGCGTGCCCGTCTCGGCCAGGCGATCGAGGTTGGGCGTCTGCACCCGCCCCTGGCTGTGGGGGTAGCAGCCCATGGCGTCGAGGCGGTGCTGGTCGGTCAGGATCAGCAGGATGTTGGGGCGGTCGGCGGACGCAGCGCTCATGCGGGGTCTCCTTGCAGTCGGGGCCGGGCCCGAGTGTAGCCGACCGGGCCGACGCGTGCACCGGTTTTCAAGGCGATCGCGGGGCCTTGCAGCGCCGCCGCCGCCGGGGTAGGCTGCGGGCTTGAGCCGAAACCCCCGACTCTCTGGAGTGACCATGGGTAAGGACGTGGATTTCGATCAGGCGTTCCTGGACGGCGTGAAGCGGCGGATCGAGGCGCGGATGGTGCCCGCCATGGAGGCCATCTATACCGATCCGCTGACGCCCGTCGAGCCGTTCACCGTCGAGGGGGCGCTGCCGCCGGCCTACGCGCCGCAGCTCAAGCCCCGCGAGCGGGTCGTCAGCTACTTCGACTACCGCGCGACGGGCCTTTCGGTGCTGGCCCCGCTGGCGGCCGACGGCGATGCGCGGGCGGCCGGGCTCGTGCGGACGGTGTTGGACAACACCCTCTACTACACGCGGAGCATCTACCGCCGGCACCGCGACGAGGCCGGTGACGTCAGCTGGACGCTGCCGCTGCGCCGCCTGCTGGCCCACCTGGGGCTGGCCTGGCCGCACCTGCAGCGGCTGGTGGGGCCCGCGGCGCTCGAGGCGCTGGCCGGCACGCTCACCGAGCAGGTCGAGGCGGCCATCGAGCACAACCATGGCTTCTGGCCCGGCGGGCGGGGCTGGCTGTTCCTGGCGGCCAACAATCACACCGCCATCTTCGCCCAGGGCGTCTGGCTGTGCGGCCAGACGCTGGGCAGGGCCGATTGGGTCGAGCTGGCCGCGGAGTTCGCCCAACGCTACCTCGACGACATGCACCCCGACGGCTACTTCGAGGAGAACGCCCAGCCCGAGCGGCTCGGTGGGCCCTCGATGGTCTATACACCCCTGACGGCCGGCTGCCTGTACGATATCCTCGACGGGCCCCGCCGCCGCCAGGCCGAGTTTGTCAAGGCCGGGCGGTTCTACCGCCGGTTCCTCAACGCCGACTACCGGCGGATCCCCATCGCCGACGAGCGGACCAACAACGCCGGCGAGCCGACGGCCTACGGCCTGGCCCTGCACTCGCTGACGCCCGAAGGCCGGGGAATGCTGCTGGACCTGCTGGCCGCGGATGCCTTCCTGGACCGCCTGACCACCGAGGGCCTGGCTGTGCTCTACCACGAGCTCGACCGCATGGTCCCCGGCCCGGCCGGGCTGGCCGAGAACCGCCGCGACGGCGACGTCCGCATCACCCTGCCGATCGGCGTGCTCCGGAGGCAGGGCTGGACGGCCGGCCTGTGCGGACTGCGGGCGACCAACCACGAATTCTGCCCGCACTCTGACTACGCCCTCGACCAGCAGAGCCACGTCTACCTCGCCCACGAGACCCTCGGCGTGCTGCTGCCGGGCACCAAGGGCAAGAACAACCCCCTGCTCTCCACCTGCCGCCAGGGCGACGACGCCTACACCATCGCCACCGGCGAGCTGCGCAACCGCCCCGACCAGCTGGCCGTCACCGTCCACTATCGCCACTTCGACGTGCGGATCGCCTGGCAATTCGACGCCGGCGCCCGACTGACGTTCGAGAGCAACTCGCCTGACGAGATCATCACCACGCTGCCGGTGACGCCGGCCGCGGAGGGCTGCCTGCGCACTGACGGGCCGTACGAGCGGGTCGACGTGGCGGGCTTCAGCCCTTACACGGCCGGCAACCGTGACGAGCCGGTGCCGGCGCTGCTGTTCCGCTGGCGCGGCCGGCTTGAGCTGTCCTTCCAAGCCTCGCGAGCCTGAGAGTGCCAAGGGCCGCAGCCCGGCAGCCGTGCAGGGTTCAGTGGCCCAGGTAACCGCACGGCTGCACAAAGCGCAGCCGTGGCACCCGTACTTGTCATCCTTGACGGGACGGTTCCCTACGGCCTGGGCCGTGCAGCGGTTTTTCCTTGGATTTTATGGCATCTCGGCGGGGCGGTTGGCAGAATGCCTTCTCAGACCCGGCCCGCTCCGGGCTGGCATTGGGAAGGCAGGTGTGGCATGTCCTATGAGGTGATCTGGCACCCCTTCGTGGAGCACCCGGACAGCGACTCGTGCTGGTCGCTGTCGGTGGGGCCGGACGGGCGGATCTACGCAGCCGCCTGCGCCGAGGGCGTGCCGGGCGGCATCGTCAAGCTCGTCCGCTACAACGACCGCACAGGCGGGCTGGACTACCTGTTCGACCTCGACCGCATGGTCGACGACCCCGGCGACAGCGGCCGGGCCACGCAGTGCAAGATCCACTACAGCTTCGCCCCGTCCATGCACGACGGCGTGCTGTACATGGCCACGCACCTGTCGGGCCCGCCGATCGACCAGCCGGCCTACTCGCCGTGGAACTCGTGGCACGACCCGCAGCGCTGCTTCCGCGGCAGCGCGCTGGTGGCGTTCGACACGGCCCGCGACGAGGTGCTGTGGTGGGACACGCTGATCCCCAAGGAGGGCTGCCGCTGTCTGGTGCACGACGAGGGCCGCGGCAAGCTCTACGCACTGGGCTACCCGCGGGATCACCTCATCGAGTACGACATCGCCACGCGGACTGGCCGCGACCTCGGGCGGATCGGCTCGATCAACTCGCAGGTGCTGCTGCTGGACGGGCGCGGGCGGGTGTGGACGACGGACGACTTCGGCCACCTCGTGCGGTACGACCCGGCCGTGGGACGCATCGAGCGCAGCCTGACGGTGCTGCCCCACGACGCGACCTACCAGACGGGCTGGCACAGCGTGTTCTACGACGCCGTCGCCTCGCCCGACCGCCGGTGCGTCTACGCCGTCACCTGGAACGGCAGTCCCCGGCTGGTGCGGCTGTGGCTGGAGGAGGGGCCCTGGGGGCGGGTGGAGGACCTCGGGTCCGTCACGCCGGGCCATGACCGCACGGTGCCGGAGGACTACTTCGTGGACCACTGCGGCGGGCTGACCTTCGGCGGCGACGGGCAGCTCTACTACGTCGCCTCGCACTGGCCCGACGACGCGCCGAGCGAGGGCGACCTGAACCGCTTCCGCAAGGGCGAGCTGTCGCGCCGCCCCGTCGAGGGCTGGCTGTGGCGGCTGGACCCGGCCACGCTCGTCCGCGAGAAGGTGGCCGAGCTGGTCCGCCCGGACGCCTGCTCGCAGTACGTCTCGCGCGGGGCCGCCGACCGCAACGGCGACCTGTTCTTCGGCCACGTCGGGCCGCGCCCGGTGGGCCTGTTCCGCGTGGTGCCGCCACCCGAGCGGCGCAAGGCCGACGCCCATCTGCCCATTCGCGTGTGGGGTTAGGAGCTCACCATGGCCAAGCGAGAGCGATTCGATTACTCCCGGCCCGACGCGCGGGCGCTGCGCGACCGCATCGTGCACGGGGCCTTCGTCACCGAGGGCGCGATGGTCGCCTTCCCGACCTGCTTCCCCGCCGTCACCGTGCCGCTGCCGGGCGACGAGAGCCGCATCACCGCCCTGGACGTGGCCGAGGACGGCATGGTCTACGCCGGCGCGGGCGGTCGGGCGTGCCACCTGCTGGTGGGCATGTTCCACGGCATCACCGGTATGGTCTTCGACCTCGGGCAGGTGCCCGGTGCCGACCGGGCGGCGGGGGTCTGCTGCGGGAAGGGCAAGTTCGTGGCGGCCGTCAACGGGCCCGACGGCGGGCAGCTGATCACCCGGCGGCTCGAGCCGCTGCCGTTCGACCTGATCCAGGAGTGGCACATCGCCCGCCGGCCGCTGGAACGGCTGAGCCTGCCGGCATCGGCCGAGCCAATCGTCCACGCCGTCGCCGCCGCTGGGCGCGACACGGCCGTGGTGCTCACCGAGGGCCGGCTGCTCGCCGTCGATATCGAGGCCGGCAGCGTGCGGACCGTCGGCGAGTTGGCGGGCCGGGGACGCATCGCCCGCGGGCCCGACGGGGCGGTCTATGGCCTGGACGGGTCGGCCAGCCTGTGGCGGTACGACGCGGGGGCCGACCGGCTCGAGCGCGGCGCCGTCGCCCTGCCGCCAGGGCAGTGGGGGCCCGGCATCGCCTGGGCGCCCGACGCCGGCGGGGCCCTCAGCTACCTCGCCGACGAGGCCGGCGCCCTGTTCGTGCTCGACGCCTCGGGCACGGTCCACGGCCCCGTCGCCCAGGTGCCGCTGGCGCCGGTGACCTGCATGGCCGTCACGTTCGACGGCCGACTGTTCGGCTCGGCCGGCGAGGGCATGAGTCGGCTGTTCCGCTTCACGCCGGGCGAGCCCATCGTGGCGGACCTGGGCGTGGCCGTCTCGGTCTTCGAGCGGCGGCGCTACGGCTACAGCTTCGCCGACGCCGCCGTCGGGCGCGACGGCGAGATCGTCTTCGCCGAGAACGACGACCTGGGCCACGTGTGGCTCTACTTCCCCCGCATCCAGGCCCGCCAGGGAGGCTCCGCATGACCCTCATCGCCGACGGACGCAGCGAGTACCAAATCGTCACCCCCGGGCGGGGTTTCCCCGTCGAGGAGCGGGCCGCCCTGGACCTGCAGGACGCCCTGTTCCGCATGACCGGCGTGCGCCTGCCCGTGCGGTGGGGCGACCGGGTGATCCCGCCCAACCCCCGCATCCTCGTCGGGCAGCGCGACGCCGACCAGCCCGGCCTGTGGGACCGCGACCGCTACCGCATCGAGCCGAGCGGGCGCGACCTGCTGCTGGCCGGCGCCTTCCGCCGCGGCACGCACTACGCCGTCCACGCCTTCCTCGAGTCGCTGGGCGTGCGCTACTTCGCGCCGGGGGCCGTGCACTACCCGCGGCGCAAGGTCGTCCGCATGCCGCGCAAGGCCGTGACGAGCGAATCGGCCTTCGCCTATCGCCACGTGTTCTACCCGACCGCCCAGGAGCCCGAGTGGGCCCTGCGGTGGAAGCTCAACGTCCACAGCGGCGCCGACCGGCGGTGGGGGCCCAACGCGTCCGCCCACTCGTTCGGCCACTCCTTCGCCTCGCTGGTACCCACGCGGCGGTACTTCGACGAACACCCGGAGTACTTCAGCCTCGTAGACGGCTACCGGCGGCGCGAACGGCCCCAGCTGTGCGGCACGAACCCCGCCACCGCCGAGGCCGCCTGCGAGACCATGGCCCGGTGGATCGAGCAGAACCCCGACCGCCGCATCTTCGCCGTCGGGCAGAACGACTGGGACAACTGGTGCGAGTGCCCCGACTGCGCCGCCGTCGACGCCCGCGAAGGCGGCCCCACGGGCCAACTGCTCACGCTGGTCAACCGCGTGGCCGAGCGCTTCCCCGACCGCATCATCGCGACGCTCTCGTACGCCTGGTCGCTCGAACCGCCCGCGCAGGTGCACGCCCGCGACAACGTGCTGATCGTCCTGTGCCACAACCAGGGCTGCTTCACGCATCCGCTGGACGGCTGCGATTTGAATGCGCAGTTCCTCGACCGCCTGCGCCGCTGGAAGCAGCGGGCCGAGCACATCCTCATCTGGGACTACTACGTCGACTACTACCAGTACCTGCTGACCACGCCCAACTTCCACCGCATCGGCCAGGACATCCGCACCTACCGCGACATCGGCGTCGACGGCATGTTCTGCCAGGGCAGCGCCTGCCGGGGCGGGCAGTTCGAGCACCTTCGCCAGTACCTCCAGAGCCGCCTGCTGTGGCAGCCCGACCAGGACGTCTCCGCCCTGATGCGCGAGTGGGCCCGGGGCGTCTATGGCCCCGCGGCCGCTGGGCCGATCCTGGAGTACCTCGACCTGCTCCAGCAGCGGGTGGACGCCGGCGTGCACATGCCGCGCTTCGGCATGAGCCGCATCGACGAGCTGTACACGCCCGAGGTGCTCGAGCGGTCGCGCCAGCTGTGGGACCAGGCCGAGGCCTCCGCCGACACCCGCGAGCATGGCCGGCGGGTCTTCGCCGAGCGCTCCACTGAGATGCTCGCCCGCCTGCTCCACCGCGACCACGAGTACCGCCTGGAGGGCGACGTGCTCCGCCTGCATCCGCCGGTGGACGCCGCCCTGCGCGACCGCTTCGTCGAGGCCGCCCTGGCCCACGATGCGCCGTTCCTGCGAGAGGACGTGGGGGCGCCGGAGAGTTTCGGTCGGCTGTTCGGCCGCGACTGGCCGGCCGTCGTGCTCCAGAGCGATGCCCTGCAGGCCGTCGTCGTGCCCGAGATGGGCGGGCGGACCTACAGCCTCACCCGCAAGCAGGACGGCCTGGCCCTGTTGGCGGTGCCCAGCATGCACCAGTCGGTCCACTCGGCGCCCTTCTCCGACGGGTACGACTTCAGCGTCCAGGCCCGCCGTCTGGGCCCCGGGGCCGTCGAGGAATACACCGTGCAGGCCCGCTCGCCCCAGGCCGCCACGATCCAGGCCGACCTCGACGCCGGCCTGCAGGTCCGCACGGAGTACCGCCTGGCCGGAGCCGAGCTGACCGCCGAGCACACGGTGACCAACACCGGCCAAGCCCCCGTCGAACTGACGCCGATGGTCAACCCCGCCTGGTCACTGGCCGCCCTCGGCCAGGACGCGGTGCTGGAGCTGCGCGACGGGCAGGGCCAGTGGTCCGCCCAGCCGATCAACCCCGACCGCCGACCCGCCCGCGAAGTCCCCTTCGCCGGTCCCGCCCGCCCGGCCGGCGGCTGGCGGCTCGTCTCGGCCGAGCACGACCTGGTGATCGAGGGCGCCTTCGACCCCGCCGAGGTCGACGCCGTCGAGATGCGCCTCACAGGCTGGATGATCCAGATGCAGCACCTGTTCACGCCCGTGGCCCTGCCCCCCGGCGCCAGCCGAACCTTCCGCTCCGCCTGGCGCATCGGCCGGCGGTAGCGCCCCGCCCTGTAGGCCGGACGCAGTCCGGCTGGGTGAGGCTGTCCGATGCGGCGCTTCTCCC
>JAWLCG010000136.1:0-11660 GCA_041687295.1 Phycisphaerae bacterium | reverse complement strand
CCCCAGCCTACGCGCGGGCCGTCTTCGTAGGCTGGGGCGCAGCGTCAGCGAAGCCCCACCTTCGTCCGATGGGTGAGCTCGGCCCAGAACCCCCGCGTTTTTTCGATTTCTCCCTGCAAGTCTCCCCCGCGTCCGGGTCTGAACAGGTGCGGATGCTCCGCGACCCAACCTACTGCGGAAGGAGATGCCGATGGATGCGCGAACGCGATGGACGGTGCCGGCGGCGGGCGTGGTGCTCGTCCTGCTGGCGATCGGCGCGGGGGGGTGCACCAGCCCCCGGGCGACGATGGGCTTCGATCAGTCGCTGGCGGCGTCGGTCGAGGCGCTGCAGGCGGGCGATCTCACCGAGGCTGACCTCCACATCGAACGGGCGGCCGGGCAGGCACAGACCTACGAGCAGCGGCGCCAGGTCCAGGGCCTTCAGCGCCTCTCGGCGGGGGCCCAGGCCATGATGCAGGGCCAGGCCGACCAGGCCAGCCGGCAGTGGGCGGCCATCGAAGACCCCCGGTTGAACCGACAGGTGCGCCGGCAGGCCCAGGAGAGCCTCTCGCTGGAGGTGCCCATGCTCGCGGCGACAGAGGAGGCGACACCATGACCGTGCGCAGAACCGTGGTTCTTCTGATCTGCCTGGCCAGCTCAGCCCTCGAGGTGGGCGGGCAGACGACGCGCCCCAGCGGCCACGACGCCTTCAAGGGCTACGACTTCGAGCACGTGGTCGTCGAGCTGGAGGCCTCTCTCAGTCCGCTCCAGCAGGAGATGGGCGGCAGCCTCCAGGAGTTCGTCCGCAGCGTCGAGCGGGCCGAGACACTGCTGGACCAGGAGCGGGCCGACGAGGCCGTCGAGCTCTGTGCCGGGGCGGTCGAGGGGGTGCTGGCAGCGCGTGACCGCGTCCTGGGCGCGATGTGGGAGGGCCAGGACTACCTGGCCGAGCAGATCGGGGCGGTTCGCACCCGGCTGGCCCAGGCGGTGGAGGCTTCAGGGGGCGACACCGAGGGCAAGCTGGATGCTCGGTATGAGGCCCTGCTGGACGGCATTGCCCAGCGCATCGCCGCCGAGGCCGACCCGCACCGCAAGCAGCGCCTGGTGGCCCACTACCGCACGATCCGGCAGCTCGCGCAGATCCGCATGATGCAGCGCCAGCTCTCCCCCGACCAGCGCAAGCTGTGGCGCAGCGTCCTGCGGGTCCTCGACGACGCGGCCCTGGCCCACCAGCAGCTGCTGATGGGCACCGAGGTGCTCTTCGCCCAGTTCGAGTCCACCGCCGCCAACCTCCGCGACTACCGCGAGCTGATCCGTACCGTCGACGGCGCCCAGAAGATGCTGCGGACCGTGCAGGGCCTCGGCCAGGCGGGTGAGGGACTGGCGGGGCTGGCCCAGGACATGACAGCGCTGCAGCAGCAGCTGGGGCAGTTCAACACGCAGATCGAGCAGACCCTCCAGGTCCGCATGCTCGACCTGGAGGCCGAGGTGGACGCCGTCCAGGCGGTCGGCCAGGCCGAGGGCTCGCCGCTGGTGGCCACGCAGGTGGACGCCGAACTGGCGGGCCGACTGGACCGACTCGGACAGGAAGGAGCGAAGCAGCCATGACTCGTTCAGCCATTGCCGTCGTTCTCGCTGTCGGCGCCCTGTGCACGGTGGCCCGGGCCGAGCAGAGCCCGCGCAAGGAGTTCTACCGGCTCGTGCAGCAGCGCAACCAGCTGCACACCCAGCTCGAGCAGCTCGACCGCCAGGCGGCCGAGGCACTCACCGCCGGGCGGGAGGCGGCCACTGTGCACGCCGAGCAGATGAGCGTGCAGGACCGGCTCGACCTGCTTCAGCTGCGCCTGGAGACCCTGGCGATGCGGCATGAGTTCGCCCTGCCGCCGCTGCCCCAGCCGGCCGGCGCCCGCGCGGGCGAGGCGGAGGGCCCAGCCGGCAACGAGTTCGAGCGCGGGCGGCAGCGGACGCTGCCGCTGCTGCGCGACCGGACCCTGCGGATGCTCCGCCAGATCGACTACAGCGGCTTCCTGGCCGGGGGCCCCTCGTGAGCGGCCTGCAGGACTACGTGCGGCAGGGCGGGGCGATGATGTGGCCCCTGATGGCGTGCTCGGCCGGGCTGCTGGCGGTGCTGATCGAGCGGTTCTGGACGGTGGGGGTCCGTCGCTGGATGCTGCGGCGGCCGGTGCCTCGGCGCCGGCTGCTGTGGCACCGGCGGGCCCTGGTGTTCTTTGAGGAGGTGCCCCCCAGCCTCGGCCTGCTCGGCACGGTCATCGGCGTGGTACAGAGTTTCGGCCTGACCGGCGGGCGCATCACCGCCGAGTCGGCCGGGGCGGGCCTGGCGGTGGCCTGCTTCACGACGGTCGCCGGGCTGGCGGTGGCCATCACGGCCCTGGTGGCCCGGCACGTGCTGGACGCCCTGGCCGGCGGGCAGGACGGCGAGCCGTGCTGACGCGCAGCTTCATCGACCTGCTGTTCATCCTGCTCTGCGGCACCATCGTGCTGCTGAGCCAATCGCTGCCGATCGGCGCGATGGAGTCGGCCCCGGCCCGGATCGCCGGCGGGGGGCTCAGCGACGTCCGCCTCGACGGGACGGCCCTGGTGGCCGTCGCGGAGGGCCACCTGGCCCTGGCGAGGCCCGACGGGGACGGCCGAGAGTTCGCCGACGCCGACGCCCTGCACGCCGCCCTGCCGCCGGGGCAGGTCGTGCTGCTGGTGGCGGCCGAGGAGGGCATCCGCCACCACCGCGTCATGCAGGCCTGGAGCGAGCTGCACCAGCGGGGCCGGCGGGTGCAGCTGGGGGCCCAGCCGGATCGGCCCGAAGGAGGACGCTGACCATGTCGCGCGGAGCCTTCATCCTGGGGTTGGTGGTCTCGCTGGTGGTGCACGTCTGGCTGCTGTGGGGGCCGACTGCCTTTCCGATAGCCCAGGCCGTGCCGGCGTCGGCCGAGGTCGAGGTCGTGCCGTTGGCCCGGCCATCCGAGCCGGCCCCCGCGCCCGTGCAAGCCGAGCCGCCGCCACCCGCGTCCCCGCCGGTCGACCTGGAGGCCCGTCATCGGCCCGCGCCGGCGCCGGAGCCCGACGGCGACCTGGCGGGCCAGCGCGAGGGTGAGTCCCATCCGCCGATCCGGATCGACTGGGGCAGCCCCGCCGACGGACGCCGTGTGATGGAGGCCGGCGGCATGAAGCTGGTCGTGCTGGGGGCCGACCAACGGATCCGCAATGAGCTGGTCTTCCGCGATGGCCGCTGGCAGGCCGTTCCACTGGGCCTGGAACCCGAGGAGCGCTACTCCAATCGGCTGCGGGTGGTCGAGCGGGTGCCCGCCTTCGCCGGCGTCGAGCACGACGGCGGAGGGCTGGCCGTGCTCATGCCCGCCCGGCTGGACCGCCAGATCGACCAGGCGGCCCGGCAGGCCCTCGCCGCTCGGGGCCTGGCTTCCGGACAGGTCCAGGCCATCGGCGGACGGTTCTGTCTGGAGGTCGACGGCCTGGTGTTCCGGGTTACCCATGTTCAATCCACCGGAGATTGACCCATGCGCACCTTCTCTCTTATGGCGTTGGCCCTGGCCCTCGGCGTCGGCGGCACGCTGTGGACGCTCTGCACGTATGGAAACGCGTCGCCGCCGCCCTCCACCAGGCCCGCATCGGCCATCGTCCCGCCGGCGGTGCCCCCGCGCCCGGAGCCCGTGATGGCGACCAGTCAGCCGTGGCAGGCCCCGTCCCTGGACGAGGCGGCGCCGGCGATGACTGACACGGCCCCGGCCCCCGAGGACGAAGACTCGGCGGCACGCCTGGCCGTCGGGTGCCAGCAGATGGCCGGCGATCTGCAACGTGTGGCCGCCGCGATGCAGCGGCTCAACCGGCGCCTGGCGGAGCGGGCCGCCCCCTCGGCCGAGCCCGACGGGGCCTTGCCGGTCCCCTGACTGTGGGGTACTCTGGACGCATGGGGCACTGTAAGCAATTGCGGCAATGGTACGCCCGAGCGTGCCAGCGGTGGCGACAGGTTGACTGGCCGCTGCAGGCCTACGCCGCGCACGTCGGGTCGGAGCGGCCCCGATTCCCCGTGGATCTCTACCTCGGCGGGGCGGCTGGCGATCGGCTGGGCTCCGCCTGGCAGACGCTTGAGGCGGAGCTGGGCCCTGATGTGCAGCGCGTCCTGCTGCGGCAGGCGACGGCCGACTTCGCCGTCGAGGACCTCTGGGCCGAGACGCTGACGCGGATGATGGAGGCCGACCCGGCCAGCCCACCCCTGGCCGATGGCCGACACCGTGCCCGCATCCACCGCTACCGCGGGCTGGTGAAGCTGGTCAACTACCTCATCACGATCGCCCGTCGGCTGGCCATCCAGCGGTCGCGGCGCCTGACGGTGCAGGGCCCGCTCCTGAGCGTCGAGGAGGTCCCCCTCGCCGACGTCCGCGCCGCCACGCCCGACCAGCTGCACCACGAGCATCAGATGGCCCGGCGGTTGGAGACGGCCCTGACGACGGCCTTCGGGCAGCTCTCCGCGGAGCGGCGGTTCCTGCTGGTCATGGTCTACGCCCAGGGAATGAGCCAGAAGCAGGCCGGGGCGATGCTGGGCTGGTCGGAGTCCAAGAGCAGCCGGCAGCTCGCGGCGGCGATCGATTGGCTGCGGCAGACGGTGGTGCGGCAGGCGGGGGTGGAGTGGACGCCGGCCCTGTCGGCCGTGTGGGGGGCCGTGTGGCAGTCGTGCTGGGAGGGCGGCGAGCAGACCCCTGCGACTCCGCCCGCTGCGATGGCCGAGGGAGCCCGAACATGAGCGATACGATGACACGGACGGCGATGGTCGCCCTGATGCGGCGCGCGATGGCCGGCCCGGCACAGCTCGACGCGATCGACCCGGAGCATCTGGCCCTGTTGGCCGAGGGCCGGGCGGATGAGTTGGGCAAGGCTGATCGGCAGCGGCTGCTCTCGCAGATCGCCCAGGACGCCGACGCCCGCCGATGGCTGGCCGAGCTGACGGGCCCCGCCCGGTCGGCCACCGCCCGCCGGGCCCGCCGAACCGTGCGGCCCCTGGCGGTCGCCTGGGCCCTGGCGGCCTCGCTGACGGTGGCGCTGGGCCTGTGGAGCTGGACCGTGCCGCCCCGGCCAGCGGACGCGCCGGCGCACGGCATCGAGCCCTACTCCGTGCAGCACGACGGTGCGGACTACTGGGACCAACTGGACCGCCAGCGACTGGTGGAGCAGGCCCAGGGGCGTCACTGGCGGGACTACGCCTGGCTGATCTCGGCCTCGGCGTCGCTGCTGCTGTCGGTGGCGCTGCTGATCGCACTGCTGGGGCGCCGCAGCCGACGCGAACCCCTGCAGGAAGAGCGATGATGGCCAGGCTCGGATGGATCGCAGCGGCCCTGGTGGGGGTGGGGCTGATCGCCTGCGCGGCCTGGATGGCGGTACGTCCGCCCGACCCGGCCCCGCCGCGCCTGGGGGTGGATGGGCCCCACGGCTCCATGCCCCCCGCCCAGGAGGTCACTTCCGAATGGCTTGCCGAGACGGCCGAGGCCGAGGCCCCGGTGCCCTTCGAGATCGGCCCCGTCGCGCCGGCGGCCCAGAGCGCGAATGACCGCATCCTCGGCCAGTGGCGGCAGCTTCAGCGGGGTCGGCTGTCGGCGCCGCCGCCGCTGCCGTCGCCCGCGATCACCGAGCCGGCCGGCGAGTGGCTGGTCTTCCACGGGACCACCGCCAGGCCCGTCCGCATCCATGTGCAGGGCCCCCTGACCGATCAGCTGGGACGGCTCCGGGCGCCGTCGGGCGTGACGGCCGTCGTCGAGAACCTGCGACTCTCCACCTTCGCGCTGCCGCCCACGCGCCTGGGCCGACTCCAGTGGCCCCTGCAGAACCGCTACTGTCCTGGCGTCGACCTGGGCTGGGCCGACGTGGCCGGGACGCTGGCCCTGCGGGCCCTGCCGGTGGTGGGGCTGGTCGACGCCGCCCTCGACGTGGCCGACCCGCGGCTGGCCGAGTCGCTGCTGCCCAACGCGCGGGAGCTGGCCGGCAACGGCATCGACGACGATGGCAATGGCCTCATCGACGACAGGCTGGGCTTCAACTTCGTCCTCGGTTCGGCCGAGATGGCGGACGGGGGGGCCTTCGAGCACGGGACCTTCATCGCCTCGATCCTGGCTTCGCGACCGGCCGGCGGGCGCGACGACCTGATCGGCCTGTGCCCCCAGGTCCGCCTCGTCGCCGCGGTCGCCCTGCGGGCGGACGGGTCGGCCCCCGACCCCTGGCGGGCCGAGGGCGACCTGGCGGCTGTTCTGGAGGCCATCGAATACGTCGTCGCGCGCGGCGCCCGGGTGGTCAACTGCAGCTTCGGTGCGCCGGTGACGGCCGAGCAGCTCGAACGGCTCAACCGCCTGCCCCTGTGGGACCGCCTGGAACGCCAGGGCGTGCTGCTGGTCTGCGCAGCCGGCAACGACCGGCTCGACCTCGACCGCCAGTCCGTCTTCCCCGCCTGCCTGCCCCGGCCCAACGTGCTGAGTGTGATGGCCGCCGACGCCGAGGGGCGCCCCGGCCGGGCCTGGGACGAGCGGGGCCGGCAGTGGCGGGAATTCTCCAACTACGGCGCCCGCTCGGTCGACCTGGCCGCACCCGGCACGCTCATCCTGGGCATCCCACGCCGCGGCGAGGTGGCCATGCGCTCCGGCACCAGCTGTGCCGCCGCCTTCGCCTCGGGCGTGGCCGCCATGGTCTGGGCCCGCCACCCGGATCTCTCGCCCGCCGAGCTGATCGAGCAGCTCGTCCGCACCTGCCGACCCTCCCCCGCCCTGGCCGGCCAGTGCCGCAGCGGCGGCATGGTCAGCCTGGACGGCCTGGCCGGCCCGGAGTGATGAAGGGACGGCCGTACCTCAGCGCGGGCTTCGCCTGCTGCCCAACAACGACCCGCAGCGCCGGCCGGCGAGCCCCAACAGCACGGGGGCCCTGCCCCCGCACCCCCGGGATTTATCGCTTTGGGCCCACCGGCATGAGTGGGCTCACGCCCCATCCCGGCCGGCGCCGGCGACGGACCGCTCAGGTCTCCTGCCGGTGGGCCCCAATGCGGCAAATCCCGGGGTCTGGGGCAGAGCCCCAGGAGAGTGTCTCCTCGCCAACTATTTGGGATGAGAGCCAGATTCTACAGAGCAGGGGTACTGACGAGGGCTCTTCGCCGAGCCCGGGGCGACGTGTTTTTCCTGGAACTCCATGCAAGACAAGTCCGTCCGCGCGTCTGTACCATCGGCCACGGCAGGGGTCTGCCGGGTCGGATGCCCATCGAACAGGGAGTGCAAAACCATGCGTATGCAGCGAATGATCATCGTGGCCGTCCTGGCGGCTCTGGCGTGGACGGGGATCGGGCGGGCGGAACTGCCGCCGCAGCAGAAGCTGATGGCCCGGCGGGCCGCCGAGGCCGACGCCTACCGCAAGCTCGCCGAGCGCGTGCTCGGCCTGCAGGTCGACTCGGCCACCACGGTGCGGGACTTCGCCACCGAGAATGACCGCATCGCCAGCGCGATGAACCACTTCATCCGCAGCGTCCGCATCGAGCCTGACAGCGTGGTCTGGTACGACGACGGCTCCTGCCAGGTGACGGCCGCCACGACGCTGGAGACCGTCGTCCGCACGCTCAAGACCGTCTGCGACGAGCACTACGACGGCCAGAAGTGGACCCGCGACCGCTTCGAGGAGATCCAGCGGACCACCAGCACGCAGGTGATCACCGAGGAGGGCTGGGGGGCCGCCACCGTCGAGACCCACATGCCCGAGCCGGCCTCGCTGGTCTACGTGCAGCCGCTGGTGACCCACGGGGCCCGCTCGCTGAACCTGCCAGCCATCTATGGCCGCTACCCCGCCCGCGAGCGGCTCCGGGCCAAGCGGGCCGCCGAGTTGGACGCCTACCGCAAGCTCATCGAGCGGATCCACGGCCTGCAGATCTCCGCCAGCACCACCGTCGAGGACTTCATCACCACCAGCGACCAGATCCGCATGGCCACTCAGCACGCCCTGCGGGGCATGCGGACCGGCGAGGTGCGCTACCAGCCCGACGGCATCGTGCAGGTGCAGATGAGCGTCACGCTGGACAACGTCGTCCGCACGCTCCAGACCGTCTGCGACGAGCGTTACGACGGCCAGTCGTGGACCCGCGAGCACTTCGAGCAGATCCGCACGAACCACGACCGCCGCGTCATCACCGTGGTCGGCATGGGGGCGCTGGACAGCGGCTACGTGACGGGCGGCTTCGCGACCACGCCGGCGGCGCTGCCGAACGACCCGGGCATCCACCGCCGCACGGAGACCGAGCGGATCGTCGAGCAGACGACCGTGATCGTCCTCGACTGACGCAACCCCAACTGGAGAGCGAACCGATGCGATACCTGATGGCCCTGGCGTGGACGGTGGTGCTGGCGGCGGCCCTGGCGGGTTGTGCCCAGGACTGCCAGACGATCGAGCGGCACACGAACGAGACGGTCCAGCAGACCGAAACGCGGATCGTCGTCGAGTAGGCGACCGTTCAATGGTGGGTGCCATGGTTGCGCCGTCTGCAGCCATGCTGCCGGCGGGCACCCGCATGGTTGCGCGAAGCGCAGCCATGGCACCGAGCGATTCGAATCGGCCGGTCCCAGACAGTGGGCCCAAGCGACGAGGTGGCGATGAAGCGGATTTACTGGCTGCTGGTGCTGCTGGCGGTCTCGGCCCCGGCCGGGGCGCAGGATGAGCGGGTGAAGGTGACGGCGACCGGGCAGGCGCCGGTCGAGTTGCCCAATGCCCGCGAGGCGGCCATCGAGGACGCCCTGCGCCGGGCCGTCGAGACCGGCGGCGGCGTGGAGGTGGCCTCGCTGAGCGAGACGCGGGACTTCCAGCTCATCCGCGACGTGATCTACACCCAGACCGCCGGCCTGGTGGAGACCTACCGCGTCGTGCAGGAGAACCCCGACCAGGAGGGGCTCTACACCGTCCGGGTCGAGGCGGTGATCTCGCGGGGCTCGCTCAACGAGCGGGTGGCGGCCTGGAAGTCGCTGATCCGCCGCAAGGGCCATCCGCGGCTGATGGTGGTCGGCTCGGTCGACCGCCGGCCCTTCGAGCGGCGGCTGACGGCGGAGATCCAGGGCGCGCTGGACCGCAAGGGCCTGACGGTGATCGACCTGGACATGCTCAGCGAGAACCAGCGCCGCGACGCCGAGCGGGCCGCCCGCAGCGACCTGGACCCCCAGGCCGCCGCCCTGATCGCCCGCGAGGTCGGCGCCGACTATCTCGTGGTGGTGGCCGTCGAGGGTGTGCAGCACCCGCCGCAAGAGATCTACGGCCTCCAGCTGCACCGCGTGGACGCCACCGGCATCGTCAAGGTCATCGCCGCCGACACCGCCCGCCTGATCGCCAGCGAGGTCGTCAACACCACCGCCGCCGACCGCGCCCAGCCGTCGGCCACCCGCAAGGCGACCACTGCCGCCACCCAGCAGGCCCTCCAGCAGGCCATCGGACGCATCGGCGAGCACTGGCTGACCGACGTCGACCAGCGCGGCGGCCAGCAGATCGAGCTGGTCGCCCACAAGTTCCCCTTCGACCGCCTCAGCACGCTGCTCCAGGGCCTGCGTCAGGCCGGCGGCGTCAAAGACATCCTCGTCGACTCCACCGACCCCCAGGGTCGCAGCCACGTCCGCATCATCACCAACGCCACCGCCGCCGACATCGCCGCCGTCCTGACCCGCATCGACCCGGCCGTCCGCGTCACCGCCACGAGCAAGTACCAGGTCGAGATCGCCCTGACTGACTCGCCCTCCTCCGCCCTGCCCGGCGTTGCGGGACAGCGTTCGCGACGGTGGCTGCCTCTTGTTCTGGGGTGTGGTGGCGTTATGCTATTGCTGGCGGTGGCCGGGAAGCTCACCGCCCGACGCCGGGGGGCCTGACGCAGTCCTGAAGGAGATGTTCATGTTGTTCGCGATGCACATGGCCAACGAACTGCTGAATCTGCCCGTGGCGGGCGCGACGCTGGCGCTGGCGGCGGCGGCTGTGGCGCTGGCCGCCCGGCGATCCGGGCGGACCCTCGACGCCGAGCGGCTGCCGCTGATGGGCGTGATGGGGGCGTTCGTTTTCGCGGCCCAGATGATCAACTTCACACTGCCCGGCCTGCCCGGCACCAGCGGACACCTCGGCGGGGGGGTGCTGCTGGCGATCCTGCTGGGCCCGGCCGCCGGCATCGTGGCGATGGCGGCCATCCTGATCGTGCAGTGCCTGCTGTTCCAGGACGGCGGGCTGCTGGCGCTGGGGTGTAACATCCTCAACATGGGCGTCGTGCCGTGCCTGGCCGGCTGGGGGCTCTACCGCCTGGTGCTGGGCTCGCCCGAGCGGGCCGGGGCGATGCGGCAGTACCTGGCGGCCTGGCTGGCGTGCCTGGTCGGCGTCTCGGCCGGGGCCGCCCTGGTGCCCGTGCAGGCGGCGGCCGCCGGCGTGCTGCGAGTGGACTTGGGGACCTTCTGGGTCCTGATGGTGGGCGTGCACCTGGTGATCGGCCTGATCGAGGGGCTCATCACCTTTTCGGTGCTGGCGTACCTGCGGCAGGTTCGCCCGGCGGCGGTGGGCCTGGCGGTGGCCGAGCGACCTGGTCGGCTGGGTCGGCCCGCGCTGGCCGGCTCGCTGCTGCTTACGGCGGGGCTGCTGGCCGGCGTGGTCAGCTGGTTCGCCAGCGGCCAGCCCGACGGGCTGGAGTGGACCCTCGACCAGCCGGCCGCCGACGGCGGCCACGTCCTGGCCGAGCCCGCCCCGCCGGTGTCGGCCGTCAGCGACTGGCAGGCCCGCTGGTCGCCCCTGGCCGACTACACCCGCCGGGACGCCCCCTGGGGAGCGGCCCCGCTCGAGCAGGACACCGCCGCCGCCGAGGCCGCCGCCGGCCCCGACGGCTGGGGCTCGCTGGCCGGACTGGTCGGCACAGCCCTGGTCCTGGCGGCCCTGTTCGCCCTGTCCCGCCTCCTGCGACGACGCCCGCTGCCCGACGCGGCCAAGGCGGGCCGGCAGGGGCCGGACGGCTCACGGTAGACCATTTGCCGATTGCGTCTGTGGGTCCCAAGGCGCCTCCGGCCCAAGCCCACGGAATGCCTTCCGTGTGCACTCGTGGCTGAACCGTCGATGTGGCGGCCCAGTGCACCCGCACATCCGATAGCCCTGTTGCAGAGCCAGCCAAAGCGGCGTCCAGGCCGCCGCACTCCATACGGCGCTGGCGCCGTGGGCCGCCATTGGCCGGTGCGGCTGACGATCCGACGCCGGAAGAGGGGCCGCTCCTTCGGGGCTCGCTCGGCCCCTCGGGGGCTGCGGGTTCTATGGGCGAGCGGTCTACTTTGGCGGCTCGGGCATAGGGGCGTAATCGAAGCCGGCGAAGTCGGCGGGATTGGCGCAGGGTTGGCCGTGGCCGGTGGCGTAGAGGGCCAGGTAGATTCCGGTGAAGCCGCCGGCGAACTCGGTGCTGAGGAACTTGCTCTGGGCCTTGGCCAGGCGTGCGGGCTCCTGACCGGCAGGGCCGGCGAGGAAGAAGTACGCCCAGGTGTTGCTCTGGACCTCCAGGCGGACGGGCCCGGGCGGCAGGGGCGTGCGGGCGACCTCGACGGTCAGGTCGTCGTGGCGTCGGCGGACCAGGGCGACGCGCTGGCCATCGCGGAGGGTGACGGCCAGGTCGATGTGGTGCCCGGTGTGCATGAAGACGC
>JAWLCG010000135.1:0-11664 GCA_041687295.1 Phycisphaerae bacterium | reverse complement strand
CAGCGGGCGGGCTGGCTTGGCAGGCGGTCCACCAGGTCGCCGGCCAGCAGGACCAGGTCCACCTGCCGGGCGTTGACGGCCTGGACGATTCGGCCCGTGTAGCCCTCGGCGACGAACCGCCCGAAATGCAGGTCGCTCAGCATCGCCACGCGCAGCCGATGCCACGTTGGCTCCAGCCGGGGCACGGGCACGTCCTGCTCGTGCAGGTCAAGGGGGGTCTGGCCATTGGGCTTGCCCAGCAGCACCCGCCCGAAGGTCCGCTCAAAACGCCTGAGAATCATTCGCCCTGCCCGCCGCCCAGCAGCGGCTCCACGCGCCTGCAGACCAGCTCAGCCAGCAGCGCGTCGGGGCCCAGGGGGGCCGACAGCGTCACCGTCAGGCCCGGGTGGTCGACGGCCGCCTGGCGGACCTGCTCGGGGATGTCGCGCCCCGCGTGCCGCCCGGCCGAGAGGAAGTAGGGGCACACCACGACCCGCCGCGCCCCGGCCGCCGCCGCCTGGGCCAGGGCCTGGGCCAGCGTGGGCTCGGCCAGCGTCATATGGGCCGGGTAAACCGCCAGCCCCAGCTGCCGGGCCGCCATCTGGGCCACCGCCTCCAGGTCCGCCTGGGCCTGCGGGGCCGGTGAGCCGTGGTCGATCAGGATTACTGCATCGCTCGTTGCCATGGTGCAAGAGTGTAGACGACCCGCCCGGCCCGGACAAGCGGCAACGTGGCCCATGCCGGGCCAGGTGGGTGTCTCTGCGCGATGGGCGGACCGCCCTTTTGGAGTGCGGCGGCTTGACGCCGCTTTGGATCGCGTACGACAGAGCTAGACCCTCTTCCGATCGCGCCTGCGGGTCCGCGCAAGCGGGCTTCGGCCCAAGCCCACCGAATGCCTTCGGTGGGCATCGGGGCGGGCCGTTCCCCGCGGCCCAACGTACCCGCACGTCCGCTGGGCAAACGCTCCAGAGCATCTTACGCCCGGACCTGCGGGCACCCTGTGCCTCAAGATCAACGGCTTGGCCCCGATGCCCACGGATGGCAATCCGTGGGCTTGGGCCGGCGGCGCCTTGGGACCCGCAGGCGCAATCGGCAAATGGTCTATCGCTTGTCTGGCCGATGGCCCAGGGTGACCTCGACGGTCTGCTGTTGGCCGTCGCGCTGGAGGGTGAGTTCGACGGTCTGGCCGGGGTCGGCCTCGGCCAGGGCGGCCAACAGGGAGGCGACGCCGGTCACCGGCACGGCGTCCAGGGCGACCAGCCGATCGCCGCTGGCCAGGCCGGCGCGGTCGGCGGGGCTGTCGGGCACCACCCGGCCGACCTCCAGCGGCTCGCCGGGGGCGGCCTGGGTCAGCGTGACGCCCAGGAAGGCGCGGTCGGGCTGAGCGGTCGGGGCGGGCGTGGCGTCGCGGAGCGGGCCCTCGTAGCGGTCGAGCTGCTCGACCACCGAGGCGGCCAGCCTGGCTACCCGCGCCGCCCCGGCGGCGTTGAGCGTGTCAGGCCGATCGCTGCGGCGGTGGTACTCGTCGTGGACGCCCGTGTGGAAGAACAGCGTCGGCACGCCGGCCAGGCGAAAGGCCAGGTCGTCGCTGCCGGCCGGCGTGAACCACCGCCGGCGGAGCGTCAGGCCCTGGTCGTCGGCGGCCTGGAGGGCCTGGGCGAAGGGCTCGTCGCGGATGGCCCCCATCACGGTGAGCCGGTCGTCGCGGAGTCGGCCCACCATGTCGAAGTTGAGCATCACCAGCGTCCGGGCCAGCGGGCGGGCCGGGTGCTCGGCGTAGTACCGCGAGCCGAACAGGCCCAGCTCCTCGGCGTCGAAGGCGACGAACACCAGCGTGTGGTCGCGGGGCGACTCGGCCAGGGCCTCGGCCAGCATCAGCAGCAGGGCCGTGCCGCTGGCGTTGTCGTCCGCGCCGGGCCGAACGCCCAGGCCCCGGTCCATGGCGAACAGGCCCGTGTCGCCCACGTGGTCGTAGTGGGCGCCCAGGACGATCACGCGGTCGCCGGGGCCCTCGCTGGCCGGCAGCACGCCGATGATGTTCTCCGCCCGGCCCAGTTCCAGCTTCACCCGCCCGGCCGCCCGGGCGGGCAGGGCCCGCGAGTCGGGTTTGCCCGTCCGCCCCTGGCGGGCGAGCCACCTGGCCAGCGTCGTGCCGTCCGGCCCCGGCCGAGAGCAGTGTGTCGGCCTGCTGCAGGCTGATCCGCATCGCCGGCAGGGGCCCTTCGCCCTGGCCGACGGGGCTGGCGAGGATCTCCGGCTCGTCCGGCGCAGGCGGCGTGACCAGCAGCACGGCCGAGGCCCCGGCCCGGGCGGCGGTGCGGAGCTTGCGGGCTGTGCCGGCGTGGCGGGACAGGCCCTGGTCCTGCCACAAACTTCGGCCCTGCCCGTCGAGAGGCTCGCCGCGGAGGATCATCACCACGGCCCCCCGCACGTCGAGGCCGGCGTAGTCGTCGTAGCCCGCCTGCTCGTTGCGGATGCCGTAGCCGGCGAAGACGACCGGGCCGGCGAATCGGCCCTCGCCGCCGGCGGCCAGCGGGGCGCACTCCTCGCCCAGGGCCAGCGCCTGGCCGTCGAGGCTCAACTCGGTGCCCTCGGCCCACTGGCGGAGCATGGGCACGAGGAAGGGCTGCTCCCAGCCGCCGTCGTCGCCGCCAGGCTCCAGGCCAGCCTGGCGGAACTGCTCGATGATGTACCGGGCCGCCTCGTCGTTGCCGGGCGAGCCGGTGAATCGGCCCTGGCGAGCGGGGTCGGCCAGGAACTGCGTGTGGGCTCGGAAGGCCTCGGCCGACAGGGCGGGCGAGGCCGCCTGCGTGGTGGCGGGGGCCTCCAGCGTCGGCACCCCGGCCGGGGCCAGGCCCAGATCCATCGACGACACGGCCAACACCAGTGAGAGCAGCCAGGGGAACGTTTGATTCACGGGGGGCGTCCTTTCCTGTCTTTGTCTACGCCCATTCTACCGACTGTCCGAGCCGAGCGGTTCACCGGCCTTGGGGGTCGCCACAATCCCTCACGGCCAGCGCCGGGGCGGGCCGATGAAGGAGAAATGCGGAATTCCCTTCCTCTACGTCCTTGACAATGGCGGCGGGCTGGCCAAACTAGCGCATTCGGCCCGGAGGGCCCGTCCCGGCAACGCAACGGAGTGCGTGACCATGAAAAGAATCGGACTGGCCCTGGTGCTGGTGGCCCTGGCGGGCCTGCCTGGCTGCGACGCCCCGCGAACGAGTGGCCAGGCGCAGGCGGCGGGCTCGGCCCGGCCAGCGGCGCCGATCGAGCTGGTCGCCCAGCGGCGCCCGCCGATCCCGGACCTGCCGGTGCCCATCGGCTTTGAGCTGGCGCAGAAGGAGTCCCGCTCGATCGCCACCGGGGGCACCCGCTGGGTGGTCCACTACTACACGGGCCGGGCCGACAAATGGGCGGTGGGGCGTTTCTACCGCCGCGAGATGCCCATCCACGGCTGGGTCCAGGAGACCGAGCGGATGATCCAGGGGAAACTCTACCTCGATTTCCGCAAGGATCGCGAGCGCAGTGTGATCCAGGTCACAGACGGGCGATGGTCCGGCACCGAGATTCGTATGGAGACCTTCCCGGTAGGCACCGTGGAGGTCCCGCTTGACCGCTAAGCGGTCGGAGGCACTGCCTTGAAGGCCGAACGGCGACACGAACTGCAAGAGAACGAACTGGCCAAAGATCTGGGCAAGGCCGAGGTCTACGTCCGCGAGCACTTCAAGACGGTCCTGATGGGGATCGCCCTGCTGGTGCTGGTGATTGCGCTGATCCTCGTGATCATCCACAACCGCCGGACGGCCCGCAGCATCGAGCTGCAGAACTTCTACGGCTACAGCGATCGGCCCGCCGGCGACGCCGAGGCCCGCCTGGCCCTGCGGACGCTGGCCGGCGAGACCGGCGACGACGAGCTGGCCGCCTGGGCCTGGACGCAGGCGGGCATGATGGCCTATGAAGACCTGGTCGCCCGCTACGGCGAACTGTCGAGCGAGCAGCGCGAGCAACTGGCCGCCGAGGCTGCCCAGGCGCTCCAGGCTGGCCTGGCCGAGGCGGGCGATCTGCCATCGGCCGCCGCCCGGGCGCAGCTGGGCCTGGGCCTGCTGGCCGAGATGCGGGGCGAACTCGACGCCGCCGAGGGACACTACCGGTCGGCCATCGCCTTAAGCGCGTCGGCGCCCGTGTCCGCGGGCCGGGCCAGCGAGCGGCTCGATCGCCTCAGCCAACTCGCCGAGCCGCTGAACCTGCCGACGACCGCCCCGGCCGCCCCCGAGGCTCCCGAGGCCCCGGCCGAGATGCCCGCCGCCCCCGAGGCCCCGGGCGAATAGGACGATCCATTTGTGGCTGGCGCCGCCTCGCCAGCCTGTGACCAGAGCACGACGGGCCCCCGAGCGGGCCCGAAGGTTGGGACTTTTCAGGTGAAAGGTTAGGAATCATGGCCGACTTGCAGGCTCTTGCCGCCGCTGTCATCAAGGGCGACCGCAACACTACCGAACAGATTACCCGCCAGGCCCTCGAAGAGAAGGTCGCCCCCGAGGAGATCCTCAACAAGGGTCTCGTCGCGGGCATGAGCGTCATTGGTGAGAAGTTCAAGAAGAACGAGGTCTTCGTCCCCGAGGTCCTCATTGCCGCCCGCGCGATGAAGAGCGGCCTGGCCGTGCTCGAGCCCGAGCTCAAGGCCACCGGCGTCAAGCCCGCCGGCACCGTCGTCATCGGCACCGTCAAGGGCGACCTGCACGACATCGGCAAGAACCTCGTCGCCATGCTCATGCAGGGCGCCGGCCTGCAGGTGGTCGACCTCGGCATCGACGTGACCCCCGAGAAGTTCGTCGAGCAGGCCAAGGCCAATGGCGCCCAGATCATCGCCATGAGCGCCCTGCTGACCACGACCATGCCCCAGATGGCCGACGTCGTCAAGGCCGTCAAGGACTCGGGCCTGTCGATCAAGACCATGATCGGCGGCGCCCCCGTCACGCAGGCCTACGCCGACGAGATCGGCGCCCACGGCTACGCCGCCGACGCCGCCAGCGCCGCCACCCTCGCCCTGGATATGGTCAAGGCGTGAGGGCGTTAACGCGTCAATGCGTTAATGCGTTAACGCGAAGGCAGCCAAGCCCGTAGGCCGGGTCGAGCCCCGCGAGGCCCGGCAACCGACGTCGTTAGAGCTGCACTGAGGGCATGGGTGTCTGCCGGTGCGTCGCCGCACGTTCCCGCTGACGCATTAACCCGTTAACGCATTAACGTCTGCTGCAGCACTCCTGCGCAGGCAGAGGACCGCCTCCCTTGAGGGGGCGGCTCCTCTGCCTGCGTTCGTTGCCGCGCGGGCCGAACGCGCGGGCCCTCCTGGCCGTACCCAATGGCATGAGCGACCCCTCCGAAGCCTTCGACGAACTCGACGAGGCCCTCGAGCCCGCCGACGACGCTGCGCCCCGCCCGATCGAGATCGAGGGCACCGAGGGCCTCGAGCAGGTCGAGCAGGCCGAGGAGGATGGCCTCCAGCGCATTCGCATCCAGATCCGCCGGACCCGCCAGAGCGGCCGGCTGGACAAGTACCTCGCCGGGCGCATCGGCGGGCAGGTCAGCCGAAACTCCCTCCAGCGGTTCATCAAGGAGGGCGCCGTCACCGTCAATGGCCGGGAGGTCAAGCCCAGCTACACCCTCAAGCCCGGCGACACCATCGACCTGCTGCTGCCCGAGCCCGAGAAGAAGACCATCCCCCCCGAGCCCATCCCCGTCGACGTGGTCTACGAGGACGACGACATCATCGCCGTCAACAAGCAGGCCGGCCTGATCGTCCACCCGGCCCGGGGCAACTGGTCGGGCACGCTGCTCAACGCCCTGGCCTACTACTTCCAGCAGCACCAGGGCCACATCGGCGACCTGCCCGTCCGTGACGAGGCCTACCGCCCCGGCATCGTCCACCGCCTCGACCGCGATACCACCGGCGTCATGCTGCTGGCCAAGAGCGAGCTGGCCCTGTGGCGGCTCGGACGCCAGTTCGAGCTCCGCCGCATCCACAAGGTCTACATGGCCATCGTCCACGGCCACATGGAGCTCGACGAGGACGTCATCGACCTGCCCATCGGCCAGCACCCGCGCATCCGCGAGAAGTACGCCGTCGACCGCCGCACAGGCCGGCCCTTCGCCGCCACCAGCAAGTCGGCCGTCACCCACTACATCGTCCGCGAGCGGCTCGGCGGGGGCGCCACCGGCAAGCCGCCCTTCACCCTCGTCGAGCTGCGCCCCCAGACCGGCCGAACGCACCAGCTCCGCGTCCACTGCAGCTACCTCGGCCACCCCATGGTCGGCGACAGCCTCTACGGCGGCGGGCCCATCTACCGCAGCCAGCTCGAGGGTCGGCCCGACCTCGCCGAGGGGCCCATCATCACCCGCCAGGCCCTGCACGCCTTCGAGATCGAGTTCCAGCACCCCCGCACGCTCAAACAGCTCCGCCTGCAGGCCCCGCTGCCCGAGGACTTCACCACCGCCCGCGACGTCCTGCGCGAACTGACCCGCTAGCGGATTTCTTGGTGTTGCCGCCCGCCGTGCGGTACAATGAAGCGACCCTGTCCCGGGAGACCGCTTATGACGACGCTGGCGTTTCTCAACATCGGACTGCCCGAATGGATCCTCATCGGCGTGGCCGCCGTGCTGCTCTTCGGCCGCCGCCTGCCCGACGTGGGTCGCGACCTCGGCCGCGGACTCATCGAGTTCAAAAAGGGCCTCAAGGGCGTCAAGGACGAAATCGACGAGACCGACCAGGCCGCCCGCCAGGCCCCCGACGCCACCCACCAGGCCAGCCACGAGGAACCCACCAAGTAATCCCGTTCTGCCGGTCCGCTAAGGCTTGACAAGCCGCCGCCCGATCGGTAAGAAAGACAATCCCGCCGGCCCCCCGGCGCAGACGGGCGATTAGCTCAGTTGGTTAGAGCGCACGGATCACACCCGTGAGGTCACTGGTTCGAGTCCAGTATCGCCCAGTCCCCATTATCTAAGCCGCCCCCGGAGCGGTGCGCGCTGTTACAAAGCGTTGCGCCCAAGTTTCCAGCTTCCAGTGGTTTACATTCTTCGGCCGTGGCTGCTTTCGGCTCAGTGCGGATCGTTGCGGGGATGTTCGGATGCGCATTTCGATGCGCCTGATGATGCGCATTTTGATGCGCCTGCCCGATGGCCCGCGTGAAATGATCCTCGGTCGTCTGCAGGTAGTGCTTGGCCGCCACCTGGGGGCTGTTGCCGATCCACTCGCAGACAACGTGCGTCGGGAATTCCTCGCATAGCTCGGTCTGCCGGGTGGACCGCAGATTCTGCCATAGCTTCGGCCAGGGCTTCAGGCCCGCCCGGCGGATGATCTTGCCCAGCTGCGTCCGCAGGTTCTGGCCAGGGTCGCGGTAGCGGGTGACGACGTGCACGGCCCCAGGCTCGGCCAGCTCGAAGCACTCCCGCAGGTACGGCAGCAGCTCGGGGAAGATCGGCACCAGCCGCTCGCCGCCGTCGGCGTGGTGCTCGGTCTTGCTGGCGTGGACGGTGAAGCGGGCCTTCTCCCAGTTCACATCGGCCCAGGTCAGGGCCAGGATTTCGGAGGGGCACCGCAGGCCGCCGAAGCGGGCCAGAGCGAATATCAGGCGCCACTGGGCATCCGGGCAGGCATCGAGCACGGCGGCGGCCTGCTCGCGGGTGACGAAGTGGAAGCGGGTCGGGTTCTCTCGCACCACGGTAGCCTGACCGTCAAAGGGGTTCGCGCCCAGCAGCCGCTTGCGGACGGCCGCCCGGAAGAACTGCTTGGCAATCCCCAGCCGCCGGCGGATGGTGTTCTCGGCCAGGCCCTCGGCGGTCTTCAGGTGGACGCGGAAGGCGTCGGCATCGCCGGGCGTGATGGTGTCCATGGAACGGGCCTCGCCGAAGAACGCCAGCAGGCAGCGGCGGGTGTGCCCGTAGACCGTGGCGGTACTCGCCTTCACGTCCTGCCGGCCCTGGACGTAGGCGGCCAGCCAGGGGCCCAGCCGCAGCGGAACGGCGGCCGGGGGGGGCTCGATCAGCCCCGCCCGCGACAGCCGATCATGCAAGGCCGGGTCGATGGACGCCAGCCAGTCGGCGGTGGCCGGCTTGGGCGTCCCGCCCGAGGCCCTGGCGAACGCCAGGTCCTCAACAAACCGCTGCACCTGCTCGGCCTGCTTGGCCGGCATCCGCCCAAGCCGGATGAACCGCCGCTGACCATTCAGCGTGAAGTCGATCCGCCGCAGGCCGTTGCCCGTCGTCGTCAGTCCCGCCAAGGGCGGCGCTCCTTTCAAGCTCGGCCGGCACGTCGTGCAGCCTGCGAATGGCCCATGCCAGGTTTGCCTGCCAGTTCCGGTGAACGTAGATCGGCACACGATATTCCGGATGCGGGTGCCAGTTCTGGCTCCTGTGGTCCGCGATGCGGACCTTCAGCTTGTACTCGCCATTGTACCGCAGGGAGACGTAGACCGTCCCGGTGGACGCAATCTGCACCTTCCTGACATGCCATCCGGCGTCCAGGGCTTCAGCCAGGACCTCGGCCGCCAGGTCGAGTTGTGCCGCCATGGGTCACGACTCGCGCTCAAGCGGCCGGCGCTTCGCCTCGTACACCGCCACGGGCGAGACGCAACCCCGCGCGTTCAGCAGCGCGTCGCCAAGGCCCTGGGCGTGCTCATGGGCTTCGAGTAGCAGATTCGCCCACCGGTCATTACGCAGGACCTTCTCGCGGTACGTCCCGTCCTCTGCGATGGCCTGTGCCCGGTCGTAGTCCGCCGTCAGCTCGTCAATCTGGCTGAGGATATCCCTGGCGACCGCCTCCATAGCGGACACCAGTTGGAAGAACTCCACCGGGTCACAGGGCGGCGTGAACGGCAGGACGGGCGGCTTCGGCTGCTGCTCGGTCGGGGAAGTTTGGGGCTGACAGGACGGCGCGGAGTGAGTAGACTGGTCCACGGTTGAACCTCCATCTTAGGTTCGACCCATGGGCCGGGGTGCTTGCAACACCGCCGGCCCGCTTTACGCGCCCGCGTTGGGCGCTCTGAAGACCGAATCTAAACCCACTCGCGCCGCCCGTCAACCTTTTTCCTGGCGAAAATCAGGACAGTTTCCTATGGCTACTCAGCCTGTCGCCGTGCAGGTCCGGGCCTCGATGAAGGCCAGCAGGTCAGCCGGCCGAAACCGCCGAAGCCGGCCGATGGCCACGCTGGGCAGCTCGCCAGAGGCGACCAGGCCCTCCACCGTCCGCCGGGTGACGCGCAGGTGTTGGGCCACGTCGTCATAGGTCAGCAGCGCCCCGCCGGCGGCCAGGGCATCGCGGCGGGCGGGTTCGATCATGGCTACCATGGGGGGCTCCTATCTCTTGACGCTACCGGCCCACAGGGCGGGCAGCTTGGCCTTTTCCTTCTCGAAGGCCGGGCCCATGAAGGGGCGCGGCCTGTAGACGGCCCGCTTTGACTTGCCGCGCCGCTTGAGGGTCGTTGCGCCGCCGTACTCCAGCAGCGGCGGGGCCTCGGCCACCGACCGCAGGGGCGTCGGGCCGATGACCACGTTGCGCTTGCCGGGGTCGTAGCTGAAGAAGATCAGCCGCTTGAGATGCCCCATATGGCTACTTGGCGGCTGACCCGGCGGCGCGGGCTTCTTGCGCCTGCGAATGCTGTTGCGGGCCGTGGTCCGCACGAAGGCGCCGAACCGGCTGAGTACCTTCCGGCTGGCCCGGTCAGTGGCGCTTTGCACCGCCTGGCGGTCGAAGAACAGGGCCTTGACTTTGAAGCCGGTGTCCATGGGTCTCCTTTGCTCAAGACGGGCTCACAGTGACCCCGTTACACGCCAGCGGGCATCGGTACCGGGCCGATCTCCCGCGCATTGCGGGCTCTGAGCCCTTCCAGCCGGGCCAGGGCCCAGTCCATGGTCGCCAGGTAGCCACGGCGGGCGCCCGCGTCAGGCTCCAGCCGGGCCGGGTGCCGGTCGGCCTCGATCATCTCGGCCGCCAGGGGCTCGCCGGCGGGCTCCAGGGCGTACCAGACCCGCCCCAGGCTATCCGCGTTGCTGTCGGCCAGGCCACGCACCAGCAGGGGCAGCATACACTCGGCCTGCGCGCCCAGGATCCGCCCGCAGTCGGGCCCGCCGTACTCCACGCCGGCCAGGCGGGTTTCCCGGACCCAGGTTCGCCCGCCGTGGCCCAGGCCGTGCCCGGCGTCGATCTCGCTCCCGAGCCAGCCCAGCAGCCCCAGGGCGGCGTCGTAGTCGGCCAGGCAGACCTGGCGGCGAAGCTCAGTATCCACGGCGGCGGGCAGGCGGACGAAAACCGACTGCCGGCCGGGGGTGCGGGTGACGATCAGCCGGCCGGCGGCCGCCAGGGCGTCAAGCTCCCGCAGACCCGCCTGCCGGGCCGCCGCGTCACCGCCGACCCGCCAGACGAGCCCCAGCTCGCGGTACTCGGCCCGCAGCTCGGCCACCGCCTGCCGGGCCTCGTCGCCCGCGAACCGGCACGGCCAGAAGAGCGCGTCCACCTTGGCCAGAACGTCAAGCAGCATCAGCCGCCCCTTTCTTTCATGTACTTGTGTGGGCCACCATAAACCGCCGTCGCCATTGGCGGCCCAAGTGGTAAAACGGCGCGGGTTGCCATGGCTCGCCGTATGCGTCACGCATTAGCTCTATCGCGTCGTGGCCCTCGATTACGGGATGCCGTTTCAGCTCCGCAGCAAGAGCTTCAACCGCGCACCAAACGCGGTCATTCCGTATCAACTCCTCTCCCCACTCGGCGCGCTGCACCAGGAAACGCCACGCTTTGCCTTCTGTAAGGGCGACCATCCGCGCGAAGCGGATTGCTTCCAAGTAGTCACCATCTGCCGTCCAGTCACCTGGCGGAAGGCACCACTGTTCCCTGGCTTCCCATCGCCATGCACCGTCTTTGTTCTCGTGTCTCTGCTGCGCCATGGGGCCGCACAGATGAATAAGGATTTCGCCTCCTGCCAGCGACCGGGCCCCGAAGGGCGCTGACGCATTCAGAAGTCCCTTAATGGTCTGTTCTGCAAGGCTTTGGCGCCGGGTATGGCCCATGAAATGCTCGGATGGCATAACAGACACATGCACTAGGCTGTTGATCTCACCGAGCATGAAACAGGCTACCGCGTGCCCCGCCTCATGGTATCTGACTCCATCCTCCATGGTCGCCCCTTTCTACAAAATTGTCACAAGGAATGTCTGCTCGGCCTGCTGAGTGTTCCCGGTGCCCGAGGGAAGCGCCCTCGCTGGGGAGGACCCGCCGCATTGCCGACCGGCGGCTACATGCCGCGTTGGACGGCGATTCCGTTTTCGCGTTCGGCATGTTCGATCAGCTCGCCCAGGTGCCGCACAGTGACCCATTCCTCCTTTTCGCTCAGGTGCAGCAGCCACGCCAACAGGGTGGCGGACGTGCGGCATCGGTCCAGGCTCACGCGGTAGTCGTCGCGCCCGTGCTCATCGACAAGGCCCACCTCGCGGGCCTGGCGGTAGAGCCGGGTTACAGGCTTCGGCAGGGTCAACTGGTCCGCTCGTACAAGCTTCAAGCTCCTCATGGCTTCATCCTTTCTCGTGCTCGCGCGCGCACGTTTACCCGGCCCCGCGGCAGCCTTCAGGCTGCACGCGGGGGGTATGGGGGGTGCGCGCGCGCACACACGAAATCATTCTTCGCCCTCGCCGGGGTCGGGGGTG
>JAWLCG010000134.1:0-11717 GCA_041687295.1 Phycisphaerae bacterium | reverse complement strand
CTGCAGGGGGGTGGGGCCGAGTTGCGGTCGCTGAAGCTTTCGGGGCTGAAGCGCAGGCCGCCCAGGCGGAACTCGGGCAGGCCCTCGGGCCAGAGGGTCAGCACGAGGCCCCAGTCGTCGGTGGAGCCGTAGTAGAGGAAGGTGAAGGAGGCGAACCATCGCGGCAGCTTGCGGACGATCGAGACGCGGGTGACGAGGTTCTGCCCGCCCTCGTAGTCGAAGTCGTACTGCTGGAAGAGCCCCACCTGGTACTTGCGGTTGATGACGTAGTTGACGCCGGCGGTGCCGACGGCGGCGTCGAGCGGCTCGGTGTAGCGCATGCCCAGGTAGTAGCGCAGGCGGGGGTCGCGCTGGATGGCCAGGCCGGCGTTGGCGATGTCGAGGGTCTCGTCGTTGAGGTCGTACACCGCGTCGGCGAGGATGGCGGTGGAGTCCGAGAGGTTCACCGTCAGGTCGCCCAGGAAGGCGTTGCGGGTGATGCTGTGCTCGGGGCGGTCGAAGTAGAGGATCGCGTCGGGCACGGGCGGCACGTCGGCGTCGTTGAAGAACTGCACGGCCAGGTTCAGGCGGGCCAGGTCGCTGGGCCAGCCGCCCTCGACGGGCCCGCGGTAGGTCTGCCAGCGCTGGCGGACGCCCAGCCAGGCGCCCTGGAAGGCCTGCACGCTGCGCTCGATGCCGGGCGTGATGGGGTAGTACTCGTCGGCCTGGACGTTCTCGGCCGTCGCGAAGAGGCGCAGCTCCGGCGTGACGACGTGCTTGAGCCGCCGGACGTTCAGCAGGCGGCTGTGGGCGTCGTCGTAGACCCGCCAGAAGTGCAGGTTGGCCCGCAGGCCCGCCCCGCCCAGCCAGCGGTCGAGGTTGCTCTGGTCGACGGCGTCGTTCCACCAGGTCCCCCGGCCCAGCAGGTAGGGCTGGAGGTTCAGCGGGCCGACGTGCTCGGGCCAGGCCAGCTCCGCCCGCGTGTCGGCCCGGGGCCCCAGGTCGCTGCTGGCCAGGCCGGGCTCGTTGCCCGAGTCGAACCGCACCACGCCCAGGTGCGACTCGCTGTAGAGCGTCAGCCGATCGCCCAGCAGCGGCTCGCCGATCCACCAGAAGCCCAGGTCCGGGGCGGCGTCGGGGCCCACCTGGTAGTGGTTGGGCTGGCCCTGGATCAGCGAGGTGAACGCCCAGTTGTCCCGCTGCTTCTTGGCGTAGAGCAGCGTGTCCTGCTCCTTGCCGGCCCAGAACTCGTCGCGGAAGAACTGCTCCAGGAAGTTCTCGTCGCAGGCGTACGCCAGCTCCAGCTGCAGCTGCCAGTCGTTCTCGAGGAACTGCCGGTGCCGCCACAGCACCCGGCCGCGGTTCTCGGGTGCGTCGATGTCCTCGCGGTCGTCGCCGAAGTCGTCCTCCCGCTCGAAGTCGCGCAGGCCGTAGGCCAGCAGGAAGCCGGTGAAGTCGTCGCGGGCGTACTCCACCTCGGGCCCGAGGCCCACGCCCCGCTCGTAGGCGTCCAGCCGCAGGACGCCCTTGACCCCCTCGGGCCGGGCCAGGCCCAGCAGGCGGAACAGCCACCACTCGGTCTCCACGCCGTAGCCGAAGGGCCCCTGCTTGCCGCCGCGCAGGCTGCGGAGCGGCCCGTCGCCGGTCTCGCTGTCGGCCGCGGCGAAGGGCCACCACAGCACCGGCACGTCGCGGACGTTGAACGTCGTGTCGCGCATCTCGACGCGGTAGCTCCGCTCACCCAGCGCCGTGCCGTCGGGGCCGCGGGGCGTGGTGTCGGTGAGCAGGCCCTCGGCGGCGCCGATGTGGTAGGTGGGCGTGTAGAACTCGCTGCTGGTGACGCGGGCGTCACGGAAGCTGACGGCCGTTCGGCTGAGCTGGCGGGCCTCGGCCGCCCGGACGAGGATGGGGATGTCGCGGCTCTCCTGGATGGTCCGCAGGACCACGTCGAGCATGACGGCCCGCTGGTTGGTGAAGTCGTAGTACAGCCGGCTGGCGCGGACCTGGCGGGGCCCGACGTTCATCACCACGTCGCCCTCGAGGTAGACGCCGGTGACGACCTCGGCCCCGATGGCCGGGCCCAGCAGCGGCGGGGCGTCGGAGGCGGCGTCGCCCTGGGGCGCCGGCTGGGTGAACAGCACGGCCGACTGGGCGAGCAGCTCCAGGCCGAGGTCCTCCTGCGGGGCGGCCTGGGCGATGTAGACGTCCTGCTTGAGGATGGTGACCCGCTGGCCGTCGAGCTGCTCGCTGGTCAGGCTGCCGGCGCGGAAGCTGACCGGGGCGTTGGGCGGGGGCAGCTCGACGATGGCCTCGGGATCGGTCGGCTCGGGCTCGGCCGGTGGGGCGCCGGGCTCGACGGGGCCGGCCGGGCCCGTCGTCGACGCGGGCCGGGGGCCCCACGGCACCGGGCGGACCTGCACGGGCGAGGGCCCGGCGAGATCCCCCGCCGCCCCGCGGGCGGCCTGGGCGCGGGCCAGCAGGCCCGACTCGGCCAGCGAGCGGTCCGACACCGTCGCCACCCGCGCCTGGACCAGCCCGCGATGGCGCAGGCGGACCAGCACCGGCGGGTTCTGCGGCGAGGGGGTCTCGGGCGCGACGTAGACGATGATGGTGCGGACGGCCTCGGCCGGCCCGGCCGGCGGCTCGGTCCAGAGGACGGCCTCGCGCCCGGCGATGCGGAACTCGCCGGCCGACAGGCTGAACCCGCCCAGCACGGCCGAGACCGGCACGCCGTCGACGCGGAAGCTGTGCATCTGCTGGCCGGTGATCCGCACGTCCTCGGGCAGGACCTCCTGGGCCCCCGCCGGCAGAGCCCACAGCCCCATCACCCACACCGCCACGATTGCCAAACCGGTCGTCTTCATGGAACTCGCTTCTGCCGAGGCGCTTGCCGGCCCAGAGACTTGGGGGGCCCTGTCCCGGCCCACCCGTGCAGCGGCCGATTATAGGCCTCCTCCCCCGACAGTCAATTTCGATCTGGGAGCGGCGGCCTGGCGCTGCGGCGTTGGGCCGGCGGGGCTCGGCCCGGACGAGATCCCCGCGGATTGCCATCCGCGGGCTTGGAGAAAGGGGCCCGGGGGAGTTTGTTCTCACCCACTTTCTGGGACGAGAGCCCTAATCAACCAATTAACCGATTGACCCATTAACCCATTACCCCATTTCGGGGCGATAGACGCTTGACAGGGGCCGGCGGATACGCTAATCATGGTTGTTTCGATGTATTGGCGCTTTTCAGCCGCACGGAGTGCCCTCCCTTGTGGAGGAGCCGGCGGGCCCTCGCGGCCGCTCGCTGGAGCTTCCGGTTGAAACCCCCGCCGCGGACATGCTTGAGGCCCTCGCCCTCCCCCAGCGCCGGGAGCCGCGAGGGCGAAAACCACTACCCGGTGGTGTAATTGGTAACACAGGAGGTTTTGGTCCTCCCATTCCAGGTTCGAGTCCTGGCCGGGTAACCATGAGGCTTTCAGACGGCCCCGAGGCCGTCGTCAACCGATACGGGTGTGCGTCCATGAGCGTAACTGCCATCATACTGGCCGCCGGCAAGGGCACGCGGATGAAGTCCGACAAGCCCAAGGTCCTGCACGAGGTGTGTGGCCGACCGATGCTGGCGTACGTCTTCGACGCCTGCCGCAACGCCGGCTGCGACCGCCTGATCGGCGTGATCGGCCACGGCAGCGAGCGGGTGCAGGACGCCTTCGCCGACGCGACCGATATCCAGTGGGTCGAGCAGACCGAGCAGCTCGGCACGGGCCACGCCGTCATGGTCGCCGGCGAGTTGCTGGAGAAGATCTCCGGCCCGGTGCTGGTGCTGGCCGGCGACGGCCCGCTGCTGCGGGGCGAGACGCTCAAGAAGCTGCTCAACGAGCACCGCTCCAACTCGGCCGCCTGCACGCTGGCGACGGCGATCATGCCCGAGCCCGGCGCCTACGGGCGGATCCTGCGGGACGAGCAGGGCGCCCTGGCGGGCATCGTCGAGTACCTCGACGCCACCGAGCCCCAGCGGCAGATCCAGGAAGTCAACATCAGTCTCTACTGCTTCGATGCGCAGCGGCTGCGGGAGGTGCTGGGCCGGCTGAGCAACAACAACGCCAAAGGCGAGTACTACCTCACCGACGCGTTGGGGCTGCTCCGCTCGGCGGGCCATGACCTGGCGGCCGTCCCGGTCGTCAATGCCGAAGAGGTCATGAGCATCAACGACCGCGAGCACCTGGCGGTGGTCAACTCCATCATGCAGCGGCGGATCCAGGTCCGCCACATGCGGGCGGGCGTGACCATCGATCAACCCGAGAGCACGTGGATCGACGGCCGGGCCCAGATCGGGCCCGACACGGTCCTGCGGCCTGGCAGCGTCCTGGACGGGCCCTGCCGCATCGGCCGGGGCTGCACCGTCGGCCCGCTGGTCCACCTGCGCGACGCCGTCGTGCCCGACGGCCAGAGCGTGGAGCCTGCGAATGGATAACCTCAAAATCTTCACCGGGCGGGCCAACCCCGACCTCGCCCGCACGATCTGCGACTACCTCAACGTCCCCATGGGGCGCATGCGGTCGGCCGGCTTCCCCGACGGGGAACTGCTGGTTAAGATCGAGGAGGACGTCCGCGGCCGCGACGTCTTCTTCATCCAGCCCACCAGCGAGCCGGTCAACGAGTCGCTGATGGAGCTGCTGATCTTCCTGGACTGCGCGAGGCGGGCCTCGCCCGACCGCATCACCGCGGTGATCCCCTACTACGGCTACGCCCGCCAGGACCGCAAGGACGAGGGGCGCGTCCCCATTACCGCCAAGCTGGTGGCCAATCTCATCACCGCCGCCGGCGCCGACCGCGTGCTGGTGATGGACCTGCACGCCCAGCAGATCCAGGGCTTCTTCGACATCCCGCTGGACAACCTGGCCAGCGAGCCGGTGCTGAGCCACTACTTCGGGCAGATGGACCTGGGCGAGTTGGCGGTGGTGAGCCCCGACGTGGGCAACGTCAAGCGGGCGCGGGTGTACGCCCAGCGGCTCGGCGGCGACCTGGCGATCGTGGACAAGCGGCGGATCAGCGGCACCGAGACCGAGGCCGGGCGCATCATCGGCGACGTCAAGGGCCGAACCGTCCTGATGGTCGACGACATGATCAGCACCGCCGGCACGGTGTGCAACGCGGCCCGGCTGGCCTGCGAGCAGGGCGCCCGGCGGGTGATCGTGGGCGCGACGCACGGCGTGCTGGTTGGCCCGGCCGTCGAACGGCTCCGGGAGGCGCCCATCGACGAGGTCGTCATCACCGATACCATCGCCGTGCCGGCGACGAAGGTCGACGGCATCGGCAAGCTGACGGTCCTGAGCGTCGCCCCGCTGATGGGCGAGGCGATTCGGCGGATCCACAACAACGAGTCGGTCAGCAGCCTGTTCCTCAAGAACAGCGGCCCGACGTAAACCGTACGTCCGGGATAGGGGCGAGCGGGTACGTGCCCGTCCCCGGAATCCCGAGGCTTGGAGGCAAAGCGACGATGGAGACACTCAAGGCAGTATCGCGGCAGGGTGCCGGCCGACGCGAGGCACGGAAGCTTCGCAGCCAGGGCAAGGTCCCGGGCATCATCTACGGCCACAAGGAGCCGCCGGTGAACTTCGCCTGCGACGCCCACGACCTGGCCCTGCTGGTGCGCAACGGCGAGCACCTCGTCGAGCTGGACCTCGACGGCACCAAGGGCAACTACCTGGTCAAGGACGTGCAGCTGGACCCCTTCGGGGCCTACATCCTGCACGTGGACCTGACCCGCGTGAACCTCGATGAGCGGGTCGAGGTGACCGTGCCGGTGATGCTCCGCGGCACGCCGGCCGGCGAGGCCGACGGCGGCATCCTCATGCCGGGCCTGGCCGAGCTGGAGGTCAGCTGCGTGGTGACCAACATCCCCGAGCAGGTCACCGTGCGGGTCAACGACCTGAAGATCGGCGACGCGATCCACGTGCGCGACCTGCCGGCGATCGAGGGCGTCGACGTTCTCAGCGACCCCGACTCGATGATCGCCTCCTGCCAGCCCCCGACCGTCGCGCCGGAGGAGGAGGAAGAGGTCGCCGCCGAGGAAGGGGCCGCCGAGCCCGAGGTCATCGGCAAGGGCAAGAAGGAAGACGAAGAGGAGTAGTCGCCCGCGCCGCCTGAGCGTGGCCGCGGGAGCGTCGCCATGGACGACAACGCCATCCGCACCGTGGTCGGGCTGGGCAACCCCGGCCGGCAGTACCAGCGAACCCGCCACAACCTGGGGTTCCTGCTGGTCGAGGCCCTGGTGGCGCGGTGGCAGGCGGGCGAGCCTCGCCAGGCGTTCCACAGCTGGCTGTGGGAGGCCCGGCCGGGCGGTCGGCGGGTGCTGCTGGCGGCCCCGCAGACCTTCATGAACCGCTCGGGCCTGGCCGTGGCCGAGCTGACGCGGTTCTACAAGCTGCCGCCCAGCCAGGTGATGGTCGCCCTGGACGACCTGGCCCTGCCGCCGGGCAAGATCCGGCTTCGGCCGGGCGGGTCCGCCGGCGGGCACAATGGCCTGGCCGACGTGATTCGCGCCCTGGGCACCGACCAGGTCCCCAGGCTGCGAATGGGCATCGGGGCGGTGCCCGGGCCCATGCAGGGCGTCGACTACGTCCTGGGAAAGCTGACCGAGGACGAACTGGCCGCCGCCCGCCAGGCGATCGACCAGGCGTGCCTGGCCGTCGAAGACTGGCTCGAGAACGGGCTGGAGCCCGCCATGAGCCGACATAACGCGTAAGGGTCGGTCCAGCCATGGCCGCCGCCCGGCCCTTCGGGGCCGGCGAGCCCCCGTCAAGCCGCGGCGGCCATGGCTGGGCGACCCCAACAACACGGACAACGGAAGAGCGATTCCGAGAGCGGACCGGCCAACAGCCAACCCCGGCCGCCTGTGGAGGACACGACTTTGAAGACCTACGAGTGCATGTTCCTGCTGGACGCCGGGCAGCCGAGTTACGATGAGGCCATCGCCCCCGTCCGCACCGTCCTGGAGCGCAACGGCGCCGAAATCGTCGTCATGAAGCGCTGGGACGAGCGCCGCCTGGCCTACGAGATCGCCGGGCGCCGTCGCGGCCTGTACGTCCTGACCTACGTCAAGGCCGACCCGCTGAAGATCACCGAGCTCGAGCACGACATCCGCCTCAACGAGCAGATCCTCCGCGCGTTGATCCTCTCGGCCGACCACGTGACCGAGGAGGAGATGAACGCCCCCACGCCCGCCGAGACCGGCGAGCGCGGCGAGGACCGCGAGGAGCGGGCCGAGCGCGAGGAACGCGAAGACCGCCGCGGGGGCCGGGGCGGCCGGGACCGCGACCGGGATCGGGATCGCGACCGCGACCGCGACGAGCGTCGCCCCCGCCGCGAGGAGCCCGAGCAGGCCCAGGCCCCGGACGACAGCGACAGCGGCGAGGCCAGCGACAGCGACGAAGACTAGTCGCCCCGCCTGAGCCCCGGAAGGAGATCCCATGGCCAGCTACAACAAGATCATCCTGGTCGGCAACCTGACGGCCGACCCGCAACTGAGCTACCTGCCCAGCCAGACCCCCGTCTGCGAGCTGCGTCTGGCCACCAACCGCCGCTACAAGACCGCCGACGGCCAGCAGCGCGAGGACGTCTGCTTCATCGACTGCCGCGCCTTCGGGCGCTCCGCCGAGACGCTCAACCAGTACATGAGCAAGGGCCGGCAGATCCTCATCGAGGGCCGGCTCGAGTTCGACCAGTGGGAGGCGCCCGACGGCCAGAAGCGCAGCAAGCACCGCGTCTTCATCGAGAACTTCCAGTTCATGGACAGCCAGGGCGGTGGCGGTGGCGGTGGCGGTGGCGGTGGCGGCGCCCCCGGCGGGCGAGCCCCGGCCAGCCGCGGCCAGGCCCCCAGCCGGCCCCAGCCGTCCAACGCCGGCCGGCACGTCGAGGAGGAAGACTTCTCCCCGCCCCCCCAGGAGCCCGGCGGCGAGGACATTCCGTTCTAGGCAGCCAATACCCAACCCGTGCCCCGGCCCTGGCCGAGGGCACCGAGAGCGAGGAATATCACCATGGCCCGAATGAAGCCCCGTACCCGTACACCGCGTCGCGGTCGGCCCAAGTTCCGCGAGCAGGCCAAGTGCCGCTTCTGCCGCGACAAGAACCCCCCGACCTACAAGGACGTCCCCGCCCTGCAGAAGCTCACCACCCAGCAGGGCAAGCTCTTCAGCCGCAAACGCAGCGGCAACTGCGCCTCGTGCCAGCGGGCCGTCCGCGCCGCCGTCAAGCGCGCCCGCTTCATGGCCCTGATGCCCTACGTCGGCTAGAGTCGCCCAGCCCAAAGCCCCAGAGGAATCCGTCATGAAACTTCTGCTGAAGAAGAACGTGCCCCACCTGGGCATCATCGGCGACGTCGTCGAGGTCAAGCCCGGGTATGCCCGCAACTACCTGCTGCCCTACAACCTCGCCGTCGAGCCGACCCAGGCCAACCTCAAGGCCATCGAGGCCGCCAAGCAGGCCTACCTCGAGGAGCTCGCCCGTATCAAGGCCGAGATCCAGGCCCGCGCCCAGCTCGTCGACGGCAAGGAGGTCACCATCGCCGCCCGCGCCAACGAGGAAGGCCACCTCTACGGCTCCGTCGGCCCGGCCCAGATCGTCGCCGCCCTCGCCGAGCAGAACGTCACGATCAACGAGGAAAACGTCGCCCTGGTCGAGCCCATCCGCACGCTCGACAAGTACGAGGTGCCCCTGAAGTTCGGCCACGACGTCACCGCCACCGTCCACGTCTGGGTCGTCCCCATCCGCGAGGAGGGCGACCAGGCCCCCGCCGAGGCCCAGACCGAAGAGCAGGAGCAGGAGTAGTCCTGCCCCGTCTGACGTAGGCCGGGTCGAGCGCCAGCGAGGCCCGGCACCCACAGGCCGGATGGAGTCCGCCGTCTTCCCGACGCGGCCCCCATCCGGCCTGCTGCGTACCGGGCGGCCCCTGCACGTCCGCAGCGTGCGATCGGCCCAAGCCCACGGATTGCCATCCGTGGGCATCTCGGCCGGGCCGTCCATCCCCCGGCACAACGCACGCACAGGCCCAATACGAGAACGGCCCAGCCCGTGGGGCAAACACCCCCCGCGGCGGCGCCGGGCGCCATCGACGGCGGGCAGTGCCCGCCCTACCGGACTGGGCAGTATGGAGTGCGGCGACAACGTCGCCGCTTTGGCTGGCCCTCCCCGCCGTCGAGCCAAAGCGGCGAATTCTTCGCCGCACTCCAAAGGCCTCAGTCCCGTAGGGCGAGCAACTGTGTTGCTCGCGCAACCCTGGCGGACCGCGTTGCGCGTGCAACGAGTTGCACGCCCTACAGGCTGCCCCCCACCGTCCCTCTTTGCGTCGGGATATCGCCACCTGCGATCTTGACGCTCGCGTGGGAATCGGGTAGGGTTCCGGGCACGCTCGGCCGCTGGCCGGGCCGTCGAAAAAGGATGTTCGTTCGTCGGGTCCGCCTGCACGCTTTGAGCCTGTCCCCGCCCGGGGTCCGGCCATGGGCTACGCCGGGCCCGGAGGTGCCCCGGCCATGACGGCGATGCCCGCCAACCAGGATACGCAGCCGCTCACGCGCGTGCCGCCCCAGTCGCTCGAGGCGGAGATGTGCGTGCTCGGCGCGATGATCCTCGACGCCAACGCCGTCGACTCGGCCGTGCAGATCCTCAAGCCCGAGTACTTCTACCGCCCCAGCCATCGCACGCTCTACGAGGTGCTGATGGAAATGGCCTCGGGCAAGGCCCCCATCGACCTGGTGAGCCTCCGCGAGACGCTCACCCGCCGCAAGGCCCTGGACGAGGTCGGCGGCGTGGAGTACCTCGTTTCGCTGGTCGAGGGCGTGCCCAACGCGGCCAATATCGAGTACTACTCGCAGGTCGTCCGCGACAAGGCCCTGCTCCGCAACCTCATCACCGTCGCCACCGAGCTGTGCCGCGAGGCCTACGACGCCAAGGAGGACGCCCCGCTCGTCCTCGACCGCGCCGAGCACCGCATCTTCGAGCTGGCGACCGCCCAGATCGCCGACACGACCTCGCCCATCAAGGACCTGCTGGCCGCCACCTTCGAGCAGCTGGAGAACATGGAAGGCTCCATGGTCACCGGCGTGGCGACGGGGTTCCATCACCTCGACGAGCTGACGCGCGGCTTCCAGCCCGGCGAGATGATCATCATCGCGGCCCGGCCCTCGATGGGCAAGACGGCCATCGCGCTGAACATCGCCGAGTACATGGCCGTCGACGACAACAAGCCGGTGCTCCTGTTCAGCCTGGAAATGGCCAAGCAGCAGCTGGCGATGCGCTTCCTCTGCAGCCGGGCCAGGTTCAGCCAGTCCAAGATGCGACGCGGCATGATGAACCCCGAGGATTGGCAGCGCCTCCAGTTCGCCGCCGGCGAGCTGGAGCGGGCGCCGGTCTTCATCGACGACTCGGCCGAGCTGACCATGCTGCAGATCCGCGGCAAGGCCCGCCGGCTCAAGATGCACCACGGCATCCAGGCGGTCTTCATCGACTACCTGCAGCTCATCACCCCCCTGGGCGGCGAGAGCCGGCAGGTGCAGGTCTCCGAGATCAGCCGGCAGCTCAAGGCCCTCGCCCGCGAGCTCAGCGTGCCGGTGGTGGTGCTGGCCCAGCTCAACCGCGCCGTCGAGGAACGCATCGGCCACGAGCCCCGCATGAGCGACCTGCGCGAGTCGGGCTCCATCGAGCAGGACGCCGACGTCATCTGCCTGCTCCACCGCCCCGAGTACTACGACCGCGAGGCCGAGCCCGGCATGGCCGAGTTCATCATCGCCAAGCAGCGCAACGGCCCCACCGACAAGGTCAAGCTCACCTTCCTCCGCGACTGCACCCGCTTCGAGAACTACCACCCCGAGATCAGCACCGTCTAGAGCGTTCTGCGTTTGCGCCTGGGGTTGAGCAAAGGTTCTATCCACGCCCACGGATTGCCATCCGTGGGCATCGGGTCGGGCCTTCCATTTCGCGGCACAAACACCCGCATGCCCGAGGGGCGAACGGTTCAGAGGGCGAAGGTGGGGCTGCGCCCCAGCCTACGCGCCGTGCATCCGACGAACGGTACAGCCCCGATGCCCACGGATGGCAATCCGTGGGCTTGGGCCGGACGGTAACGTGGACCCGCGCGGGGTCGCCGGACGGTATGGTGACCCGTCCGGGCCCGCTGTGCCGAGCCCCCAGTGTCCCGTTCGCGAAGGTACTGTCCCCACTACGCTTGCGGGGCCGCGGGGCTGGGGGTCTGCGCGGGTTGGGGCTGCGTCGGGTGTTTTCGTTTGGGCATGTCCCTGGAATCCTCTATTCTTTGTCGAGGTTTGGGCCGCTGGGGCCATACGTGGAACCGATTACGTGAGGGGTCCGATGCAACGCACCCTGTCCCATACGCACCAGAGCGACGACGAGAAGATCAAGTCCGCCGGCCTGGTGCTCGACTTCGACGAGATCGCCCGCAAGGGCGTCATGAGCCCCGAGGAAGCCTCCATCGCCAAGTGGTACGGCATCTACCGCTCGCGTCAGGCGGGCGACCACATGGCCCGGGTGGTCATCCCCGGCGGGCGGGTCACCAGCGTCCAGGCCAAGGCCCTGGCGGCGCTGGCGACGCGGTACGGCCCCGGGCTGGTCAGCTGGACCACGCGCCAGAGCCTGCAGATCCACAAGCTCCAGCTGGCCGACCTCGCCCACTTCCAGCGCGACGTCAAGGCGGCGGGGCTGACGACGTTCCACGGCTGCGGCGACGTGGCCCGCAACGTGGC
>JAWLCG010000133.1:0-11730 GCA_041687295.1 Phycisphaerae bacterium | reverse complement strand
GCCAAGGTCTCTGGAGTGTATCATCCCTGCCGGGGGGGCCTAAAGCGATAAATCCCGGGGGTTTGGGGGCTGGCCCCCATTCCTTTTCCTCAACTTCTTGGGATGGGATCCCAAAAACTAGAAGATCGGCCCCCACGCCCAGCCGTAGCGGACAGTCAGGCCGGCGACGGCGACGGCGGCCAGGCTGAGGGTCCACAGGCCGGCCAGCAGGACGCCGGCGGGGACGGCGTATCGTCGGCCATGGGGGTGCGTTACGACGAAATCGCCCAGCACGCGCAGCAGCCACAGGGCCGCTGCCAGGCCGGCCGAGGCGGCGAACAGGGCCTCCAGGCCCGCCACGGCCCAGTAGGGTCCCAGTCCCAGCAGCGTCCGGGCGATCAGCAGGCCCGCCGGCAGCGGGCTCATGGCCAGCGGCGCGGCCGAGTAGCACGAAAGCGCCCGCGCCTGGGCCCGCGCGGTCGGCCCCATCCACGGGCTGGCGTGGACCAGGTCCACCGCAGCCGCCGCCAGGACCAACCAGAGCCCCGCCCCGGCCAGGCCCAGCAGGCCCGTCATCCAGGAGCCCCCCGCCACGCCGGCGGCCAGGCCCGACCACAGCGCTGACCACAAAAGCAGTAAATACCGGAATTTCCGCGCCCGTACCGCGTCCAGCGTCTCGGTCCGGGCCCTTCGCAGCCGATCGGGGCGGCGCAGCACCAGGCCCACGGTCCGCACAAGGCCCCCGGGCCCCGCGCCGGGTCGTTCCCACGGCACGCGCGGCGCGTGGCGGAGCTGCTCGGGCTCGAAGGCCTCGCCGCAGGCCGGGCAGCGGAACTCCGCCAAGCCCTCCAGGCTGGTTTCACAGTGGGGACAGTACATCGGCTCTCCCGGCCCCGGCCCGCCTGGGCCCAGGGCCCCGGCCGACCGACGCGGCACGCCCACGGCCGAATGGAAGCCTCCATCATACCCCGGCCCCGACCCCGGGCCAAGTCCGCCTTGCCAAGCCCCGTCCGCGGGGGATAATGACCGTAGAGCAGGTAAGAAGGTATGGAGGTGAAAGAGCCTGCTCCAGGACCAACGGCCTCCTTCGCCTGCGGAGTAACGACCTGCAGGACCTCCTCCACGTTGGCCCGCTTTTGATTACTGTTCCCAGGGACGTTCGGGACAGTCAGGACAGACCATCCAGGGAAAACGCCGCGGCCCCGGGGCTGATTGCCTCGGGGCCGTGGTTTTTTTGGATTATCTATTTATTTACAGTTATTTGCGTAAATTGAACCGAGAGGGAACGGGCGGCGACGACGATGGAGCCCTCCCCTGACCCCCACCGATTACGGCCCGCAGGCGGGCCTCCATCAATGGGCTTGAAGAGAGGGTGCACCAGGTGTCCCTGTTTGACGGACGGGGCCTGCGCGGGGTTTTTGGGGGTTTGGAGGGGACTCTAGTCGTCGACGTAGACGGTCACGTCGAGGTCGCGGACGCCCCAGCGGCGGGCGACCTCGTGGTCGGCGAAGAAGACGTCGATGCGATGGCCCTTGATGGCCTTGCCGCGGTCGAGCACGGGCACCGGCGCCCCGCTGTAGTAGCCGGGGATGGACACACGGGTGTGGAAGGGCAGGATCCGGGTGTCGGCGGCGACGAACATGCCGCCGTTGGTCCGGACGCTTCGGCCACTGGCGGTCTTGCCGTCGGCGTGCTTGCCGCAGCATCGGCTGCAGGCACAGTAGGCGGTCACGCGCATCCGCATGGTGTGGGTGCGAGGCTGCGGGGCCGGCACGGCGGCGATGGCCGGGGCGGGCGGAGCGGCCGGGGTCGGGATCGAGACCACCGGCAGGTAGGCCGAGCTGGCCGGCAGGGCCACAAGCGTCTGCACCGCATGGACATCGGCCGCGGGGACGGCCGGGGCGGGCGGCAGGCTCACCGTCGCAGTGGCGGGCGGACGGGTGGTGACCGCCGCCAGCATCGGGGCCGGCGAGGCCGCTCGACCGGGGCCGGTGGCCTCGGCCGGGGCGCTCCAGGCGGGAAGCTGCCTGGCCAGGGCGGTGCCCAGCAGCAGCAGCGCAATAATCGCGAATCGCTTGGCCGCTCGACTCATGTGCAGGTCTCTCGTTCCGGGGCGGTCGACAGGCATCATGCCTGTCGGCCACCACGCTGGCGGGGCTTCTGCCCGGGCCAGCGGAATTGGGCTCTGCGCCCTGAGGCCGACACCATCCTTGCGTGCGGCGACAACGAATCAGGAGCTGGGTTGCTCCACATCAGGGTACCCCAGACTCCAGAACTGACAAGGTCCAAAATGGCTCTGCCCCCGGGCGAACTCCTCACAGGGCATTATAGGCGTCACTGGTTCGCCCGTCCGCCAAAGCCGGACAATCGGTAGGAATTGCCCCAACCTCCGGGCCGGCCGGGGTTCCGGTCGGACAGTGGCCGGGGGCCGGCCGCCAGGGCGGCGGGGCACGATTTTTCCCTGCCCGGGCCCCGGACGCTGTGGTAAACTGCGGCGACCTGAACGTAGGGACGCGTCGGAACACCCTCTGTGTGTGCACTCTCGGGGACCGACCATGCCGATACCCAAGACAGCATGGGTCCTGGCCGTCGTGCTGACGGCCCTGACCGTCGCCCGAGCCGATCGGATCTTTCTCACCGATGGCCGGGTCCTCACCGGCCAGGCCACGGTCGGCCCGACCGAGGTCCGCATTGACACGGCCTACGGCACGATCCGCTTCCCCCGCCACATGGTCGAGCGGGTCGAGGCGGTCGACACCCCTCAGCAGCAGCTCAGCCAGCGCCTCACCGAGAATGACCGTAACGACCCCAATGCCCTGTACGTGGTCGCCCGCTGGGCCGACGCGCAGGGCCTGGCCGAGGAGGCCCAGCAGCTCTACCGCGAGGTGCTGGCCCTGGACAGCCATCACGCCCAGGCCCGCGAGGCGCTGGGGTATCTCCGCGTCGAGGGCCAGTGGGTCGAGCTGGAGACGGGCCTGGCCCTGTTGCGGGCCCGGCTGGCCGGCGGGGCGCTCAGCGAGGCCGACCCGACGGTCGAGCCCTGGCTGGCCGAACTGACCCGCCTGGCCCGCCAGCCCAGCCAGCGCCTGGCCGTCCGCGAGCTGCGGGCGCTATGGCTGGTCCGCCAGGGCAAGCTGCCCGCGGCCGGCGCCGCCCTGGCCGAGCTGGCCCGCGAGGCCCAGGGCCTGCCCGCCTTCCGCCTGGCGACGCTGGCGGGGATCATCACCGAAAACAGTGACGGCATGTACGTCCTGACCGAGCCCTACCCACCCCAGGCCTCGCTTCTCGGGGCCGAGCCCGGCCGGGCGTACCCCCCGGGCCCCGCCCCGCTGACCGAGCCGATCGTCCTGCAGGCGGCCCTGCGCGACCGGGCCCGGGGGGTGCTGGAGCAGGCCCGCGCCCACATCGGGGCCGGCCAGGCCGTCGAGCGGACCGACCGCCCCGGCGCCGACGAGGCCTACCGCCAGGCGCTGGCCTCGCTGGACCGCGCCGACGCCCTGGTCCCCGAGATCGCCCGCAGCTACCGCATCGAGGTCATCCGCCGCCAGGTCGCCCTGCTGCGGCGGGACGTCGAGGCCCAGGCCGCCCTCTTCGACGCCGAGATGGCCACGCTGGGCAAGCAGGAGCTCTCGCCGCAAGCCTATACTTACAAGCTGGGGCGAATGGTCCGCTACCTCAGCACCGCCCGGGAGACGCTCGACCGGATCCTGGGCCTGTCCGGGCCCTTCACCCGCGAGCTGGTCCTGGAGATCCGCTGGGCCGAGCTCGACCGCCAGCGGATCGACGCCATGCTCACCACGCTGCGACAGGAGCTCCATGAGCTGCGCTAGGCCCATCCGGCGCCCGCTGGCGGCAGCGATGGCCCTGGGCCTGCTGCTGGGCACGCTGCCGCGCGCGTCGGCGGGGGTGCCCGGCGAGTCGGCCTACCAGGCCCCCCACGCCCTGCCGCTGCTGACGGCGGTGCGCTACTTCCGCGCGGGCCAGTACGCCCAGGCCGTCACCGAGGCCGAGTGGCTCCTCTCGGGCCGACTGGTGCCCTGCCAGCCCCGCGCGTTGCTGGTGCTGGCCGCCAGCCGAGAGGCGCAGGGCCGCTACGGCGAGGCCCGCGAGGCCTACAGCCAGGCCCTGGCCCTGTGCACCGACCCGCGCCTGCAGCAGTACGTCCTGGAGCAGATGGCCCAGTGCGACCGCGGCGGGCCCAGCCGGCAGCAGCCGGCCCCGCCCTCCGCGCAGCTCTCCGCGCAGCGCAGGGCGGACCTGGCCCGCCTGGAGGACGCCGAGGCCATCGAGACCGGCTCGCACTTCACCGTCCGCTCGCGCAACGCCGAGCTCAGCCGGCTCGTCCTGGAGCACGCCGAGGGTGCCCTGATCCGCGTCTCGCAGCTGATCCTGGGCCAGACCGAGTACCCCCACAGCGTCGAGATCCTCATCCACGCCACGCCGGCCGACTTCGCCGCCGCCAGCGGTGACGCCGGCCACAGCACGGGCCGATTCGAGCTGATCGGCCAGGCGGGCGGCTACTTCCGCCGGGTGATCCACCTGACCCAGCTGGACGCGGGCGGCACGTTCGACGCCGCCATGCTCGACCGCGTGCTGCCCCACGAGCTGAGCCACCTCGTGCTGACGGAGTTCTTCGGCGATGCGCCCTGCCCGCTCTACCTGCAGGAAGGCCTGGCCATGCTGGCCGAGTACGGCGAGCCGACGGGCCGAATCCTGCTGGCCGGCGCCGCCGTCGCCACCGGCCAAGCCCTGCCGCTGGAGTACCTGCTGACCCGCGAGGCCTGCCAGGCCGACGAGTCGGCCCTGTTCTACGCCCAGAGCCGCAGCCTGCTGAGCTACCTGCGCGACTCGATGACCCAGGACCAGTTCCACGCCCTGCTGGGCCAGCTCCGCGACGGCCATCCGCTGGGCGACGCCCTGCACCGCGCCCTGGCGATGCCCTACGACGCGACGCTGCTGGCCCGGCTGGAGACGGCCTGGCAGGCCCAGGCCATCGCCCAGGCCCAGATCCTGACCGCACTGAAGGAGGCGGACGGACAGGCCCTCTAGGCCCTCGCCGCATGCCCATGGACATCTACATCGACGACATGCCGCTGGCTGCCCCGCCGTCGGTCCGCTGCGCCGGTGAGCTGCTGACCGAGCTCCGCCGCCGCGAGAGCGACCGGCTCGTCGTGGCCATCCACCTCGACGGCCAGGAGGTGCCCGCCGAGGGCCTGGCCGCCCTCCGCCACAGGCCGCTGGACGGCCCCGGGCGGCTCGACTTGACGACCGAGTCCATCCGCGACCTGACCGCCCGAACGCTGGGCCAGGTCATCGAGCTGCTCGACCAGGGCCGACCCCACCATCAGGCCATCGCCGAGCTGCTCGCCGCCGGCCTGACCGCCCGGGCCATGGAACGCCTCACCGCCTGCTTCAACATCTGGGACGCCGCCGAGAGCGCCCTGACCCGCATCGCCCAGTTGACCGGCCTGGACCTCGACCAGCCCACCCCCGCCCGCCACATCGAGGCCCTGCGGACCCACCTGTCCGCCCTGCGCAGCGCCCTGGAGGCCCGAGACTTCGTCGCCGTCGCCGACCTCGTCGAGGCCGAGATGCCCGCCCTCACCGACGCCTGGCAGGACCTGCTGACCGCCCTGGCAGACCAGACCGGCCCCGACCCCGCCATCCAGACCCCCTGACCCGCCGCCCGGCGAAACGAACCCAATCCGCCCCGTAGGCCGCCTCGACAGGCTCAGCCACCGGATTGATCTTCCTGACTTAGACGCCCGACTCCGTGAGCCAAAGCTCGAAATCCAATGAGACCCCCTCCGGCCCGACCTGTGCGTCGACCCCCTCGGCCGACCGAGCAACCGGAATCGAGTCCTCACGCTTCATCCAGGCCATTGCGTCACCCTGGCCGCTGGTGCCAGTTCGCGAAGACCCCGGGCATGCCCGGGGCTGTATGGGTACCACGGGGGCGTGGGGCGTCATCGATGGCGGGTCAGGGCATCGCCCTACCTTTTACCGCCCGGCGGTCTCGATCATGGCCAGGTAGGCCTCGTCAGGGACGTAATCGGGGATGGAGTTGCCCGAGCCCAGGGCGTAACCCTTGCCAGCGGTCTTGTCGAGCATGGCCCGGCTGCGGCGGCGGATGTCGTCGAGCGGGCGGCGGCAGAGGAAGTCCACGTCGATGCCGCCCAGGATCGCGATTCGGCCGCCCCACCGGTCGTAGGCCCGCTCGACGGGCTCGATCACGTCCTCGTAGGAATGCTTGGCGTCGAAGCCGATGGTGTCGATGATGTCGTCCATCACCGCCTCGAGGTTGCCGCACGAGTGCAGGATGGCTGGGCGGTTGGCCTCGTGGATGGCCTCGACCATCCGCTTGTGCCACGGGATGACGTACTTCCGCATGTCGTCGGGGGCCAGCATGGTCTGGCTCTTGAAGCCCCAGTCGTCGTTGACGATGCACGCCCCGACGCTCTCGTGGGCGGCGCTGCGGCGGTAGTACTCCACCAGTCGGCTGCCGACGGCGTCGAAGATGTCGCCGACCAGGTGCGGCTCGTCGGCCAGCTGGAAGCACAGGGCGTTGTAGCCCATCAGGCTCACCACGTTCTCCAGGATGCCGCCCGGGCCCCAGACGATGAACTTCATCCCCTCGGGCAGCCAGCCCTCGTCCAGGCCGCTGTAGTCGGCCCCGGCCGGGTCGGGCCAGGCGTAGCGAGCGAAGCTGGCGCGGTCGGTGATCACGCCGCCCTCGCTCATCGAGGTGGACTTGTCCTTCTCGCGGTCGCCCTTGGCAAAGCCGAACTCCGCCCCGGCAACGATGGTGTAGTCGTAGCCGAGGTTCCGGCTGGCCGAGGTGCGGATGCGGCTGCGGGGCCCGATGCCCCACTCGGGGTTGGCCTCGTCGACGGGGTCGGCGAATCGGCCGATGAGGCGGGAGTTGAGGATCAGCTCGAACAGCACCGGCCGGCTGGGCCACTGGCGCTGCAGCACGCGGAGCAGTTCGTTGAAGTCGGGCTGGGGCATTGGGGGTCTCCTGGACCGGTTGCTCAGTTGCGGGCCTCATATAGCCCCGGGCATGCCCGGGGTCTTCGACGGCGGAAAGACGTGGCTGCAAACGCCGCAGCCACGGCACCCGGACCGCTGGGTCTACCGCGCTGCCGGGCCTCGCTGCGCTCGACCCGGCCTACGGCTCGAAGCGGAGCTCGTAGTCGGCCTGGCCGTCGTCGCGGCGCAGGCTCAGCGTGATGCGGGTGAGCTGGCCGTTCCAGGCGGCCTGCATGCGCGGGTCGTCGCAGGGCCAGTCCCGCACGGCCGGCGAGAGCGTGGCCGGGTCGTAGCGGAGCACGAGCGTTCGGCCCTTGTGGCTCAAACGCACGACGCCCTCGGCCAGCTCGACAGTGCCTGGGGTGAACAGGTGCAGCTCGGCCGACAGCGGGCCCTGGGCCAGGGCGATCTCGTCGCGGACCACCACCGCCGGCTGCGCGCCCCGCTCGAGCCGAATCGACCGCCGTAGCGATTCGATGCCGGCGGCCTGGGGATACGCACCCGACAGGTCCATGCGCAGCTCGGCGGCGGACTCGTCGGCGGTGTGCTGCACGTCGCGGGCCTGGTGCTCGCGTCCGGGCGCCTGCTCGTGGCCGTTGACGACCGGCGCGTTGTGGGCCGAGCCGCGGATGCACCAGATGTCGTAGCGGTTGGGCCCGAAGGTCTTGGCGGTGTAGGTCTCGACGCCGACGTCGACGACCATCGGCTCGCCGTCGAGCAGCAGGATGAACTGCCCGACGTCGTTGTGGTTGTGGTGCTCGCCGTTATGCCCGGCCTTGGCGGCCAGCAGCAGCCCCCCGCTGTCGGCGGCGCTCTGGCGGGCGACCATCACCTGCAGGTCCGCCAGCCACACGTCGCGCTGGGGCGTGGCCTGGCCGGGCTCATCGGCCGGGTCGACCCAGAACAGCTCGCGGAGCATGTGCGTCAGCGAGCCGCCGTTGCGGTCGGCTTGGATGGGCGGGTCGATCGCGCCGGCTGGGTCCCAGCCGCGCTGGCCCAGCAGGGCCAGCTCCTGCATGCCGCGGTCACCGATCCGCCGGCCATACTGGTACGTGACGGCCGCCCGCACGCCCACGCGGGGCGGGCAGTCGGCGAAGGTGACGAACCACGGGCCCGTCAGGTGCGCCCGCGTGATGTAGCGGCCCAGCTCGGCGATGAGCGGCTCGTCGTAGACGTCGATCCGCCCGCCCGATCGGCTGTGCAGCAGCTCCAGCAGGATCAGCATCGCCCCCGGGGCGACGCCCCAGTAGCCCGGGCCCTCCGAGCAGCCGCCGTCGGGCAGCTGGCCGGCGAGGAACGTATCGGTCGCGCCCATCAGCTGCCACGCCAGTTTCGCCGTGCGGTCCGGGTCGTCCAGCAGGTAGAGGCCCGCGCCCAGCGTGTTGGAGCTGCACCAGGTGTTCCAGTTGAAGATGAACTTCAGCCAGGCGAAGTCGGCCTTGTCCATCACCGGCTCGACGACGCGGGCGAGGGTCTCGGTCCGCACCCGCTGGCGGATAGCCGGTGTGACGGCGTCCAGCTCGGCCGCCAGCAGGTAGTGCGTCTCGGCCAGGGCCATGGCGGTCTGGGAGGCGAACAGATCCACGATGGGCCGATCCTGCCGCGGCAGCACGTCCTGCGGCACGCCCAGCTGTATCGGGTGCGTGTGGGCGGGGATGCACCAGCTGGCCTCCTCGGTGATGAGCCACAGGCCGTCAATGATCTCGTCGACGAACTGCCCGCGGCCCTGGAGGCACTCGGCCAGCACCAGCACGCCCAGCCGATGCCGCCGCTCGAAGTAGGGCCGCTCATACGCAGCCCGGGTGCCCGTGCGCCCGTAGTCCATGTACAGCGTCGCCGGCAGCGCCGGCCAGCTCTGGCCAAGCAGCCCCTGCGCCAGGCCGATGACGTAGTCGCGTCGGCGCCGGTTGAGCTCGTGGCCCAGCAGCCCCTGCCAGGCCTCGCGGTCGGCCGCCGGCGGGAAGGGCCGCCACTGCGCCCGAGGAACCAGCCACTGCCGCACCTGCTCGAATGTGTACCGCTGCTGCAACATCGTTGACTCCTCGCGCCGGCGACCCATCTGCCGACAGGCTCGTCACAAAGGCCTGAACTCTCTCTGGGCTCCTGCCGGGCCTCGCTGTCGCTCGACCCGGCCTACGGTTCGAGCAGGAATCGCCGATCGGTCGGCCGGTGTCAAGCGATTTCAGCGGCGGGCGGCTCTGGCCAATCCGCCCGGGCTGCGGTATGCTCCCGGTCGGCCCCCGGATGGGTGTGGGGCCAGGGAGAGTGCAATGCGCGCGTTTCGCAACTTCATCAAGACGACACTGATCGGCGGGGTGATCGTGCTGCTGCCGATCACGATTGTCGCGGTGGTGTTCCTCTGGATCTGGGGCAAGCTGACGGGCCTGGTGGGCCCGCTGGCCAATGAGATCGCCGAGCGGGGCCGATTCCAGCAGACCCTGGCCGAGATGATGGCCCTGGCGATCCTGCTGGGGGTGTGCTTCCTGGTGGGCCTGGCGGTGCGGACGGCCGTCGGGCGGTTCCTCCACCAGTCGCTCGAGAAGCGGGTGCTCCGCTTCGCCCCGGGCTACTCGCTGATCAAGGAGACGGCCCTGCAGTTCCTGGGGCGCAAGAAGTCCCCCTTCTCCACCGTCGCCGTCGCCCGCCTGTTCAACAGCGACACGCTGGTCACCGCCTTCGTCACCGAGGAGCACGAGAGCGGCCTGATGACCCTGTTCGTGCCCACCGGCCCCAACCCCACCAGCGGCCTGGTCTACCACGTGCCGGCCAAGGACGTCGTCATCCTCGACGTCCGCGTCGAGGAGGCCATGCGCACCATCATCGGCTGCGGCGCCGGCTCGTCGCACGTCCTGCAGTGCTACCAGCAGGCCCGCCAGCTCCGCAAGCCGTAGTGCCCCCAAGCTCCCACTACTGCGCGGGTGCCGTGGCTACGGTGTCTGTGAGCCACGTCCTTAGGCGCTTGATCGTCAATCCCCCCGGCCCATGGCGCCAAAGGGCGCGGGCGCCGTATGGAGTGCGGCGGCTTTGACGCCGCTTTGGATCGCTGGCGGCCAGGCCAGCCAAAGCGGCGTCGTTGCCGCCGCACTCCATACGGCCCAGGCACGCCTGGCGCCATCGACGGCGGGCGGTGCCCGCCCTACTTCAGGGCCTCCTGGAGGGCGAGGACGGCGTAGGCGGTGACCAGCATCGGGTTGTCCTCGTACCAGCGGGGCTCGGCGTTGACCCAGTGGCCGTCGGCCTGCCGGCGGGCGTGGAGGGCGTCGATCAGTTCGTGGCGCCAGTTGTGCTCGGTGCCGTCGGCATCGGTGAGCACCGGCTCGCCCCAGGCCCGCAGGGCCTTGGCGAAGACGTGGTAGTAGTAGTACAGCCCCTGGAGGCTCTGGGCCTGGGGCATGTTGGGGTTGCTGTCGAGCCGCCAGTATCGGCCGATCCACTCGCGGGCGGCCCGCACGCGGGGATCGTCGCGCCCGACGTTGGCGTGCAGGAGGCTCTTGAAGCCCGAGTAGGTCATCGAGCCGTAGCTGCGCAGGCCCTGCCGGCCATTGACGGTGACGGTGTCGGCCTTGCTCTCGCCGGACAGGTCGGCGCCGCTGGCGGCGGTGGCGTAGACGAAGCCGCCGTCGTTGACCACGGCCGCCCAGGGCTGGTCGTTGCTCTCGGCGCGGTTCTGCACGCGCGACAGGAAGACGGCGGCGTTGGCGAAGAAGGGATCGTCGCCGCCCACGCCGGCCTCGTGCAGGGCATCGACGGTGAAGCTGAGGTTGCTCAGGTCGGGCCGGCCATGGCTGCCGTAGCCCACCCCGCCAAAGAACGGGTGGTCGCGGCCAACCGTCGTGCCGTCCGGCGTGACCGAGCCCTCGACGATCTGGATGCCCTTGAGGTAGGCGACCGCGCGGGCGATGGGTTCGGCGTAGCGCCCGTCGCCGGCGGCCACCAGGGCCATCACGGCCACGCTGGTGGTGTAGTTGGCCTGGCCGACGCGGGGGTCGTAGATGCCGCCGTCAGCCTGCGCGCTGGCCAGCAGGGAGGCATAGCCGTTCGTCACGGCCGGGTGGTCGGGGCCGTAGGCCGGGTGCTGCACGAGGGCCTTGAGCACCAGGCCGGTGAAGGCCGGCATGCTGAAGGGCTGCCCCCAGCCGCCGTCGTCGTTCTGCCGGGCCGCCAGCCAGGCGACGCCCGCGTCGCGGTCGGCTCGGGCGGTGGCGAGGTACTCGGCGTCGATGGCCGGGTGCGCCGCCGGCTCGACGCGCGACTCCTGCGCCGCCGGCTCGGCCGGTGCGGGTGTCGGCTTGGCCGGCGTGGACTGGGCCTCCTCGCGGCAACCCGTCGCCACCACCAGGCCCAGGCCCAATACGTAGACGCACAGCACGCTCCAGATGATGCGACGCATATTCGGACTCCTTACAATCGGCAGGTTGCGTTCCTGATCCTTCAACGCGGCCCGGCGGCGGAGGGTTCGGCCAATCCCGGGGGCCGGGCCTGAGGCGGGAGGTCCACCCAGGGCCCCTGCAGGACGGGGGCGACGGGGGCGCCCGCCATCGCGCTGCGGCGACCCCCAGAAGACGTGGCTACAAACACCGTAGCCACGGCACCCGGACGCTTCTTCTTCTCTGTAACTCTGAACGCCTCTGCGTATTTTCTCTCTGTGTCCTCTGCGCCTCTGTGGCCCATCCTCGCTGTTTCTTCTTCGCGAAGACCCCGGGCAAGCCCGGGGCTATATAG
>JAWLCG010000132.1:0-11736 GCA_041687295.1 Phycisphaerae bacterium | reverse complement strand
GGGGGGGGCGTTTTTGTTTGGCTGGGGGCCGGCTGGGGCGCAGCCCCACCTTTGCCCGGGCCAAGGTTGCCCGCACGTCCGATAGGCAAACGGTATAGCGAAGAAATGGTTCCTGACACCTGTCCCCAGCTTAATAGGTGACTGTCCCGGCTTTTCCTCCCCGACATCCTCACGCCCACCCGCCCCCGGTGTCGGGGAAGTATCCCCGACCTACTCGCTACTCACTGGCGAATCCGCGGTTCCGCTGGTAGACTGTGGCCTTGGACCTAGGCAGGTCCGTCATCTGGCAGGGGAGTCGAGACAAATGATCGAGCACCAATGTCCCGGATGCGGCAAACGGATGAAGTCTCCTGATTCTCTAGGAGGAGGCGAGGACAACTGCCCCCGATGTCGTCGAGTTGTCCGCGTGCCAGGGGTGGCCTCTCAAGGTCTACCTCAGCGGTCACGGCCTGCCGTACGCGGATACGGGTTACCCGTGTGGATCCTGACCTTCTTCGCGACCGCGTCCATCAACGGCCTAGCAGCAGCAACCGCTCAAGGCCTATCTCTCCAGACCGTCGCGGGCTTGGGTACGTTGATCGGCATGGGCTTAGCCATGACTCTCATGTCGCTTCTGTACCTCCCTGCCATGTGGCTCACTGCATGGGACATCAAACTCACCAGTCAGAGGGCTATGTGGCTAGGCGTGCTATTCTTTGTCCTGCCAATCATCGGTGCCGTCAAGGCGGGGATGCCTGCTGCTCAGGGGGTGACTATTGGGGCTCCGATCCCGCTCTTTGCTCTGATACTGGCATGGCCGGTGGGGTTTGTTGGGCGGCTTCTGGCATGGAGGATGAGCGACGTGCCCAAGCCATCAGCCCCAGAGGCAGCGAGTGAACGAGAGGGTCGGCCCGGTAGCGACAGAGTTGTGGATTCGCGACAGGAACAGGTGAGCATGAAAGGGAACAAGGAATAACTTTTGTCCCTAATCTCCCTGTTCGAATGCCATTCGCAACCGTCCCCGTAAGACCTAGACATCAGCTCCATTCGGTAGGGGCGGCGACTCGTTGCCTCCTCGTTACTTGGTTGTTGGGTCCGGCGCAACGGCCTTCAGACTGTCCCTGACTGTCTGCCCAAGCACTCGCCGGGGTTTCTTGCACATGGAGGCAATCTTCTTGATCCGGGAGTGTTGGTTGTCGAAACAGTGACGCAGAATGTATTCAAGTAGGTCGAAGGCGTTCAGCAGGTCATCGTTCGTGACCCTCCTGCCATGGCTGGCCGGATTGGTGACATTCTTAGTGGCCTTCAGGAGAGGCTCGATCTCCTTGTAGCCCTTCCGCTGTCTAGCGAACTTCTCGATGCGCTGATGCAAAGGCCGTGGCTTCTGGCGAAAGCTCCCGGTGGTCCTGTCACGGTATCGCATGTTCGCAGGAATCCTGAAATGGTCCATAAGCGCCTCAAGGGTTGACCGAATGCAGTTTGCGCTTCGGGTGCGATCGGGCCAGTACAGCATGAAGGCAAACTTGACCTCCTCAGATATTGGCTCTGGGCACTGCTCTGGGATTGCGAACAGTGGCGGGGCTGGCACAAGTGATAGAGGCAGGAAGTACTCCCTATACTCCTCTTGCTCCTGTGTACGTCTCACTTGGGTGTACCTGGTTAGCTCCACCACCGTGTAGAGCCCCGTACAGACGACCGGGTTTTGGCACTTCGGATTGTTACACCGCATATAACAGGTGAACAGTCCGCCCTCATCCTCTGGGTTCAATTCCTCTGGCGGTCCGTAGGCAGCAAACCCCCAAGGGACAAGCTTGATGTGCTTCTTGCGGTCGCGGACGGTAAGCCTACCTCGGTCACAGGTAGGGCATGGCCACAGCGGGAAATCATGACCAGAGAATGGCTGCTTCTCCCATAGCGATCGGTCTACTGGCATATCCCGTCCCCTAAGGAACTATTTCAAAACGTGTTTGAGCTTGTGAAGTTGGGGCGGCAACTCATTGCCGATTGGCCAGCGGGGGTGGGACGCCGCGGCTGCGCCGCTCTGTCCCGGTCTACGGGTTACCGCCCAATGCCACACACTCTTACCACCCTTTCCGCCGCATCGGCAAGGAATTTCTGGCCGTGCGTCATGGCGGTTTCTAGGGTTACGGGGCCTGGGGTGATGGCGAACATGCTGGTGAGGCCGAGGGGGTAGAGGTTGTCGACGCCGTCGGCGATGGAGCCGACCAGGGCGATGACGGGGACGCGGGCGGCCTGGGCGGCGCGGGCGACGCCGCTGATGGTCTTGCCGTAGGCGGTCTGGGAGTCGATCTGGCCCTCGCCGGTGAGGACGAGGTCGGCGCCGGCGAGGTGGTCGGCGAATCGGCTGGCTTCCAGGACGATCTGGATGCCGGGCTTGAGCGTCGCGCCGAGGAAGGCGAGCATGCCGAAGCCCAGGCCGCCGGCGGCGCCGGCGCCGGGGGTGTCGCGGACGGGCCGACCGATCTGCCGCTCGACGAGGTCGGCCCCGTGGGCGAGGTTGGCCTCGAGCTGAGCGACGATCTCGGGCGTGGCGCCCTTCTGGGGCCCGTAGACGGCGGCCGAGCCGCGGGGGCCCAGCAGGGGGTTGTCCACGTCGCAGGCGACGTCGATTTCGCACTGGCGGATGGCGGGGTGCAGGGCCGAGAGGTCCACGCGGGCGACCTCGGCCAGCAGGCCGCCGGTCATGGGCTCGGTGATCTCGGTGCCGTCGGGGCGGAAGAAGCGGACGCCCAGGGCCTGGGCCATGCCGGTGCCCAGGTCGGTGGTGGCCGATCCGCCGATGCCGACGATGAGCTTGCGGGCGCCGGCGTCCAGGGCGGCTTTGATGAGTTCGCCGGTGCCGTAGGTGGTGGTGTGCAGGGGGTTTCGCTTGGCGGGGGGCACCAGGGGCAGGCCGGACACGCACGCCATTTCCAGCACGGCCGAGTGGTCGTCGCCGAGCAGGCCGAAACGGCCCGTCACGCGGGCGCAGTCGGCCGGCAGGGGCCCGGTGGCCTGGACGGTGTGCATCCGCCCGGCGGTGGCGGCGACAAGGGCCTCGGTGGTCCCCTCGCCGCCGTCGGCCATGGGCACCAGGACGCACTGGGCGTCGGGCCGGGCGCGGCGGACGCCGGCCTCCATGGCCTGGCAGACCTCCAGGGCGGTCATGGAACCCTTGAACGAGTCGGGGGCGAGCACGATTCGCATGGCGAACTCCTGTTTGTCTGCGGTCCCGCGGGGCGCGGGGGCGCCTGTCGTGGGCGGGCAAGCCCCGGGGGCGGGCTGTGCCCGGGCCGGGCGCTGGGCCCCGGACCCCCACGGATTGCATCCGTGGGCTTGGAGAAGACGGACCGGAGGGGGTCCCGTGTCCTGTTCTGTCAGGTCGTATATACCGCAGAATGCTCGCGTTGACCAGTCGCGACCCGCGCGCAACGAAGGCGGCGGGCCCCGCGAAGGAGCCCGCCGCCGTGTGTCGCGCCGGAAGCCCGTGGCACGCGCCGTCCGTCGCCGAAGGTGGGACGGCGCTGCGCTCTGTCCCAGCCTACTGGCCTACTGGGCGGCGACGGCCTGGTCGAGAAGGGCGGGCATGGCCTCTTTGATGAAGGTGGGGCAGTTCCAGCCGTTGGCGATCCAGGCCTGGACCTCGTGGACGAAGGGGCGGATGGCCTCGAAGGAGACCTGTCCGCGGGTGGCGGCGTCGATCATGCTGACGCGGCCTCGGATGGTGTTGTGCTCGCGCGGCTCGGCCTGGAAGAGGGGCGAGTCGTTCTTGCAGAGGTGGCACTTGGCGCACAGGGCGCAGGTGTCGGCGATGGCCCGGTACTGGGGCAGGACGGGCGCCATGGCCATGGGCAGTTCGCAGGTGTCGACGACCTTGCCGGGGTTGAGGATGCCGTGGGGGTCGAAGGCCTTCTTGATGGCGCGGAGGTAGTCCTCGCAGCCGGGGCGGATGTCCTTCATGTCGCGCCCGAGGAAGAAGCCCACGCCGTGCTCGCCGGCGAAGACGCCGCCGCGGGCCTCGATCCAGGCGTCGTACTCGCGGATGACGGCGCGGGCCTTCTGCTTGGCCTCCAGGTCGTCGGGCAGGATGAAGGAGGGGTGGAGGTTCCCGTCGCCGGCGTGGCCGTAGATGATGATGTCCAGGCCGGCCTTGTCGGCCAGCTCGCGCATCTTGTTGACGCCCTCGGCGAAGATGGCGGTGGGCAGGATGGGGTCGAACTGGACGATGACGGGCTTGTTGCGGTCGGCCTTGGCCAGGGCGCCCAGGGCGGAGCGGCGTTCGGCGTAGAGCTCGTCGGCCTGGGCCTTGTCGTTGGTGTAGACCAGCTCGGCCGGCTCGAGGGCCTGGAGGACCTTGACGACCTTCTCGGCGTCGGCCTTGGCCTTGTCGGGATGGCCCGCGGTCTGCAGCAGCAGGAGCATCTGGGGCTCTTTGCCCAGGGCCCGCATGAGCTGGCCGTCCATGTACTCGAAGGAGTAGAGGCTCACGCCGGCGGCGGCGACGCCCTCGTGGATGGCCTGCAGGACGGACTCGTCGGCGAAGGCGGTGCGGATGGTCCAGGTGTCGGCGGGCACCTCGTCGAGGCGGAGGGTGACTTCGGTAATGATGCCCAGCGTGCCCTCGGAGCCCAGGAACAGGCCGGTGAGGTCCGGCCCGGTGGACTGCTTGGGGAAGGGCCGACCCGTCTGGAAGACCCGCCCCTGGCCGTCGACGATCTCGAGGGTGAGCAGGTAGTTGCGGAAGTTGCCCTTGCTCATGCCCCAGGTGCCGCCGGCGCCCTCGGCGACGTTGGCGCCGATGGTGCTGATGGCATGGCTGGCCGGGGCGACGGGCACGACGAAGCCGCGGCGGGCGAGCTCCTCGTTGAGCTTCGCGCAGCTCAGGCCCGGCTCGACGACGACGGTGCGGCCTATCGGGTCGACGTGCTTGACGCGGGTCATTCGGCTGAGGTTGAGCTGCAGGCCGCCGTCGCTGACGGCGCCGCCGGACAGGCCCGTCAGGCCGCCGGCGGGCACCAGGAAGGTGTTGTGCTCGCGGGCGAGCTTGACCAGGGCGACGACCTCCTCGGTCGAGCCGGGGTAGACGATCGCGTCGGGCCGGCTGCGGTAGAGCGTGGCGTCGCCGTAGGTGTAGGCGAAGTAGCGGGGGTCGGTCGGCTCGATCACGTTGTCGGGCCCGACCGTCTGGCGCAGCGCGTTGAGCAGTGTGGCGTCCATGAGGTCTCCAGGTTCGAGGGTCAAACGGCCGAACACCCCCCAAGGCGGCATTGGCGGATCGCATCCGGCCTGGCCAGGGCACCGGCAGGGCCCCGCCGCCATCGGCGGGCCGAGGGTTCCTTTCCGACGCGCCGCCGCCCCGGTGCGGGCACGGGGAGAGCGGGAATCGTTCCTGACATCATAGCCCACCCGCGCGGTCCGAGGCAAGGGGCGGCTGAGGCGAGGAGGAAGAGGGGGCCGGGCGCAAATGTGTCCGATTCTCAGCAGGCGGGCGTTTACGCGGCGGGTTTTCCATGGCAGAATGCCGGTCTTCGGCCGCTGTCGTGGCCGGATCCGCTCGTGACGCTTTGTTGCCATGGAGGTCGGGCTTTGTTGTTGGAAGCCGTCATGCCCCTGTTGGGGCCGTGGATGCGCGTGCTGGATGCGTTGCCCTGCGGCCTGGTCGTTTCGCTGGCCGATGGTCGGATCGCCTACGCCAACGCCGCCCTTGGGGCGCTGGTGGGGGCCGAGCCGGACGCGCTGCAGGGCGAGTCGCTCGAGTCGGTCGTGCGCCCCGAGGGGGACGAGTGGCCCGAGGGGCCCGGGGCGGTCGCATACCTGTTCTGTCGCCACCGTGCCGAGCCGCTGACGGTGGAGGCCCAGGAGGTTCCGCTGGCGGGCCCGGCCGCCCTGGCCGGGGCGCGGATCCACCTGTTGCGGCCCATGGCGGACGCGGCAGACTCGGCCGGTGCCGACGACGCCTCGGTGCGGTATCAGGCGCTGATGCGGCTGATCCCCGAGGCGGTCTGGCTGTACGACCCGGACAGCCTGCGGTTCCTGGAGGTCAACGAGACGGCCATCCAGCGGTACGGCTACAGCCGGGACGAATGGCTGGGCATGACGGTCCTGGACATCCGGCCCGAGGAGCAGCGCGAGGCGGCCCGGCAGAGCGTGCGGTCGATTCCGATGGATCGGCTGGGCGTGTACGAGGGCTGGACGCACCGGCGGCGGGACGGCACGTGCTTCCCGGTGAACATCTACGCCCGGCTGCACCAGTTCAACGGGCGGCGGGTGGTGCTGGCGATCGCGGTGGACGCCAGTGCCAGCCGGCAGGCGGACCTGCGGGTGCAGCAGGCCGAGCGGCTCTACCAGCGCGTGGTGGCGAGCCTGCCGCTGGGTATCACCGTGCTCCGCCAGACGGGGCCCGAGCAGCTCATCGTCGAGTACGTCAACCCGGTCTGCGAGCAGTTGATGGGTGTGCGGTCGGTCGAGGTGCTGGGCAGGCCGGTGCTGGAGGTTTTCCCCGGTGCGCCGATGGACCCGGCGATCTTCAACACGCCGCTGGAGGCCTGGCGCGACCGCGAGGTCGCCTACGAGGACGCCCGGGGCCGGCGGCTGTTCCACTCCCGGCTGTTCCGCATCTCGCGTGAGCAGATCGTGGTCGCCTTCGAGGATATCACCCCTCGCAAGGCCACCGAGCAGGCCCTCCGTGCCAGCGAGCAGCGCTACCGCACGTTGGTGGAGAGCTCGGCCGATGCGATCTTCACGCTGGACGAGAACCTTATTTACACCAGCGTCAACGAGGCCACCTGCCGCTTCTTCGACCAGCCGCCCGAGCGGTTCCTGGGCCAGCCCCTTGGCCGCATCGCCACCAGCGAGCCCAGCGTGCAGTTCGTGCGGACCCGCCTGCAGCAGTGCCTCCGCACGGGCGAGCCGCTGATGCTGGACGTGGACATCGAGGTCCAGGCCCGCCTGCTGCAGTTGAACCTGTCGGTCTCGCCGGTTCGCGACGCGAGCGGGCAGTTCCGCCAGCTCATCTGCATCGGGCGCGACGTGACGCAGCTGCGGAAGATGGAGCAGGGCCTCCGCGAGGCCCACAAGCTCGAGGCCCTCGGTCGGCTGGCCGGCGGCGTCGCGCACGACTTCAACAACCTGCTGGCGTGCATTCAGGGCAACCTGGACCTGGCCCTGTCGGGCCGACTCGACGCGGCCCAGGCGCGCCAGGGGCTCAGCGACGCCCGCCTGGCCGCCCGCCACGCCGGCGAGCTGGTCCGCCAGATCCTCACCTACACCCGCCAGGGGCCGTGCCACCCCGAGCGGGTCGAGCTCAACCGCGTCGCCCGCGAGGTGCTCGAGATCATCGCCACCGGCCTGCCCGCCGCCATCGCCGTGCGGCAGGAGCTGGCCGACGACCTCTGGCCCGTGCGGGTCGACCCCGGCCAGGCCCTGCAGCTGGTGATGAACCTGGCGATCAACGCCCACGAGGCCATGGGCCAGGCCGGCACCTTGAGCCTGCGGACCAGCAACGTCGTGCTGGGCGGCTCGCCGGGCCGGGGCGAGGCCCCGCAGACCGGGCGCTACGTCTGCCTGGAGGTGTGCGACACCGGCCCGGGCATTCCACCCGAACTGACCGACCGCGTCTTCGAGCCCTTCTTCACGACCAAGCCCGTCGGCGAGGGCTCCGGCCTGGGCCTGGCCGTCGTCTACGGCATCGCCCGCAACGCCGGCGGCTGGGTCGAGTTCGCCAGCCGACCCGGCCAGACCCGCTTCAGCGTCTACCTGCCCCGCGACCGCGAGTAGCCCGGGTCGAGCGCAGCGAGGCCCGGCGGGACCAGTGGCCAGGGGCCAGTGGCCTGGACCCAGGGCCCCCGACGGGTTCGTGCACGCGGGTCGCCCGCAGGGCGGTTCGCAGGGGCTCTTCTCCAAGCACACGGAATGCCTTCCGTGGGCACCGCGCCGGGCCGTGCCTGACCCGGCACAACGCCCCCGCAGGTTCGCGAGCAGAACGGTCTACTGTGCAGAATCACGATCTCCTGTAACGATTTTCCCTGCCCCGCCGGCCGAGAAACAGCCCGGGGCTCTGCCCCGGACCCCGGGATTCACCGCTTTGAGGTCACCAGCAGAACAGAACAGGCACACCACCCCAGGAAATGCCGCCCGTGCTGTACGGCCGTCCTGACGGCGCTCGGGGCGCTCGGCCGCGCCAGCGCTGGGCGATCCTCCGGGAGGACCGCCCAGAGAGCCCCACCCATGCTGGTGACCCCGAAGCGACAAATCCCGGGGGTGTGGGGGCAGAGCCCCGCGCTGTTTCTTCTGGGCCGCCGGCCCGCGGCATGGATTCGGGTTGGGTTGCGGGCGAAGCCTGCGATGGGTGCTCTGTGTCCTGCTCCGAAAACAGCAGGGCGGCCTGAGGTAGGGCACGTGGGTCCTCGCCGTAGCGCCAGCGGAGGCGAGGTTCCGCGTGCCGCGATGACGGATCGCCCGTCGAATCGCCGGGCGCCCTCGCGGCACGCAGAACCGCTCCGCTGTGCTCCGCGAACCTACGTGCCCTACGGGGGCGGCCGGGCCTACCGCCGGGTTCGGCTGCGGGGCGGGACGGGCGAGGCGCCTTCGATGCGGCCAAAGATCATTCGGCCCGCCGAGGTCTGCAGGACGCTGGTGACCGTGAGGGACACCTCGTCGCCGACGAACTCCCGGCCCTGCTCGACGACGACCATCGTGCCGTCATCGAGGTAGCCTACGCCCTGGCCGATCTCCTCGCCGGGCTTGATGATCTTGACTTTCATCGTCTCGCCGGGCAGGACGACGGGCTTGAGGGCATTGGCCAGGTCGTTGATGTTGATCACGTCGACGCCGCGGAGCTGGCAGATCTTGTTGAGGTTGTAGTCGTTGGTGATGATCCGCCCGCCCATGTGCTGGGCGAGTACGACGAGCTTGGCGTCGACGTCGGGGGTTTCGTCGACCTCGTGGACGCGGGTGTCGAGCACCTGCACCTCGATGAAGTCGCTGGCGCGCAGGCGGTTGAGCACGTCCAGGCCCCGCCGGCCCCGGTTGCGCCGCAGCTTGTCCGACGAGTCGGCGATGTTCTGCAGCTCGGCCAGCACGAACCGCGGCACGCACATCGGGCTGTCGAGGATCCGCGTCTCGGCGATGTCGGCGATCCGCCCGTCCACAATGGCCGAGGTGTCCAGCAGCAGCGGCCGAGAGCCCTTGGTCTCCTTGGAGAACTCCACGTAGGGGATGATGAAGCGGAAATCATCCCGCGTCTGCATGATGAAGCTCGCGCACAGGTACACCGAGGTGGCCCCGATAAAGACCTTGACCAACTGAATGTAGGTCTCGTCGGTTGCCGGGAAGATCGCCGCCACCAGGTCCACCACCAGCCCCAGCACGTAGGCCAGCAGCAGGCCGGCGACAACGCCGAAGAACAGGCCGCTCAGGGCGCGCAGGTTCTTTCGCCTCCAGAACATATCGGTGAACATCACGCCCAGCCCCAGCACCACCGGGCCGACCACCACCAGGATGATCGTCTTGTCCAGGGCCTCGCCGCCCGGACGCGATTGCATCCAGGTCGTCGTGGCGAAGGAGATCGTCAGCGCGAGCACCGCCAGCAGAAAGACCGCGCGAATGATGTGGAGAATCATGGCTTCGGAACCTCAGTCATATGAAGGACGAGAATGATAGACGCGACAACTATATGGTATCACAGGCCCAAAGGCCCCGCCATGACTTTTTCGTCCAACTGAGCAGAGCCACCCCGTCCGTCGGACCCCCTCGGCCAGCTTGAGCCTGCCCCCACCAGGCGGCGCAATCCTATGGGCCGGGCCTCGCTGCCGCTCGACCCGGCCTACGGCCTCATCCGTTAACCGATTACCAATTAAACAATTAACCAATTAACCAGTTAACCCATTGACCTTCTCACTGGTTCAGCATGCCGCTCTTCTTGGCGTACTCGAAGATGCCGCCGGCCTCGACGATAGGGGTCACGTCGCCCAGGGGGGCGAGCTTGTAGGTCTTGCCGGTGGTGACGTCGGTGAGTGTGGAGTTCTCCAGGTCGACCTCGACGGTGTCGCCGGTGGCGATCTCCTCGATGAGGCGCGTGGTCGTCTCGACGGGCACGAGGTAGCCGCCGTTGACGCTGTTGCGGTAGAAGATGCGGGCGAAGGCCTCCGCCACCACCACGTGGACGCCGGCCTCGGCGATGGCCAGCGGCGCGTGCTCGCGGGAGCTGCCGCAACCGAAGTTCCGCCCGCCGATCAGCACCGTATAGGCCGTGCGGAACTGGCCCTCCTCGACGAAGCGAGTGTTGCCCTCGGGCAGGCCGGCCGACTTCATCGGCACGCCGCTCAGGGCGTACATGCCGAAGTACTTGCGCTCCTCCGCGTCGGCCGGGTTGTACATGAGGTACTCGGCCGGGATGATCTGGTCGGTGTCGATGTCGTCGCCGACGACGTAGGCCATGCCGCGAATGTGCTTGTCCATGATGCCTTCCTGCTGCTAGAGGTTTCCAAAGCACCGGATTCTAGCACGCTGACGGCCCGGGTCAACGGGCAGCCTGCCGAACGCCCCCGCCCGGGCTGGACAGGGCCTGGCCGCGGGTCTACAGTATGGGCCTGGAGTGGCTGCCCAGCGACCGGGCGGGTCGGTTGTGCCCCGCCTGCCCGGCCCGACCGAGACGCCCAGGGATGGCCATCCGTGGGCTTGGGCCGCAAGCTCCCAGGACCCTCCAGACGCGACAGACAAACGACCCGGCCGGAACGGGCGCGCGTGGCGCCGCCGGCCCCCGGTCCCGTGACAGGAACCACCCCATGGACAAGCCCAACCTCACCGACGCCCGGATGCTCCAGCGCCTCGAGCCGCCCACGGGCCGATCGACCATCGTGCTGGACACGGACACCTACAACGAGATCGACGACCAGTTCGCCCTGACCTACGCCGTCCTGGCCGCCGACCGGCTGGACCTGCAGGCCGTCTACGCCGCCCCCTTCCACAACAACCGCTCGCAGGGCCCCGGCGACGGCATGGAGCGCAGCTACGAGGAGATCCTCCGCGTGCTCGACCGCCTGGGCCGCAAGCCCGAGGGCCTGGTCCACCGCGGCTCGGACCGCTGGCTGGGCTCGCCGGAGACGCCGGTCCGCAGCCCCGCCGCCGAGGACCTCGTCCAGCGCGCCCTGGCTCAGCCGGCCGATCAGCCGCTCTACGTGCTGGCCATCGGGGCGATCACGAACGTGGCCTCGGCCATCCTGCTCGAGCCAGCCATCCGCGAGAAGATCGTCGTGGTCTGGCTCGCCGGCCAGCCGCACTACTGGCGGAGCGCCCGCGAGTTCAACCTCCAGCAGGACGTGGAGGCCTCGCAGCTGATGTTCGACTGCGGCGTGCCCCTGGTGCACCTGCCCTGCACGCACGTCGCCGAGCTGCTGCGGACCACCGAGGCCGAGATGGCCGCCTTCTTCCGGGGCCGAGGCGCCATCGGCGACTACCTCTACGAGATCTACGACGAGTACATGCGCAAGGGCCCCGGCGTGTCCAAGGTGATCTGGGACATCATCGCCGTCGCCTGGATGCTCGAGCCGTCCTGGGCCCCCACCGACCTGGTCCACGCCCCGCTCCTGACGCGCGACGTGACCTGGAGCGTCAACCCCGGCCGGCACTTCATGCGCGTGGCCAACTGGTGCAACCGCGACGCCGTCTTCGGCGACCTGATCAACCGCCTGCCGCAGTAGGGCCGGCCCCGTAGGGCGAGCAACTTGTTGCTCGCGCAACCCTGGCGCCCGACGTTGC
>JAWLCG010000131.1:0-11745 GCA_041687295.1 Phycisphaerae bacterium | reverse complement strand
GTTGGGGCTCCTGGGCGACGTAGCCGACGCGCATGTTCTTGCCGAGCCGGGCCTCGCCGTGGATGTCGCGGTCCAGGCCGGCCATGATCTTCAGCAGCGTGCTCTTGCCCGTGCCGTTCTCGCCCACCACGCCGATCTTGGCGCCGTAGAAGAACGACAGGCTGATGTCCTGCAGCACGACCTTGTCGCCGTAGGCCTTGCTGACGTTGCTCATTTCGAAGACGAACTGGGGAGGCATGGGGGCTCCGTGGAGGGTTCTGGGTTGTCGGGGGCGAAGACGGTCGGGGGATAACTGGTTAATTCGTAAATTGGTTAATTGGTTGACTCGTGAATGCGTAGCTGCGTCGCGTGGGTGGGAGTTTCTCCAAGCCCACGGATGGAGGTTCGTACGCGAACCGCAATCCGTGGGGGTCTTGGGGGGGCGATCGTCGGCGCTCACCCTCCGCCCACGCCCGCGGGCGCGTCCCGTTCTGTAACGCTTGCGGGGGGCGACTAGTTCGCCCGCACCACCTCGCCGACGAGCTTGAACTTCTCCAGCGTCACGCCGGGCGGGCAGGAGTCGCTGTTGGCCAGGACGAAGGGCCCGCCGGCGGCCTCTTCGATGACCTGCTCGACGTAGGCCCCCAGCCGATCCAGCGGCAGCTGGAGAAAGTGCGTCGGCTCGATGCCGCCCACGATCCCCAGCCGCTCGCCCACCGTCTGGCGGGCCTGGCGGATGGTAACGTTGCCCGTCGGCGGCGGGCTGATGCTCTCGACGGCCAGCACCCCGCCGGCGGCCATGCGGGCGACCAGGTCGCGGACGTGCCCGCAGGCGTGCTGGATGTACTTCTTGCCCGACGGGCGCAGGATATCCACCCACTGGCGGATCTCCGGGCCGATGTACCGGTCGTACTGGGCGGGCGAGTAGTTCTGCGTCGAGCTGTCCTCCCACGTGATCCAGTAGTCGTACAGCGGGCACATGGCGGCCATCTGCACGGCTCGCAGGTCCTGCTCGATCATCACGCCCAGCAGCTGCTCGACGACCTCGGGGTAGTCCGCCAGGGCGTAGACCAGCTCCTCGGTGCCCACGTGGTGCTCGACGAGGATCTGGAACGCGCTCTTGCTCCGCGGGATCAGCATGCCCAGGCTGAGCCCCTCGGCCCCCGCCCCGGCCAGGTGGTCGATGGCGGGCTGTTCGACGTACTCCAGGCGCGTGTGCTCCTCGATCCACATCTGCACCCGGTAGTCCTCGGGCCTCTTGAGCGGGTGCTCCACGAGGAACCACGTGCCGCCGCCCTCGCTGTAGCGCCACCGGCTGGTCAGCATGCCCACCGGCGTGGTCTGGATGAGCGTCTTGTGGGCGTTGTCCTGCTCCCAGCGCGACTCCATCGCCTCCGGGCCGATCGCGCGGACCGGGCCCGGCGCCCCCCGCCAGAGCGGGTCGGCCCCGACTTCACGAAGGAAGGCCGGCTGGCCCATCGCGCGGATCTCCTCGTCGAACCGCTCCCACACGTAGGCCAGGAACGGGCTCCACGGCGTGCGGTCGATGGGCTGAGCCTCCAGGGCCGCCACGATCCGCTCCCTCGACGTCATCGCTTCCATGGGTCCACCTCTATCACGGGGCGTTGCGCCCCCGGCGATCGGCGCGGGATTATACCCGCCCGGCCGTCCGCGTCACGCACAATGCAGACGCCCCTCAAGAGACTCGCCCCGGGGGCCGATGTATCGTATGGTGCGCAAGGTGGAGCCCACCAGGGGATTATGCTACGGGGACCGCCATGTTCCAGGAAACGCTGACACCCGAGAAGCTCAACGCCTACCTCTCGGCCGCCGCCGAACGCCAGAGCCCGGTCACCGTGGCCTTGGCCAGCGGCAGCGACTGGGTCATCGGCCGAAGCCGCATGCTCGGCTGGGACGACCAGGCCGGCGGGGTGGTCCTGGCGCAACCCCACGCGCCCCAGGGGCGCGAGCCGCTGGCCCTGGCCCTGCATCAGCCGCTGGCGGTCAAGTTCGTCGCCGGCGACCGGCACGTCTCTTTCCTGTCGGCCATCCGCGAGCTCCGCGAGCCCTGCCGTTTCCAGTCCGTGCCGACCGTCGAGGTGCCCCTGCCCGCCGAGGTCACCTGCACGAACCATCGCAGCAGCTTCCGGGTCAAAATCGGGCCCGACGCCCCCCTGCCGGTGGTCCTGACCGGCCTGCGCAGCGCCAACGGGGCCCCGCCCGTCCTCCACCGGGCCCGGGCCATGGACATCTCCAGCACCGGCCTGGCCGTGACCGACCTGGCCCCCCCGCCCAACTGGCCCGCCGGCACGGCCCTGGCCGCCCGGCTCGAGCCGCTCGACGACGAGCCGCTGCTGCTGCAGGCCCACGTCCGCCGTGCCTGGACGCTGCCCGAGGGCCACGCCGCCCTGGGCGTCGAGTTCCGCCTCGGCGACATGCCCGAGCCGGTCAACCCCCGCGCCCAGCGACTCAACCACATCGTCACCCGCTACCAGCGCCTCTGGCTGCAACGCAAGGTCGGCACGGCCGGGTGAGGCGTCACCCGACTCCTTGCCAATCGACCGTGTCTGGGTGCCCCGGGCAAGCGGGGCGTCAGCACCGCTCGCCCGGCCGAGGGCGGAGGCGGTTGCCCCAGACGGCCCATCCCGCCCCCAACCGGGCGAGCCTTCGGCTTGCCCGGGGCACCCGGACGGCGTGGGGAAGGCTTGCGCGCTGGGGGGGATGGCTGTAGGGCGGGCCTGGTCGGGACTGTAGGGGCCCGGGGGGAAAAGCCATTTGACATCGGCGGATCGGCCCGTATCATCAGGCCCTTGGTTCGCCTTCAGGGCAGACCGACCCAACGGTCGCGGTCTCGGCGGGTTGCGTGAAACCGGCCAGGCCCCCTGAGTCCCCCTCGACGGGCACTGACGCACGGGAGGATCCGTGAAGACCATCGGTCACTACTGGGCACTGGTCCTGGCCTCGCTGCTGCTGGCGATGCCCCTGGTCGGCCTCGCCCGCGCACAGGACGTTGCCAGCCCTCCCGATGTCGTGGAGGTCCGCGTCGAGGGCAACCAGCAGGTCCCTCGCACCTTTATCCTCGGGCAGGTCCGCACGCGCGCGGGCCAGCCCTACAGCGAGACGGTCGTCCGCGAGGACCAGCGCCGCCTGCTGCGGACGGGCAAGTTCAACAACGTCGTCGTCGTCGAGGCCCCCACCGAGCAGGGCGTCATCGTCACCTTCGCCGTGGACGAAAGGCCCCTGGTGGCCACGCTGCTGATCCGCGGCAACCGCGGCATCGACACCGGCAAGCTGCTCGGGGCGGTCGGCCTGGCCCCGGGCGACCCGTTGGACCCCACCCGCATTGAGGCGGGTCGGCTGGCCATCGAGCAGGCATACCACGACAAGGGCTACTACTTCGTCCAGGTCCGCCTGGACGGCGAGGCCCTGCAGGCCCGCAATCAGGTGGTCTACGAGGTCGTCGAGGGCCCGCGGGTGAAGGTCCGCTCGGTCGAGTTCGTCGGCAACGAGGCCTTCGGCAACCTGCGTCTGGGCCGGCTGACCGACACCAGCCGGGCGATCTGGCCCTTCACGATCGGCGACCTCGACGAGCAGCAACTCGCCCAGGACGTCGTGAGCCTGCGCAACTTCTACCACGAGCAGGGCTACCTCGACGCCGACGTCGCCCGCCGGGTGGAGTTCAGCCCGGACCGCGAAGTCGCCGAGGTCACCTTCGTCATCGAGGAGGGCCCCCGCTACCGCGTGGCCGAGGTCCGCTTCGCCGACAACGCCGTGTTCGCCGACGACGAGCTGCGCAGCCGACTGTCCATGGTCGCCGGCGAGCACTACACGGCCCTGGGCCTGCGGCGGGACACGCAGGCGCTGCAGGACACCTACGGCGAGATCGGCCACATCGAGGCCAGCGTCGAGCCGCAGGTGGTCTATCGCGGCCCCGACACGCCGGTGCCCGCCTGGGCCGAGGGCGAAGAGGCGCCCGCCCTGGTCGTCGTCCGCTACGACATCGTCGAGGGCGAGCCCTACCGCGTCGGGCGCATCACGGTGCGGGGCAACACGATCACGCAGGACCGCGTCGTGCGCCGCCAGCTGCAGATCCGCCCCGAGCAGCTGGTCAACTCCGTCGCCCTCCGCCAGAGCCGCCAGAGGCTCCTCGAGAGCCGCCTGTTCCAGGACGTCACCCTCACGCCCTACGGCGAGACGCCCGGCGTGCGCAACCTGCTGGTGGAGGTTGAGGAGGGCCCGACCGCCGAGTTCATCGTCGGCCTGGGCTTCAGCACCGACGCCGGCGTGCTGGGCACGATCAGCTTCACCCAGCGCAACTTCGACTGGATGGCCTGGCCGGACTCGCTGGGCGATTTCTTCCGAGGCCGGGCCCTCAAGGGCGCCGGGCAGACCTTCCGCATGATCCTCGAGCCGGGCACCGAGCTGGTCCGCGCCCGCATCGACTGGCGCGAGCCCTACCTCTTCGACCGCCCCCTGCAGCTCGAGACGGGCGTGTACCTGTTCACCCGCGGACGCGACAGCTACGACGAGGGACGCTACGGCGGCAACGTCAGCCTGGGCAAGTTCTTCCGCAACCGCTGGTACGGCGAGCTGTCGACCCGCCTGGAGAACGTGCAGATCGACGACCTCGACAGCGACGCCCCGCCGGACGTACTGGACAGCGAGGGCGACAACTTCCTGGCCGGCCTGAAGGGCACGCTCGTCCGCGACCGCACCGACAGCCGCTGGCTGCCCAGCCAGGGCGATCGGCTGAGCCTCAGCTACGAGCAGATCGGCGGGGAGGACACCTTCGGCAAGGCCTCTCTCGCCTACGGACGCTACTGGACGCTCCACATGGACGCCCTGGACCGCAAGCACATCCTGGCCGCCCGCACCGAGCTGGACAGCATCGTCGGCGGCGGGGCGCCCGTCTACGAACGCTACTACGGCGGCGGCCTGGGCGACATCCGCGGCTTCCGCTACCGCGGCATCAGCCCGCGCCAGGGCGACGAGATCCCCGTCGGCGGCGACGCCCACGTCTACGCCGGCCTGGAGTACAGCTACCCGATCTACGGCGAGAACCTCCGCGGCGTGGTCTTCCTCGACGGCGGCACGGTCGAGGAGGACTGGGGCCTGAGCGACTGGCGTCTGAGCGCCGGCTTCGGCATCCGCCTGATCGTGCCGCTGTTCGGCCCGGTGCCCATGAGCCTGGACTTCGGCTTCCCCCTGGCCGAGGAGGACGAGGACGAGAACCAGCTGATCAGCTTCTCGTTCGGCTGGGTGTTCTAGCCGTCACAAACGGAACCCGCGACCCCACGGTGACGCGAAGACGCGATCGGGATAGTCGGTTGATTCGTTAATGGGTTAATTGGTTAATTCGTTGATTCGTTAACTGGTTGACTGGTTAGCGGGGAAGACTACCAGAGGCGAACGGATCACCAATTAACCAGTTAACCAATTAACCGCAACACGAGTTCGCCCCCCGGGGGGCGCTGGCTTCAGAATGGAGTACAACATGAACACGCATCGGATTCTCGTGCTGACGATCGTGGTGCTGCTGGCCGGGACGCTGTGGCTGGGGCGGGTGACGGCCCAGCCGGCGGCGGTGGCGCCGGCCCAGACGCGGGTGGCCGTGGTCGACGTGGCCCAGGTCTTCAATAACTCCCAGCAGGCCAAGGACCTCACCAGCGAGCTCGAGCAGCGCCGCCAGGCCCTGCAGGTCGAGGCCCAGCAGCGCCAGCGCGAGCTGGAGGCCCTGCGGATGGACCTGGACGCCCTGGCGCCCGGCTCGGACGCCTACCAGGCCAAGCTCGACCAGATCGAGCAGGCCGGCGTCTCCGCCCAGGTCTGGCAGCGGGTCGAGGAGGCCAAGCTCCAGCGCACCCACAACCGCCTGACCGAGGCGATGTACAACCGCATCCTCGAGGCCATCGGCCAGGTCGCCCAGGAACAGGGCTTCCAGCTGGTGCTCTACCGCGACAACCTGGACATGCCCACCGACACGCAGCGCGAGCTGATGAGCAAAATCGCCCTGCGCAAGGTCCTCTACCACGACCCCGGCCTGGACATCACCGACGCCGTCCTGGCCCGCGTCAACCAGCAGTACAACCTGCAGGGGCGATAGACGCGTCTGCGCCCGGTGCGTGGGCAGACCGCAGGGCCCGGCCCAAGCCCACGGATTGCCATCGGTGGGCGTCGTGGCTGAACCGTCCATCGGGCGGCACAGCGGACCGGCCGGGTGCCACGGCTGCGCTTTGTGCAGCCGTGCGAGCGCCCCAATGCCGGCCGGCACGGCTGCAGACAGCGCAGCCGTGGCACCGGGCCCTGCGAGAGGGTGCCGTGGCTACGGCGTCTGTAGCCACGTCTTGAGGTCATCGTCACCCCCTGGAGCATCTTACCCCACACGCGCGGGCGTTGGGCCGCGCGATGGACGGCCCGCCGAGATGCCCACGGATGGCAATCCGTGGGCTTGGGCCGGACGATTCCGCCTTTGGTTCGCCGGCGGCAGCGGCCCCTCGGGGCCCAAAGGGCTGGCCCGATCTGACGCGCCCGCCAATTCGGGGCTGGAAACGCGTCGCCTGCTCTGGGTATGCTGTGGGGCCGGCCCGGCTGCGGGGCCGGGGGAAGGACATGATGGACGGACGTAGCTTTACAGTCGCGCAGATTGCCGAGGCCCTCGGCGGGCGCATCGAGGGCGATGGGTCGGTTCGGATCGCCTCAGCCGGCTCGCTGGCCGAGGCCGGGCCCGGACAGATCACCTTTGCCGTCAGCGCCCGCCGGGCGCGCGAGCTGGCGGCCTGCCGGGCATCGGCCGCCCTGGTTGGCCCCGACGTGCCGGCCGTGGACGGCCTGACGCTGATCCGCGTGGACGACCCCGAGGCCGCCTTCGCGGCCGTGCTGGAGATGCTCGGTGCGCCGGAGGACCTGCCCGCCCCCGGCGTGCACGGCTCGGCAGTGGTCGCCCCGTCGGCGCGGCTGGGCGAGGACGTGGCCATCGGGCCCTGTGCGGTGGTCGGTGCAAACGTAACGCTCGAGGCCGGTGTGGTGCTGGCGGCCAACGTCTGCGTCGAGGCCGGCGTGACCATCGGGGCCGGCTCGGTCCTGATGCCCGGCGTGGTGGTGCGGCATGGCTGTCGCATCGGCCGACGGTGCCGCATCGCGCCCAACGCCGTGATCGGGGCGGACGGCTTCGGCTACTACACCCGCCGCGGGGTGCACCACCGCGTGCCGCACGTGGGCGTGGTGGAGATCGGCGACGACGTGGAGATCGGCGCCTGCGCTTGCGTCGACCGCGCCAAGTTCGGGGCCACCCGAATCGGTGACGGCAGCAAGATCGACAATCTGGTGCAGGTCGCGCATAATGTGCAGGTCGGACGCGGCGTGCTGATGGCCGCCCAGGTCGGCATCGCCGGCAGCGTTCGGCTGGGCGATGGCGTGGTGTTCGGCGGGCAGGCGGGCAGCGTCGACCATCTGGACGTGCCGGCCGGCACGGTCGTGATGTCCAGCTCAGTGATCGTTCAGCAGCCTGGGCCCCAGCGCGGGCAGGTCCTGGTCGGGATACCGGCCAAGCCGCCGCGGCAGCACTGGCGTGAGGTACAGTTGGTCTCGCAGCTGCCCGCGATGCGGCAGCAGCTCAAGGAATTGCAGAGCAGACTGGATGCCCTCGAACAAAAAACAACACACGATCGCCCGTAGCGCCGAGATCAGCGGCCAGGGACTCTTCACCGGCGAGCCTTGCCGGATGCGGTTCCACCCGGCCGAGCCCAACGCGGGTATCCTCTTTGCGCGGACCGACCTGGACGAGCCGGTGCAGATCCCCGCGGCCGTGGCCAACGTGATCCAGCGCCCGCGCCGCACGTCGCTGCGCAACGGCACGCTGGCGATCGACACGGTCGAGCACGTGCTCTCGGCGGCGGCGGGGCTGGGGGTCGACAACCTCACCATCGAGCTGACCGGCCCGGAGGTGCCCAACCTCGACGGCTCACCCAAGCCCTTCGCCGAGGCGCTGCTGGAGGCGGGCCTGGCCGAGCAGGACGCCGAGCCCGACGTCTTCGTCATCGACGAGCCGCTCACCGTCGCCGAGGGCGACGCCATGCTCACCGCCCTGCCCGGCGACGGCGAGGGGCTCGACATCCTCTACGACCTGGACTACTCGCAGCACCCCAGCATCGGCCGGCAGCTGTTCGCCTTCCGCCTGGGGCGCGACGACTATTTCGCCCAGCTCGCGCCGGCCCGCACCTTCGTGCTCAAGGCCGAGGCCGACGCCTTCCGCGCCCAGGGCCTGGGCAAGCACCTCACCGAACGCGACGTGCTGGTGATGGGCGAAGACGGGCCCATCGACAACGAGCTGCGGTTCGCCAACGAGCACGTCCGCCACAAAGTGTGCGACCTGGTGGGCGACCTGGCCCTGTTCGGGCGGCGCCTCCAGGGGCGGATCGTCGCCCACCGCTCGGGCCACAGCCTCAACCACCAGTTGGTCGTCAAGCTCATCGAGCAGGTCACCGCCCGCCAGCGCAGCCGCCAGACGATCCGCCAGCCCCTGCTGGACATCCGCCAGATCATGCGGATCCTGCACCACCGCTACCCGTTCCTCATGGTCGACCGGGTGATCGAGGTCGACGGCGACCGCCGGGCGGTGGGCATCAAGAACGTCTCGGTCAACGAGCCGTTCTTCCAGGGCCACTACCCGGGCCATCCGATCATGCCCGGCGTGATGATCCTGGAGGCGATGGCGCAACTGTCGGGCATCCTGCTGAGCCGCCGGCTGGACAACACCGGCAAGATCGCCGTGCTGCTGGGCATGGACCGCGTGAAGATGCGCCGCCCCGTGCTGCCCGGCGACCAGCTCATCCTGGAGGCCGAGAGCCTCCACGTCCGCAGCCGCACCGGCCACTGCAAGTGCCGCGCCATGGTCGGCGAGCACCTGGCGGCCGAGGCGGAGATCAAGTTCATGCTGGTGGACGAGGACGCCGGCATCGTGTGACCCGAAGGCGACGGCTGAGGATTCAATGCCAGAGATTTCTCCCAATGCGATTGTGACCGACCCGGGCCAGCTGGCCGAGGATGTCGTCGTAGGCCCGTTCGCCTACATCGGCCCCGACGTCCGCATCGGCCCCGGCGGGCGGGTGGACGCCAACGCCATGCTCGACGGCGACGTCGAGATCGGGCCGGGCACTCACATCTATCCCTTCGCGATGATCGGCCAGCCCTCCGAACCCGGCCAGCCGGGCGGGCGCGTCCGCATCGGCCCGCGGAACATCATCCGCGAGCACGCCGTCATCACCGCCGGCAGCGACCCCGACGGGCCCGGCACCTGCATCGGCAGCGACTGCCTGGTCATGATCGGCTGCGGGCTGGAGGCCGACGTCCAGGTCGCCGACCAGGTCATCCTGGGCCCCTACACCCAGCTGGCGCGCGGCTCGCGCGTCGAGACCTTCGTCCGCGCCAGCGCCTTTACCGGCACCCGCACGGGGGCCACCATCGGCGCCTACACCTTCACCAGCGGCTACGCCGGCATCGACCGCGACGCGCCGCCCTACGCGATGGTCCAGGGCTTTCCCTTCCGCGTCCGCGGCGTCAACGTCGAGAACCTCAAGCGTTGCGGCTTCAGCGACCAGAGCATCGCCCGCCTGAAGGAGGCCTTCCGCAGCCTGTTCAACGGCATCGGCTCGGGCCCGGTCGACCCCGCGCGCCTCGCCCAGTGGGAGGCCCAGGCCGACTCCGACGAGCACCTGGGGTACCTGCTGAGCTTCCTGCGCCGCCAGCAGCAGGCCTGCCAGGCCGCCGACGCCCACGACGCCTCAGCCGGCACCAGCGTGCGGGAGGGCGAGTAGCGCATGGCCGATGTGAAGGTCGTCTGCGAGATCGCCCCCGGCGCCCAGGTGCACCCCGACGCCCGCGTGGGCCGATGGTGCGTCATCGGGCCCCATGCCCGCATCGGCGCCGGCACGGTGCTGGCCAGCCGCGTCGCCGTCCTGGGCCATACCACCCTGGGCCGCGAGAACACCGTCGGCAGCGGCACGGTGCTCGGCGGCGACCCGCAGGACCTCAAGTACCGCGGCGGGCCCACGGTGCTCTGGATCGGCGACCGCAACCGCCTGGGCCGAAACGTCACCGCCCACCTGGGCACCGAGGCCGGCGGCTGGGTGACCTACATCGGCCACGACAACGTCCTCGAAGACACCAGCCACGTCGCCCACGACTGCTACGTCGCCGACCGCACCCGCCTGGGCCGCGGCGTCCTGCTGGCCGGGCACATCGTCGTCCAGAGCGGCGCCGCCATCGGCGAGATGGTCGGCGTGCACCACTTCAGCCGCGTCGGGCGATTCAGCCGCGTCGGGCCCCGCACGCCCGTCCGCCGAGACGTGCCGCCCTTCGTCGACTTCTACAGCGAAGACTACTACTGGGACCCGCCGATGGTCCGCGGGCTCCACGAGGCCGGCATCGCCGCCGCCCGCCTGCCCACCACCATCGAGGCCCAGCTGCGGGCGGCCCTGGTCTGGCTGTTCGAGGACGAGTCGGCCATGACGCCCAAGCTCGACGTCCTCGAGGCCCAGAACACCGACAACCCCGAGCTGGCCTACCTCCTGCAATTCTGCCGCCAGAGCCTCTCGGGAGTCTACGGGCGCTACCGCGAGCACTTCCGCGGGCAGATCCCCCCCGAGGCCGAGGAGTACCTGCCCCGCGAGCTGCTGGCCCTGGTCAAGATACGGATGCAGCGGAAGGAGAGCTGATGGCCCTGCGAGTCGCCGTGATCGGCTGTGGACGGATGGGCAAGCTGCACGCCCGCGTGCTGAGCGAAATGGCCGCCGCCGAGCTGGTCGGCGTCTGCGATGCCGACCGCGACGCCGCCGAGGCCGTCGCCGCCCAGCGATCCTGCGAGGCCTTCACCCGCGTCGAAGACCTCGTCGACCGCGTGGACGCCGCCATCGTATCGGTGCCGACGCGCCACCACGTCGCCGTCGCCCGTCCGCTCGTCGAGGCCGGCAAGGGCGTGCTCATCGAAAAGCCACTCACCGCCGACGTCCAGGCCGGCCGGGAGCTCATCGCCCTGGCCCGCAGCCGAGGCGCCGTCGTCCAGGTGGGCCACACCGAACGCTTTAACCCCGTCGTGATGGCCATGCGGAAGTACGCCATTCAGCCCAAGTTTATTGAGAGCCACCGCATCAGCCCGTTCACCTTCCGCTCCGCCGACGTCGGCGTCGTGCTGGACATGATGATCCACGACATCGACATCATCCTCACGCTGGCCGGCACGCACGAGGTCGTCAGCGTCTCGGCCGTCGGGGTCAACGTCATCGGCGACCACGAGGACATCGCCAACGCCCGCATCACCTTCGCCAACGGCTGCGTCGCCAACATCACCGCCAGCCGGCTGGCCATCAAGACCGAACGCAAGGTCCGCCTCTTCAGCGAGCAGGCCTACCTCTCGGTCGACTACCAGCGCAAGACCGGCATCGTCGTCCGCAAGAGCGAGAACCTCGACCTGATCCACATGGCCCGCAAGGCCGGCATCGACGACCTGGCCGGCCTGGCCCAGCAGACCAACTACGCCGACCTGGTCAAGGTCGACGAGCTGACCGTCGACGAGTCGGCCGAGCCGCTCCGCAAGCAGGCCGAGGCCTTCCTCGCCAGCGTCGAGCGCGGCGCCCGCCCGGAGGTCTCCGCCGAGGACGGCCTGGCCGCCGTCGAACTGGCCGACCGCATCGTCCAGGAACTGGCCCGCCACCAGTGGGACGGCACCCCCACCGGCCGAGTGGGCCCCGATCTGCTCGGCGAAGCGTAGGC
>JAWLCG010000130.1:0-11759 GCA_041687295.1 Phycisphaerae bacterium | reverse complement strand
CAGGCGACTCGGCCAGGAGGAGCCGCCCGTGCCGTAAGGGCACCTTGGCGGCGCTCGGGTCGCTTTTCAGCGCCAGCGTTGCCCTGTCCTGGGCCAAGGCCTCTGGAGTGTACCATCCCTGCCGGGGGGCCTAAAGCGATAAATCCCGGGGGTTTGGGGGCAGGCCCCCATTCCTTCTCTTCAACTTCTTGGGAGGAGAACCGATTTTTTTGCGCGAGGTCCCCTCGGCGCCAATCTTGCCCCGCCCCCGACCTCTCGTGCCTCCGCGGCGTACTACAGGGGCAGCGATGGGACCCGTGGAGGGCGACTTCCCAGGAAGACCCCGCACGAGAAGCCCACGGATGGCAATCCGTGGGCGTGGATTGACCTGTGCGGCGCCGGGTCCATGGGGGGGGGGTCGGCACGACGCATTAACGCATTAACGCGTTGACGCATCAGCGATTCCTCCTTTCCGTCCTTGCCTGCCCCCTTCGGGGCGGGTATACTGCCGGTTTTGTCGATACCGCCTTCTCTTGGGAGGCTCTACCAGACCCATGAGTGACCCCCGCACCATACGCCCGGCCCGGGACGAGAGGGAGATCGTCGTTCTGGGGGCCAAGGAACACAACCTCCAGAACATCGACGTGCGGATCCCCCGCGACCAGCTGGTGATCATCACGGGTCTGTCGGGCAGCGGCAAGAGTTCGCTGGCCTTCGACACGATCTACGCCGAGGGCCAGCGCAAGTACGTCGAGAGCCTCTCGGCGTACGCGCGGCAGTTCCTCGAGCAGCTGCAGAAGCCCGACGTCGAGCACATTGAGGGCCTGCCGCCGACGATCGCCATCGAGCAGCGGGGCGGCGGGGCCAATCCGCGCTCGACGGTGGCGACGACGACGGAGATCTACGACTACCTCCGCCTGCTGTTCGCCCGCGTCGGCGTGCCGCACTGCTGGATCTGTGGCCGGCCCATCAGCAGCCAGACCGTCACGCACATGGTCGACAGCGTGATGCGCCTGCCCGAGGCGAGCCGCTTCATGGTGCTCGCGCCGCTCGTTCGCGGCCAGAAGGGCCAGCACGAGGAGACCCTCCGCATGATCCAGCGGGAGGGGTTCGTCCGCGTGCGGGTCGACGGCGAGCTCTACGACGTCCGCAGCGTGCCGGAGCTCAAGAAGAACCTCGTGCACACCATCGAGGTGGTGGTCGACCGGCTGATCCTGAAGGAGTCGGTCCGCCCGCGGCTGACCGACAGCCTGGAGGCGGCCCTGCGGCTGAGCGAGGGGCTGGTGATCATCTCGGCCGAGCGGACTGATGACGGCCCGGCCCGTTGGGAGGACACCCTCTACAGCGCCACCTACGCCTGCCCGGACCACCCGGAGGTGAGTCTGGAGGAGTTGAGCCCGCGGATGTTCAGCTTCAACTCGCCCTACGGCGCCTGCACCAGCTGCGACGGGCTGGGCACGATCCTGGAGTTCGACCCGGACCTGATCGTGCCCGACCCGGCCATGAGCCTGGCCGGCGGGGCCGTCGACGCCTGGCGCCACGGCGGCAAGCGGATGAACATCTTCTACAACCGCCTGATCCGCCAGTTCTGCCGCGACAACGGCGTCTCGGCCGAGACGCCCTATGCCGACCTGCCTGCCGCCGCCCGCAAGAAGCTGATGTACGGCTACGACAAGTTCGAGGGCGTCGTGCCCAACCTCACCCGCCGCTGGGAGAACACCGACAGCGAGTACGTCAAGCAGCACCTGCACGGCTTCATGAGCGAGCAGCCCTGCACCGCCTGCGGCGGCGCGCGCCTGAGGCCCGCGAGCCTGGCGGTCAAGCTCAACGGGCTCAACATCTTCCAGACCACCCAGATGAGCATCGAGCTGGCCCGGCAGTTCTTCGGCGCCCTCCAGCTGGACACCGAGCACACCCAGATCGCCGAGCAGATCCTCCGCGAGATCCGCACCCGCCTGCAGTTCATGGCCGACGTGGGCCTGGGCTACCTCACGCTCAACCGCACCAGCGCGACGCTCTCGGGCGGCGAGGCCCAGCGGATCCGCCTGGCCACGCAGGTCGGCAGCGGCCTGGTCGGCGTGTGCTACGTGCTCGACGAGCCGACCATCGGCCTGCACCAGCGCGACAACGATCGGCTCATCCGCACCCTCGTGCACCTGCGCGACATGGGCAACACCGTCATCGTCGTCGAGCACGACGAGGACACCATCCTCGCCGCCGACCACATCCTCGACGTGGGCCCCGCCGCCGGCCGACATGGCGGGCGGATCGTCGCCCAGGGCACACTCGAGGACATCTACCGCTCGCCCGAGTCGATCACCGGCAAGTACCTCTCCGGCGAGTGCCGCATCGAGCCCCCCCGCGAGCGGCGCGAGATCAGCCCCCGCAACGCCGTGGAGCTTCGCGGCTGTCGCGAGAACAACCTCAAGAAGATCGACGTCAAGTTCCCCCTCGGCGGCATCGTGTGCGTCACGGGCGTCTCGGGCAGCGGCAAGAGCACCCTGGTCAACCAGATCCTCGTGCGGGCGCTCAAGCGGCGGCTCTACGCGTCCAAGGACAAGCCCGGCGCGTTCGACAAGATCCTCGGCACCGGCAAGATCGACAAGGTCATCGAAATCGACCAGTCGCCCATTGGCCGCACGCCGCGGAGCAACCCGGCCACCTACACCGGCGTGTTCGACCTGATCCGCCAGCTCTACGCCAAGACCCGTGAGGCCAAGATCCGCGGCTACAAGGCCGGGCGGTTCAGCTTCAACGTCAAGGGCGGCCGATGCGAGGCCTGCCAGGGCCAGGGCACCAAACGCATCGAGATGCACTTCCTGCCCGACGTCTATGTCGTCTGCCAGGAGTGCAAGGGCACCCGCTACAACCGCGAGACCCTCGAGATCCGCTACAAGGCCAAGAGCATCGCCGACGTGCTGAGCATGCGCGTCGAGGAGGCCCTGAGCTTCTTCGACAGCATGCCCAAGGCCAAGCAGATCCTCAAGGCCCTCAACGACGTGGGCCTCAGCTACGTCGAGCTGGGCCAGAGCTCCACGACGCTCTCCGGCGGCGAGGCCCAGCGCGTCAAACTCGCCAGCGAGCTGGGCAAGACGGCGACGGGCCGAACGCTCTACATCCTCGACGAGCCGACCACCGGCCTGCACTTCGCCGACATCCAGAACCTGCTGACCGTCCTGCACCGCCTGGCCGACCTGGGCAACACGATCATCGTCATCGAGCACAACCTCGACGTCATCAAGTGCGCCGACTGGATCATCGACCTGGGCCCCGAGGGCGGCGAGGGCGGCGGCTCGATCGTCTCGGCCGGCACGCCCGAGCAGGTCATGGACTGCCCCGCCAGCTACACCGGCCAGTACCTCACCCGCCACATGCAGCGCGAGGCCCAACGCGCCACCGCCCGCGCCTGCCGCGCCGAAGCCAGCTGACCCGTAGGGCGGGCAATGCCCGCCGCGATGGCGCCTGGCGCCACCAACTGACCATGCCGCCCTTCCAGGGCTGCGCCCGACGCCCAGCAGCCGGGGGCTCGAGACCGAACGACTTGCGCGAACGGTTCGAGAATGCCAGGCAAGGGAAGTGTCGGATAGGCCTGCAAACACCGTAGCCACGGCACCGGCGTAACGGGCGTTGAGCCGGTTCCCTCAACCAAAAATCAAAAATCGAAAATCAAAAATATGATCACCCTTCGCCCCATCACACCGGACGAACTGGAGCAGCTCCGCGAGTTGGACGTGTCCGAGGAGGGCGGCGTGAGGCTGCGGGCCCTTGACGGGCAGGTGGTTGCAACGGATTGCCCGTGGCGGCGGCAGCGGTGGGACGCCGCCGAGTGCGCCCGGCGGATCGCCGAGCTGCGGGCCCGGCTGGACGCGGGCGACGCGGCCTACGGGGCGTTCGACGACGCCGGCCGGCTCATCGGCCTGGGGATCTATCAGCCCCAGCTGGCGGCGGGCCTGTCGTGCCTGCGGGGGCTGTGGGTCAGTCGGCCCCACCGCCGCCAGGGCATCGCGACGGCCCTGACGCAGCAGATGGCGCAGCTCACCCGCCGGCGCGGCCTGGGGCGGATGTACGTCTCCGCCTGCCCGTCGGAGTCGGCGGTCGGCTTCTACCGCAGCCAGGGCTTCGAGCTGACCGACGCGCCCCACCCCGAGATGCTCGCCCTGGAGCCCGACGACATCCACATGGTCCTGGACGTCGGCCACGACTGCGGCGGCTGCGGGGGCTGCCAGTGCGGGCGGTAGAGCGTTCGCCCACCGCGCCGGTGCGTCCCCAAGCGCCTCCGGCCCAAGCCCACAGAAGGCATTGGGTGGGCTTGGGTAGGGGGGGGGCTGGGAGGCGCGAACGGTTCGCACCTAGCCGAAATCGGCCTTTCGTGGTAGGATGAGGGCAGCGGGTCGGTCTGCTCACCGGCCGGCGGCTCGTACCTCCGACGGAAAGGCCGTATCATGACGCGCGCGACTTGCTCGTCGCTGGCCGTGGGGCTGCTCATCGTGCTGCTGCTGGGCGGGCCGGCGTGGGCCGGCGTCTTCGCCCACCGCATCGAGACGCCGGCGGTGCTGGCCAACCCGGTGGCCTCGGCCATTCCGATCGACGGCTACACGCCGCTGGTCGTGATGGGCATGACCAACGCGACGCAGAATCTCAACACCTACGACACGATGCAGCAGCCGACGCTGGTCGGCACGCCGCTGGGCGGGCCCTACTACAGCACCGTCCTGTTCGACACGGGCGCCAACGCGAACCTGCTGAGCTACGCCGACCGGACCGCCTTCGGCCTGTCGGGCATCGGGCACGACTTCGTCGTCGAGGGGGCCGGCACGGGCAGTATCACGGCCGACATCATGCAGGCCAGCGGCTACTTCGCCAACGGGCTGCAGGCGCTCTACGGCAGCGGCGGGGGGGTGGACACCTCGGGCTTCCGCGGCGTGAGCAACGTCCAGGCCCTGGCGGGCCGATCGTCCAGCGTCGCCGACGACCTGCCCAGCGTGGTCGGCATGCCGCTGGCGGCCTTCTACACCACGGTCATCCGGACCGATCGGCTCTACGCCGCCAGCTACTACGGCGCCGAGGTCGTCTCGCCCACCGTCGAGTTCTACACCAGCCGCTACGACCCCGGCGTGCCGACGAACCTGGACTACCGCCTCCAGACGAGCTTCTACCAGGCCGAGGCCCTTCCGCCGGTCTTCATCGAGCCCATCGAGATCTGGGGCATCCCGGTGCTGCCAGCGACGCCGACGGTCTCGGCGGCCCTGCTGATCGAGGGGGTTTCCCTCAGCCATACCGTCAGCCAGCCACGGGTTACCGGCGGCGACTTCCTGTTCGACACCGGCGCCCAGGTGACGGTGCTGTCGGTCGATCGGGCCCTGGACCTGGGGCTGAACCTGGCCAGCCCGGAGTTTACCGTCGAGATCAGCGGCGTCGGCGGCTCGATCCAGGAGGCGCCGGGCTTCACCGTCGATACGCTCACGCTGCCGGCGACGGGCCTGGGCGACATGGTGCTGCACGACGTGCCGATCATCGTGCTCAACGTGCCCAACGACAGCCAGCCGCTCGACGGCATCATCGGCATGAACCTCTTCACCGACCGCGACCTGGTGATCCACGCCGGCTACGGCGGCGGCATGACCTGGGGCTCGCCGTTCATCGGCGTGACGGCCGCCCACGCGATGGGCCTGGCCGGCGACGCCGACGGCAGCAGGCTGGTCGACGACCGCGACCTCAGCGTGCTGCTGAGCCACTGGGGCGCCGCCGGCGGGGTGGCCTGGAGCGAGGGCGACTTCAACCGCGACGGCCGAATCGACGACCGCGACCTGAGCGTCCTGCTGGGCCACTGGGGCGATACCGCCGCCGCCGTGCCCGAGCCGGCCACGCTGGCCCTGCTGGCGGGGGGGCTGGCGGTGCTGGGGCGGCGCGGAAAGCGCAGCCGGGCCTGATTGACGATTTCGCGAGGGTGGCGTATAATCCTGCCAGTGTCGGCCCGAGCCGCTCAAGCCCGGGTCGGCCTGGAGCAAAAGTGCCGGTGTACCGCACGTTTGCCCTTCGCCTTGACTGATGTGAGGGAACGGAGAAAGGCCGGAATCGGCGCCCGGGCCCGCGGAAGAGGTTGGATGCTCACCCGCCCCGACCACGGACCTGCCGAAGACGGTCTTTTTTCGTGCGCGCATCGCGACGGGCCGCCGGCCGGGGGGCGGGCCGCTCTTTGGCCCGGCGATTGCAGCCAGCGGCGTGGGGGCTTATAATTCGGCTGTGACTTCCATGAGCGAATCCAAACGCGTAATCTTCCGAGGCCGAAAGGTCGAACTGCACGAGCTGGACGTGTCGGTGGGCGACGGGCAGGTGGTGAAGCGCGAGCTGGTGAAGCATCCCGGCTCGGTGGTGCTGCTGCCGCTGCTGGGCGATGGGCGGATCGTGCTGATCCGCAACCTCCGCTACACCGTGGGCCGCGAGCTGCTCGAGCTGCCCGCCGGCACGCTGGAGCCGCCGGAGGACCCCTCCGAGTGCGCCCGCCGCGAGCTGCGCGAGGAGACCGGCTACGAGGCCCAGGCCATCGAGGCGATGGGGCGGTTCTACTCCACGCCGGGCTTCTGCAACGAGCAGCTGTTCGCCTTCCGCGCCACGGGCCTGCGCCAGGTGGGCCAGGCGCTCGACCCGGGCGAGCGGATCCGCCTGGAGGTGCTCGGGGAGGCCCGCGTCCGCGAGATGCTGCTGGGCGGGGAGATCCACGACGCCAAGACGATCGCCGTGCTGGGGCTGTACTTTCTGCGAAAGGGCGAGTGAATGGGCTGGCGCGACAGGCCCTACGCATACGGCGACGCCGGCGGCGGCGCGTGGCGGACCGGCGGCGGGCTGGGCCTGCCCAAGCCCGGGCGGGTCGTCAAGTGGCTGCTACTGCTCAACATCGGCGTGTTCCTGATCCAGCAGTTCACCGGGCCCGGCGCGATGTGGGGCCTGCTGGCGCTGGCGCGGGCGTACTGGTGGCAGCCCTGGCGGTACGTGAGCTTCCAGTTCGTCCACTCGGGCTTCATGCACATCCTGTTCAATATGCTGGGGCTGTACTTCCTCGGCACGCCGCTGGAGGGCAAGTTCGGCCCGCGGCGGTTTTTAGCGTTCTACCTGCTGTGCGGGGCGGCCGCCGGCCTGGCGTTCCTGGTGGTGGGGGCGTTGGCCCAGATCAGCCTGTACGCCCCCATCGGCGGGGCCTCGGGCGGCGTGATGGCGATCATCCTGGCGGCGGCGGTCTACTTCCCGCACTTCCGCCTGCTGCTGCTGTTCTTCCCCGTGCCGATCCGCGTGGCGGCGGTGCTGATCTTCGCGTTCCTGGTCTTCACGCTGCTGGGCGGCTTCGGGGCGATGCTCCGCGGCGAGCCCATGCCCGCCGAGATCGCCGGGCGGTTCTGGAGCGAGGTGGCCCACTTCGGCGGGGCCTTCGCCGGCGCCGGCTACCTCATCGTCCGCCACTACCGCCCCGGCGGCGGGGGCACCGGGCCGTTCGCCGGCACCATGCAGAAGCTCAAAAAAGGCGCCTGGCAACGCAAGATGGAGCAGCAGCGCAGCGACGAGGAGCAGATCGACCACATCCTTCAGAAGATCCACCAGAAAGGGATACAGTCCCTCACACGCACGGAAAAACGGATCCTCAAACGCGCCACCGACCGCCAGCGCCAGGAAGACGAGAGGATCCGCAAGCTGTGAGCCTCGCCGCCCTCGCAACGCCGGCGAACCCATGGAGCGTCGAACCCCAACGGGCGCCCCGCACGAGAAGCCCACGCAAAGCATTGCGTGGGCGTGGAAGGACCCCCTCGATCGGCGTCCCCGGGTCCATCCAAGTACAATGTCTTACGCATTGACGCATTGACGCATTGACGCATTAACCCATTAACCCATTAACCCATTAACTCTCCCCCCGGACGCCCCCCATGAGCGACAAGCCCGCGTATCAGCAATGCATCAACCTCGGCTGCCAAGCCACCTTCGGCGTCGACGAGACCCTCGTCGCCTGCCCCACCTGCGGCGACCTGCTCGACGTCCGCTACGACTGGGACAAGGTCCCCGTGCCGGGCCGGCTGAGCGACTTCGCCGGCCGCTGGGCCACGCGGAATCAGCCGCTGGACTTCTCGGGCGTCTGGCGGTTCCGCGAGCTGCTGGACTTCTGCCCCGACGCGAACAAGGTCACCCAGGGCGAGGGCCAGACCCTGCTGCAGCGCTGCGACGGCGTGGCTGACTACGTCGGCGTCAAGCGCGGCGGGCTGTTCCTGGAGTACGAGGGCTGCAATCCCTCCGGCTCGTTCAAGGACAACGGCATGACGGCCGCCTTCAGCCACGCCGGCCTGGTCGGGGCCACCAAGGTCGCCTGCGCCAGCACGGGCAACACCTCAGCCTCGCTGGCGCTCTACGCCGCGGCCGCCGGCATGGAGGCCATCGTCTTCGTCGGCTCGGGCAAGATCGCCTTCGGCAAGCTCGCCCAGGCCCTCGACTACGGCGCCCGCACGCTGCAGATCGCCGGCGACTTCGACGTCTGCATGGCCCGCGTCAGGGAGGTCTCCGCCCAGCTGCGGCTCTACCTGGTCAACAGCGTCAACCCCTTCCGCCTCGAGGGCCAGAAGACCATCATGTACCGCGTCCTGGAGGGCCTCGGCTGGCAGGTGCCCGACTGGATCGTCGTGCCCGGCGGCAACCTGGGCAACAGCTCGGCCTTCGGCAAGGCCTTCATGGAACTCAAAGAGCTGGGCCTGATCGACCGCATCCCGCGCCTGGCCGTGATCAACTCCGCCGGCGCCGATACGCTCGATCGCATCGTGAACGAAAAGGGCCTTCGCTACAACGGCGGGCGGTACGACGGCGAGGTCATCTGCCACGACTACGACTGGCAGGACGCGCAGGGCATCAAGGCCCACACCATCGCCAGCGCCATCGAGATCAACAAGCCCGTCAACATCAACAAGTGTCTGCGGGCCCTGGAGGTCTGCGACGGCGTGGTCCGGGCCGTGCCGGATGGCGAGATCATGAACGCCAAGGCCCAGGTCGGCCGATGGGGCCTGGGCTGCGAGCCCGCCAGCGCCGCCAGCGTGGCCGGGGCGCGCCTGCTGGTCGAGCAGGGCGTGATCGACCCGTCCGCGCGGGTCGTCTGCATCCTGACCGGCCATGCCCTCAAGGACCCCGACGCCACCGTCGGCTACCACACGGGTAACTACCCCAAGGGCAAGGAGATCGAGGGCGAGCGCCGCTACGCGAACCTGCCGATCCCCGTCGCCGACGACCTCGATGCCATCGTCGCCGCCATCCAGGCCCAGCGCCCCGCCCTGGATCGTATATAGCCCCGCCCTTGCCCGGGGTCTTCGGGGAGAAGAAGCAGCGAAGACGTGGGCCACAGAGGCACAGAGGACACAGAGAGAAGAGGCGCAGAGGGTTCAGAGTTTCGAGAGATTCAGAGAGAGACAAAGCGTCCGGGTGCCGTGGCTACGGTGTTCGTAGCCACGTCTTCGGGGCGACGACGAGGGGACGCCATCGACACGGGCGAGAGCCGATGCAGCGTCGAGCCCCCGCCGGGCGCCCCGTCCGACAAGCCCACGCAAAGCATTGCGTGGGCGTGGATGGACAGCGCCAAGGCACCCGAAGGCGCCTTCGGGCCCTGCGGTCCCAGGACGTTACAATGTCCTCCGCAGTGACGCAGTAACCCACTGACGCAGTAACGCATTCACCCCTCCGGCGTCCGCCTTCGGGCCTGGGCGCACGGACCGAAAGGAAGACTACCATGGCAGAGACCACTACCCGCATCGCGATCAACGGCGGCGGCGGGCGTATGGGCCAGCGGATCCTGGCACTGGCCCGCGAGGATGAACGGTTCGAGGTCGTCGCGATGATGGAGGCCCCCGACCACCCCTACGTGGGCAAGGAAGTCGGCGGCATCCGCTACACGGCCACGCTCAGTGCCGACGCCGACGTCGTCATCGACTTCTCCCTGCCGGCCGGCACCGAGACCGTCATCGCCCAGGCGCTCAACCGCAAGACGGCCATGGTCATCGGCACCACGGGCCACTCGCGGGCGCAGCTGGGCATGATCCAGCAGGCCGCCAAGGACATCCCCATCGTCCACGCGCCCAATATGAGCGTCGGCGTCAACGTCCTGTTCAAGCTCGTGGCCGAGGCCGCCAAGGCCCTGGGCGACGCCTACGACATCGAGATCAGCGAGACCCACCACCGCTTCAAGAAGGACGCCCCCAGCGGCACGGCCCTGGGCATCGCCCGGGCTATCTGCGAGGCCACCGGCAAGGACATGGACAAGGTCCTCCGCCATGGCCGAAGCGGCGAGGCGCCCCGCCAACCCGGCGAGATCGGCATGCACGCCCTGCGGATGGGCGACGTCGTGGGCGAGCACACGGCCAGCTTCTCCACCCTCGGCGAGACGATCAGCCTGAGCCACTCCGCCCACAGCCGAGACACCTTCGTCGGCGGCGCCCTGCGGGCCGCCCGGTGGGTCGCCGGTCGCCCGGCCGGCCTGTACAGCATGATGAACGTGCTGGGACTGTAAACGGGGACGCCCCATGCCCGAGCGCCTCATCGACCTCCGCAGCGACACCGTCACGAAGCCCACGCCGGCCATGCGCCGAGCCATGGCCAACGCCGACGTCGGCGACGACGTCCTCGGCGACGACCCGACGGTCAGCCGCCTCGAGGCCCGCGTCGCCGAGATCCTCGGCAAACAGGCCGCCCTCTACATGCCCTCGGGCACCATGACCAACCAGGTCGCCCTGCGGACCCACACAGAGGCCGGCGACGAGATCCTCCTGCACGAGCAGTCGCACGTCTACTTCTACGAGGGCGGGGCGCCGGCCGCCCTGTCCGGCTGCCTGCTTCGGCTGCTGGGGGGCGAACGGGGACAGTTCACCCCCGAGACCCTCGCCGCCGCCCTGCACCCGCCCGGCGAGATCAACCCGCACTACTGCACGCAGAAGCTCGTCGTCCTGGAGAACACCCACAACCGCGGCGGCGGCAGCATCTGGCCCATGGAGCACCTCCAGGCCGTTCAGCGCGTCGCCCGCGGGGCCGGCCTGCGGATGCACCTCGACGGCGCCCGCCTCTGGAACGCCGCCGTCGCCACCGGCATCGCCGAGAGCCGCTGGGCCGAGCCCTTCGATACCGTCAGCGTCTGCTTCAGCAAGGGCCTCGGCGCCCCGGTCGGCTCGGCCCTGGCGGGCTCCAGCGAACTCATGGCCCGCGCGCGACGCTTCCGCAAGCAGTTCGGCGGCGGCATGCGACAGGCCGGCATCATCGCCGCCGGCGCCCTGCACGCCCTGGAGCACCACCGCGACCGCCTCGCCGACGACCACCACCACGCCCGCCGACTCGCCGAGGGCCTCGCCGAAATCCCCGGCCTGGCCATCGACCTGGCCCGCGTTGAGACGAACATCCTCTACGTCCACACCGCCGGCCCCGCCGCCGACTTCTGCGCCCGCGCGCAGGCCGTCGGCGTGCTGATCCTGCCCACCGCCGAGCGCACCTTCCGGGCCGTCACCCACCTCGACGTCTCCGCCGACGATATCGAGCACGCCCTGAGCCACCTGGCGTCGCTGGCCACTGGCCCGTAGGCCGGGTCGAGCGAAGCGAGGCCCGGCAATCGAGGCGGAAGGGGCCCCATCGAGAACCCCCCGCCCCCGCCTCGGCTACAATGGCGCCGGGAGCACGCCATGCCCGACACGATCCGCCATAGCTGGGACCTCTCGCCCGCCGAGGCCATCGCCCTGCAGAAGGAGCTCGCCCGCTTCATCGAGCAGACGCCGCTGACC
>JAWLCG010000129.1:0-11762 GCA_041687295.1 Phycisphaerae bacterium | reverse complement strand
GCTGGGCTCGGCCGGCGGGTCGAGTACGATCACCGGGGCCTCGACCGACTCGATCTCGACGGCCGGCGCCTCGGTGGGCGCCTCGACGATCACCGGCTGCTCGTCGGCCGGCTCGGCGGGCTGGCCTTGGCCGTCCTGGGCCAGGCGGAGCCGCTGGGCGGCGAGGGCGGCCTCGGCGCGGGCGCTCTTGCGCAGCTCGGCCGGGATGAACTCGTTGGCGGCGACGCGCTCGTAGAGCTGCTGGGCGCGGGCAAGCTCACCGTCGCGGGCCGCCTGCTCGGCGGCGTCAAAGGCCTCCAGGCCCGCGCTCTGCTGCTTGATCGCCAGGTCGACCCGGCTGAGGTAGCTGTCCAGCTGCTGGGCCTGGGCCTGGGGCAACTGGGCGCGGTCGACGCGGAGGAAGGTGGCCTTGGCCTCGGTGAAGTTCAGCGCCTTGAACTGCTCGACCCCTTGGCCCATCAGGGCCTGGGCCTGGTCCGTCTGAGCGTCCTGCGCCCAGGCCGGGCCGGCCAGCATTGCCAGCAGCCCCACCGTCATCACTAGCCACACGGATGTGTTTCGCAGTTGCAAGGCTATCTCCTTATCGACCGGACACAATCCCGCAGAGGCTCAGGCCAGCCGCGACAGCCGCTGCGGCTCACTCCTCAGAACCGCGCCGCTCCGACACGGGCGCCGGGTCCGGATGCAGGACAGACAACGTACCTCTTCACCGCTTGCAGGCTTGGTTGGGTGAACTCGTGGAAGTCGAGGGTTCCCGACGGTCCGAAAGAATAAGGCACCTTTCGCAGAGTTGGCAAGCCAAAACTTCAACCCTTTTTCACCTTCGGTCATAACAAGACCCCCGGCCAGCGTCTCAAAGCGCCAACCGGGGGTCCCGGATACGAACCCACGCCTGCAAATCGGCCGTTACGGCGTCTCGCGGGCCAGCGAGCGGACCTCCTGGTCGGCGTCGCGTTGCTTCTTGCCCAGGTCGCGGTAGAGGTCCTTGCGGGTGTCGATGCGGTCGATCCGCTCGACCAGGTGGCCGTCGTCGCTCAGCAGCACCACGTCGGTGGCCTTGGTGGGGTAGTTGTTGACCATGATCTCGTGGTCGAAATTGTGGTCGACCACGACGGCCCCGACGCGGAAGTCGAGCTTGGCCCGGGCCAGCTGCCCGCTCATCGGGTCGATGTACTGCACGTCGCGGATCTCGCCGATCGGCTCGCCCTGGCGGACGCTGAAGTTCTCGCGGAACCACCGCCCGTAGGCCAGGCGGAAGACGTCCACACCCACCGTGCCGGTGTTGCTTCGGCCACTGGTGACGAAGTACACCGTCGCCGGCGGCACGGTCTGGGGCTCGGACCACGGGCTGGTCAGCGTGAGGTTGACCGACTCGGACAGGGCGGCGTCGGTGACCTTGTGGGCCTGGTCGAACAGCGGGTTGAGCAGGCGAACCACGACGCGGTAGCGGTAGGTCTTGCCCGGGTCGGCCGTTACGTCATGGGCCCAGAGCAGGACCTGGCCCTTCTTGAACTGGCTGGAGACCGGCGGCACGGGGGCGACCTCGGGCAGCGGGTCACGCTTGACGACGACGGGGGTCGCCGGGGTCTGCTGTCGCTGCCGCGCCGGCGGCTGGCGCCGGGTCGGGCCGGTCGGGCCGCCGGGCATCGGCGGGGGCGCGAAGTCCATGGGGCCGCCGCCACCGCCGCCACCGCCACCGCCGGGCATGGGCGGGGGCGTGAAGTTCATCGGGTCAGGACCGGCCGGGCCGCGCGGACCGGTCGGACCGGTCGGACCGGTCGGGCCGGTGGGGCCCTCGACGCGCTGCTCAGGCCACTGCGGCGGCTCGTGGCCGGGCTTGGTGTCGGCGTCGGGCCAGTCGCTCAGGGGCGTGCGGGGCAGCAGGTGCATCCAGGTGCCGAACTCGCCGGTTTCCCACAGGACGGGGAAGAACTCCGGCTGCAGGACCGCCTCCTGCACGCCGCCCTGGCGGAAGGCGGCCAGCTGCTGCTGGGCCACGCCGGGCTCGGCGTCAGCGGCGGGCGGCTGGGGGACGCTGGCGGTGTAGCGCCCGTAGGAGCCGCGGACGGGCTCGATGGCCTCGGCCGGGCCCCAGGTGCCGTCGGCCTGCCGCTCGGAGCGCTCGGCTGAGACCTCCAGGAAGACCATCTCCAGCGGCACGGCCACCTCGCGCAACTGCGGATACCACGCGTCGACGAGCTGCTTGTACTCCAGGACGGTGGCGATGTGGGCGCTGAAGACGTCGATGGCCTGGTTCTGGCTCTGGACGAGCGTGGCGGCGGTGTTGACCTCCGGCTGGGCCAGCACGCCGTTGGGCGTGCGGAACTCCGAAAGCACCGGGACGTCGACGGGGCCCTCGAACTTGATGGCCTCGCTGGCGATCACCCAGGGCGCCTTGAGCGGGATGTCGGTCGGGGCCGGGCCCTGCTGGCGGGCGACCAGGACCTGCTGCCACTGCGGCGGCGTCAGCACCTCGGGCTGGATGTTCTCCAGCCGCCGGGCGGTGTCCTGGGCCAGGTCGTTCAACGCGTCGTCGATCTCGCGGGGCGGCAGCGGCTCGGCGCTGCGGATCTGGGAGGTGTGCGGGCTGGACATCCCCCAGCCCAGCACCACCACGATGAGGATCAGGGCGCAGACGCCCAGCACGATCTTCTCGATGTGCTGCTCGATCAGCCCTGGGGCATTCGTCTTGGCCATGCTACGCAACTCCTTGGGCGTGTGGGGCGGCTTCTACGACCGGCTCGGCGGGAGCCGCTGGCTGTCCTCTTCCCGCAGGACCTTCTTGGGCAGGATCTTCTGCAGGGCCTCGACGGGCATCAGGGGGCGGACCCAATCGGTCAGCTGAAGGGCCTCGACCTGCAGGCGGACCTGCACGACCGGGTCGGTGCCGTAGTAGTACAGGCTCTCGTCGGCGGCGCGGTAGTTGCCGGCCGAGTAGCTCGTGCGGGTGCTGCCCATCTCGCCGCCCGGCACGTTGACGGCCTGGATGTCCACGTCGACGACCGTATAGAGGTTGCGCCGCTGGATGTTCCAGATCAGGTGCTCGACGGCCGCCGGCGTGGCGATGACGGTGAACTCGAAGGTCATCACGTCGTAGGCGGTGTTGCTGATGCGCCCGGTCAGGGGCACGCCCTCGGTGGCGGCGCCGCCCGAGCCGCCCATCGGACCCATCGGACCCATCATCGGGCCCATCATCGGACCCATGGGGCCCATGCCGCCGCTGCGGCCCGAGCCACTGTCTTCCTTCTCGGGCAGGACGTAGCCCTGGACCTGCACGCCGACCAGCCGCTTGATGGCGTTGGTCAGCACGTTGGCCCCAGCCGTCGGGCCGTTGGCCTGGGCGACAGCCGCCGGTACGAGGCTGCGCATGTCCTGGTTGGTCTGCTGGATCGCCCAGACGATGTCCCGCTGCAGCCAGAGGTTCCACAGGGCCAGCCACATCTCCTCGCGGGGCGGGCGGACGCCGGTGGGCAGCTGGTAGAAGTGCAGCGAGCTGCGGTCGGCGTAGAGCTGCCCGCTCTGGGCCTTGCGGACGCGGACGGCGTCCAGGGCCTTCTGGCGGGCGAGGTTCTGGTCAACGTCGGAGCGCTGGGTGCTGGTGGCGGTGCGCGACCGGCCTGGCGCGGGCGCGCCACCCCCCCCGCCGCCCATCATGTCCGGCGGGCCCCAGGCGCCGGCCATCGGGTCGCCCATCATCGGCGGGCCCTGCTGGGGGCCGGTCGGCGTCGGCGTCCGCTGGGTGCCGCCGCGGCTGGACAGCAGCGGGTTGCCGGGCTCCTCCGTGCGGGCGGTCTCGGTCTCGACCATCACGCCGGGCGGCAGGATCGTGGGGGTCTGGCCCTCGTCCTGGGGCTTCTGCTGATCGGCCATGAGGTTGATCATGTCGGCCGTGGCGCGGTCGATCTCGTCGGCCGTCGGCGGCGAGATCGGGCGGAGCTGCCGCAGCAGCTCGCGCATCTCCCGCTCGTAGGCGGGCATGAACGACCACTCGATGGCCCGCTCCTGGCCGGGCTGGACGGGAAAGAGGTCCTGCCCGTCGATCTGGAGCATCTGGTGGCCGGTGCGGTTGAGCTCAACGGCGGCGGCGGCCAGCTGCTCATACTCCTGCTGGCAGCTGGCGTTGTACGCCCGCCAGCTGTCGAGCACCCGCTGGTTGACCCCGGCGCTGCCCAGCGACTTGATGCGGTCGGCGAGATCCTCGCGGGTCTGGATCAGCTCCTCGCTCTGGGAGGCCTTGCCCCGGGCGACGAAGCCGACGCCCAGGACGATCAGGAGCGTGACGGCCCCGAGGATGATGGTGAACAGATGCTTCTTCATAATCCTTCTCCGATCGCGAGCCCCGGCCGGTGTGGACCGCCGGGGCCCGGCGGGTTACCTCTGGTCGCTCGGGGTTTGCTGGGGCAGGCCATCGCCCTTGACGCGGACGTACCACACCATCTCGAACTCGGCGTAGTTGGCCCAGGGCAGGCCCAGCAGATCGGTCTGGCTGGCGTCGACCGAGCGGCCCGATGCGCTGCGGCCCTGGGCCATGCCGCCCATGGGCCCGCCCATCATGTCCGGCGGGCCGAAGTTGCCCGCCATCGGGTCCATACCGCCGGCCATCGGGTCGCCCATGCCCATCGGGGCCGTCGGCGTCCGCCCGGGCTGCCGGCCCGGGTCGACCGGGTCGAGTTTGCGGTAGTACCGCAGCTCGGCCTGGACGATCTCCAGGTTCGCGTCGAGGCCCTCGGCGGCGGCCAACTCCTGGACGCGCTTGGTCAGCATGTCCAGGCGAGCCCCGCCGAGCTCGCGGTCCATCGGGCTCTTGCCGCGGAGGGTCACCACGTAGCCCCGCCCGCCCTTGCTGGCGGTGGTGCTCTGGGTGTCACGGCTGGAGCGGCGGCTCGAACCGCCGCCCATGCCCATCGGCCCCATCGGCCCCATTGGGCCCATCGGACCCATCGGCCCCATGCCGGCGCCCATGCCGCCAGCCTCGGGCATCACACCGGCGGCGCCGTCGATGGCGGCCTGCAGGTCGGGGGCGTACTGCGTGTCCACGGTGGTCAGCACCACGTACTGCCGCTGGCCCGGGGCCGTGTCGCGGAGGACCTGCAGATTGGCCTCACTGCCGTCCAGGAAGCCCTGGTGCGGCAAGGCCTGGCGGTCGCGCACCACCGAGTCCAGCAGCCGAACCATGCTCGGCCAGAACGTCCGGTAGCCGTGCAGGGCCAGCAGCTCGCCCGCCTGCTTCTTCTCCTGCTCGCTGCGGCTGCGCTCGGCACTGAGCGTGCTGCGGAAGGTGGTGTAGCGGCGGACGATGTTCTCGGCCTCCTGGTACTCGTTGTTCTGCAGGACGCCGTAGGCACTCATGTTGCTGAAGGCGTACGCCCCCGCCGCCGCGATGAGCAGGCCGGCGGCCACCGCGAACCAGGGACGCTTCTTCGCCCAGCGCCGCTCCGAGGCGATCTCGTCGGGCAGCAGGTTGGTGTCGACGCGGGTCAGCTCCAGCGCCTGCAGCGCCAGGCCGTAGGCCACGCCCAGGCTCAGGACGCTCTCGCTGTACTGAGCGGCGTTGAGGCCCGCGCCGGGCTGGGCGGCGTTGAGCGTGTCCAGGCGGACGACCGGCAGGTTGAGCCGCTGCTCGAGGAACCGCTGCAGGCCCGGCAGCTTGAAGCCCCCGCCCACGCCGAGCAGCTTCTTGAAGCGGGCCTCGCGGTGGAGGCTCGTGTAGAAGCCGATCGACCGCTGGATCTCCTGGGCGAGGTCCTCGAAGACCGGGCGCATCGCCTGGAAGACCTGGCGGGCGTACTTGCTGCTGGCGGCGGTGCACTTGAGCTTCTCGGCCTTGGCGAAGCTCAGGTTGAAGGCCTTGACCAGCGCCTCGGTGAAGCGGTTGCCGCCGAGGTTGAGGATGCGGGTCCACATGCGGGGTCCATCGGCGACGATGAGGTTGGTCGTCTCGGCGCCGATGTCGATCATCAGCGTGGCGCCCTCGGGGGCGGCCTGCTGGTCGTACATCATGAAGTTGTACAGCGACAGCGGGGCCATCTGCACCGTATTGACGCTGACGTCCATCTCGCTGAAGGGCTCCAGCGTGTTGTAGACGTCGGTGCGGCGGACGGCGAACAGGCCGACCTCGATCTCCGGGCTGTCCGGGTCGGGGAACGCCTGGTAGCGCCAGATCACCTCGTTGATGTCGAAGGGGATCTGCTGCTCGGCCTCGTAATTGATGATGCTGGGGATCTTGCGGGGCTCGACGGGGGGCAGCTTGACGAACTTGGTGAAGCTGCTCTGGCCGGGGACGGCCACGGCGATGGCTGCGCCGCTGACGTCGTTGCGGCTGAGGAACTGCTCCAGGGCCGCGCGGACCAGGGCGGGCCGGTCGGCGTCGGGCTCCGAGAGGATCTGGGCATGCTCGATGACGTCGAAGGCCTCGACCTGGAGTTGGCCCTCTATCTCACGCAGCTTGATGGCCTTGAGCGCGGCTTGGCCGACGTCAATGCCCCATACGGACTTCAGGGCCGCCATGCATATCACTCCTTGTGTCTCGGCGGTCGGGGCTCTCCCGGCCAACCGTCCATCCGTCCAAAACCGCCCGGCGGGTCACCGGGGCAGGCCCAGGCGGTGTCGCCGTCGCCTCGGCGTCCAGAGCCGCCCGGCCACAGGCCTCGCTACGGTCTTGGACGCTCCCATGATACAAAGGTTCCACGCCGCCATTCCAGACGGCAAACGCCGGCCACCTGGCGGGGGCGACCCCGGGTCAGGCCGTTCAGAGGCCACCGGGCGCCGGGCCCGGCTGGCGGGTGGGCGTAGGCACGACCGGGCCAAGACCAGACCGGCGGCGCCGCCGAAGGGCAGGCCGGGCCCCGTCTCACCTGAAAGTTCACATTGTAGTAAATCAGGACGCCCCAGACGAGTCAACACTTAAGACCCAACCACCCCACCGGGCCAGGCCCAGAAAGACCATCGGCCGTGAGGGGGGGCACCCCGCACGGCCGATGGATCTGAGAATCAGAATCAGAACCGGTTTCAGCGGCTTCGCGACGGAACCTTGGCCACATTGACCTTGGCCTCGCCGACGAGATAGAAGCTGCCGGTGACGCAGATGATATCCTCTCGGCTGACGGCCGAGCGGGCGATGGTCAGGGCCTCGTCGATGTCCTCGGCGATCTGGGCCGTCTTGCCCGTCCGCTCCTCGTACTGGTCGGCGAGGTCCTTGGGCTTGGCCGCCCGCGGGTTGCTCGAGCGGGTGAAGATGAGCTTGTCGGCGCCCATCGTCAGCTGGTCCATGATCCCCGGAATATCCTTGTCCATCGCACAGCCGAAGATCACGACCATGCTGTCGTAGGGGATGTTCTGCCCGATGGCCCGCATCAGCGCGGCGATCGAGGCGGAGTTGTGCGCCCCGTCGGCCAGGATCCGCGGGTCGGCGCTGATCATCTCCATCCGCCCGGCCAGGTAGGTGCGGGCGAGGCCCTCGATGGCCTGGCCGTCGTCGATCGTGAAGCCCTGGCCCTTGAGCTGGTCCAGCAGCGCCAGCGCCAGGCCACAATTGACGGCCTGGTGCTCGCCCAGCAGCGGCACGGGCAGGTGCTCGAAGGAGCTCTTGTCCGTCGTCAGGCACACGCGGGTGTGAGGCCCGCTGGCCCGGCTGGACTCGAAGCGGTAGCTGAAGTCGATGTCCTTGCCGGTGATGAACAGCGGCGTGTCGTTCTGCTTGGCGTGCTGACGCAGGACCCGCTCGACCTCGGGCACCTGCTGAACGCTGACGGCCGGCACGCTGGTCTTGAAGATGCCGGCCTTCTCCGCGGCGATCCGGTCCAGCGTCGGGCCCAGCTGGTGCATGTGGTCCAGCGAGATGCTCGTCAGGCCGCAAACCGCCGGCTGCAGGACGTTGGTCGAGTCCAGCCGACCGCCCAGGCCCGTCTCGACGACCGCCAGGTCCACGCCCTGGTCGGCAAAGTACCGGAACGCCAGCGCCGTGAAGATCTCGAAGAACGTGGGCCGATCCTCCGCCATCGCCTCGATCACCGGCTGGGCCTGGCAGATGAGCCTCGTCATCGCCGCCTGCGTGATCATCTCATGGCCAATGCAGATCCGCTCGCGGACCTCCAGGATGTGCGGGCTGGTGTACACGCCCACCTTGTAGCCGCAGGCGATCAGCATCTCGCTGAGCATCGCCACCGTCGAGCCCTTGCCCTTGGTGCCGGCGATGTGCACGGCCCGGATCTGCTCGTGGGGGTTGCCCAGCTGGCGCAGCAACTCGCGCATGCGGTCCAGACTGAAGGTGTCCCGATTGTAGCGGACGCGGAGCATCTGCTCGTAGTCGGTCATCGAAAACAGATAGCGAATGGCCGCGTCATAGGTCCGGAAAGGCCGGTTGGGGTCCGGCCGGGGTTTGCCCGCACGCTTGGAGGAGGTTGCTGTAGCCATGATGAGGGTTTATAGCACACAACCATTGAAAGTGTCAAGGGATTACCGCAGATGGATTCTTGCAAAACCCTACAAGATCAGTGTTTATAATTGACAGCGGGCCGCTTGACTTTTTGGACAGGCTCGGCTAGGCTTCCGGGGCTGACCAGGAGGACCGCATGCCGGATGAACCGCTGACATTGGCCGTGGTGGGGCTGGGCGACCTCGGCGAGGACGTGCTGGAGGCCCTGCGGGGCCTGGACGGTGCACGTCTGGTGGCGGTGGGCGACCGGGACGTCCGGCTGGCCGAGACGGCCGGCAAGGCCCGGGGCGTGCCCTTCTTCACCGATCAGCGTCAGCTGCTGAGCCAGGTCCGCCCCGACGTGGTGGTCCTGACGACGCCGCCCTCGGCTGCCCCCGAGCTGGTCCGCCTGGCCGCCCGCGCGGGCAGCCACGTCATCAAGGCCGCCCCGCTCGCCCGCACGCTCGACGAGGCCGTCGACCTGGTCGCCGCCGCCGACGCCGCCCAGACCCGCCTGGCCGTGCTGGCCCCCCGCCGATTCAACCCCAGCTACCGCCAGCTCATCCTGCAGCGCGACCGCCTGGGCCCGCTGTTCCTCGCCCGCGCGCTGGTCCTGCTGAACTGGGGCCCGCAGTTCGGCTGGCGGGGCGACCGCGAGACCGCCGGCGGCGGGGTCCTGCTCGAGGCCGGCTACGAGATGCTCGACCTGCTCGTCTGGGCCCTGGGCCTGCCCGAGGAGGTCTACGCCGTCACCGGCCACAAGGGCCGACCCCTCGGCCTGCCCGCCGACGGGGCCGACGCGCCACTGGGCCTCTACGACACCGACGACACCGCCATCGTCGCCCTGCGCTACACCGACGCCACCGCCGCGATGCTCACCGCCAGCTGGGTGACCGCCCCGCCTAGCGAGGAGTTGGCCCTGCACGGCCAGCGGGCCATCGGCCAGGCCGGGCCCGACCGCCTGGTCCTGTGCGACCCCGACGGCCAACGGATCGAACAGGACGAGGGCCAGGTCCACCGCGTCGCCGCCCTCGGTCGACAACTCCGCGACCTGCTGGCCGCCTTCGCCCGCTCGGCCAGCCGGTACGAATCCTCCGGCCGGGAGCACCTGCTGACGATGGCCGCCGTCCAGGCCGCCTACCTCTCCGACCGTACCGGCACGCCCGAACGGCCCGGCGTCCTGCTCCAGCAACGCAGCCAGCCCCTCGAAGCCTGCCTCGCCGCCCGCCCGGCCGAGTTGGCCCCGTAGATTCCCCGGGTCTCCCTGAACCGTCTTGCGGTTGCGCTTGTGGGTCCGGCCGAAGCCTGCCCAAGCCCACGGATCGTTATCCGTGGGCATCGGGCCGGGCCGTTCATCTCGAGGCACAACGTACCCGCAAGTCCGAGCGCAAGGCGATCCATCCCTAGACCATTTGCCGATTGCGTCTGTGGGTCCCGAAGCGCCTCCGCCCCAAGCCCACGGAATGCCTTCCGTGGGCATTCGTGGCTGGACCGTCGAGCTGGCGGCCCGGTTCACCCGCACGTGCGATAAGAGAAAGCCGAAAAGGTTCCTGACCCCTTTCTTTCCCCTAAATAGGTGACTGTCCCGGGTTTCCGTTCCTCCGAGGTCTGCACCACGCCACCTCCCCTGCCACACAACTACAGCACTTTCCCAGCAGGGCGTCCCATGCCACACTTCACGGCATGGGACGCCCTCGCAGCTCCCCAATATCACTGAGCCGGCTGGGTTGTGCTCCCATTCACCAGCTCCGCCGGCATCTCCATGTTCACCACGGCATCAAGGACCTGTTCCCTGTCGCTTGCATCAGAAATATACTCTTCCAGCAGCGCCCGAAGCTCCTCTGTTCCATTGGGCGCCTCCATATACAATCGGATAAGAACCCGTTTAGCCGTCGGCACCCAATACTTCCGCAAGTCGCGCGCACGGAATTGCTCAGTGGCTCTTATAATCTTCTGGCGATTGGCAGCAATATCTGCTTCATACTGAGCACGCAACACAGGATCAGAAATAGCCGCAGGGTCCATGCCAGCAGGACCTCCGCCGGGGGGAACGACGTTGGCTGCTCCAGTGTCTGCAGGGCTCCACTCTTCGTCAATGGAACGGTCGATCCGCTGCCACGCCTGCAGCCATAGTGAAGCCCGCACCCTTCTGACTTGTGCAAGCGCTCCCTCAGAGAGCGCCCTACCCTCTGCGTCTCGATCATGCTGCACGAAGGACACAATAGCGCACTGGACCTCAAGCGGCATTGCATCCGCTCTTTCTAAAGCCCTGATTGCCCACCTTTGCGCTAGATACTGCCCACGCAGGTCACCACCGCCAATGGATGCCATCGCAGAGATCACTTGGAGGGCAAGCCTAGAGTACCCTTCCCTGTCTTCGCCGTCACGCCACACCCGGTCGATCTCCTCTGCTACCTCGTTAAGTCTACCAACTCGCTCCTGCCTTGCAGATGCCGTCAGACCGGACACCTGTGCAAGTGTCGCGATCCTTTCACGCATGCCATCATAAGCCGCCGACCCCTTCCACTCACCACCCGCTCGTGCCTCCGATGCCAATGCAGCACAGAACACCACTGCAACCAGTCCGCCAACGCATTGTGATCTCGACATGTCGCACCGTTCCTTTCGTCCTTTCCTAGGCGCCAGCTTCGCTCGACTACCACCCCGAAGTAGGGGCATTAAGTGCTGCCGATCCTGACTGGCCTCCTTTACTCACCTGCGCGTCGCCATTTGCCTGATATACCATGACCTGATTCTGCACACCCCCAAATCGGTACACCACTGCACCATAGGCATAGTAGGCGCGGGAACACCCGGGACAGTCACCTATTAGGTGGTGCCATAATAGGTGACTGTCCCGGGTTTCACATGCTGCCAGCCGTGTGCTGCGGACGCGGCACCAACTGCAAGACGCCGGAATCCGGGGCATGATGCCACGACCACCCGGCAGGCGGCGTCTTCGGGGCAAGTCCCGTAGCGGTCCGCTGAAGGTTGATTCCGCCAGACTGCAGCGTCCGAGCAAACGCAGCATCTCCCTCCATCGCCCGGAGCAATGCTTCGCTCCCCATCTGGTAGTGAGCACCTCTTGAGACGCCCGGGTAAGCACTCTGAAAACCCGGGACAGTCACCTGTTTCGCCCACCCCGCCAGGGGTTCGTCAGCAGGGAAATAGGTGACTGTCCCGAATGGCACTGCCGTCGTTTGTCGTCGTCGTTAGGACGTAGCTTCCCCAGCGGCAGGGCCGGGGTTTCAAGAATATTCGGCCTTGCACGGCGTTGGATGCCTTGATCTAATGCTTTTGGGCCTTCCTTGGCCTACAATGGTCTTAGCCCTCCTTGGCTGGTGCGCCC
>JAWLCG010000128.1:0-11768 GCA_041687295.1 Phycisphaerae bacterium | reverse complement strand
CGATGGAGGAGCTGGAGACGAGCAAGGAAGAGCTCCAGAGCATGAACGAGGAGCTCACCACGCTCAACCAGGAAAACCGCCACCACATTGAGGATCTCCGGCAGCTCTCGGGCGACCTGCAGAACCTGTTGACCGCGACGGACATCGCCACGCTGTTCCTCGACCGCGATCTACGCATCGTGCGATTCACGCCCAAGGTCGCCGAGGTGTTCAACATCCTCAGCACCGACAAGGGCCGGCCGCTGTCGGACCTGACGCACCGCCTGACCGGCCCGCAGTTGCTGGAGGACGCCCGGCAGGTGCTGGACCGGCTCGTGCCGGTGGTGCGGGAGGTCCAGAGCGAGGATGGCCGGTGGTTCCAGTCCCGGTTCCTGCCCTACCGCACCCCCGATGACCGCATCGAGGGCGTGGTGCTCACGCTGATGGACATCACGGACCGCAAGACAGCCGAGAAGGAGATCCAGCAGGCGCGGGATTACGCCGAGGCGATCTTTGAGACCCTGCCCGACCCGCTGCTGGTGCTCAACCCCGACCTGACGGTCAAGACGGCCAACCCCTATTTCTGCGGGCACTTCCGGGTGGCCCCCGCGCAGACCCAGGGGCGCCGGATCTACGACCTGGGCAACGGGCAGTGGGACATTCCCGAACTGCGGACGCTGCTGGAAGACGTCCTGCCGGAAAACAAGGTCTTCCACGGCTACCAGGTCGAGCACGAGTTCGAGGGCCTGGGCCGTCGGGTGATGCTGATCAACGCTCGCCGGCTGGACCATGTGCAGCTGATCCTGCTGGGGATCCACGACATCACCGAGCGATACGATGCCGAGCAGGCCGTCGCCGCGGCCCGCGACGAGCTGGAGCACCGTGTGAAGGAGCGGACCGCGGAGCTGGAGCAGCAGAAGACCCGGCTCCAGCACCTGGCCCGGGAGTTGGCCGCGGCCGAGCACCGCGAGCGCAAGCGCCTGGCAGCCCTGCTGCACGACGATCTGCAGCAGTACCTGGTGGCGATGCGGATGCACATGGATGTCGCGCGGCACCAGAAGGACCGCAAATCCAGCGACCGGATGTTCGGCAAGTGCGCGGAGCTTCTGGATCAGGCGATGCAGTGCTCGCGCGACCTGACCCACCAGTTGCGGCCGCCGGTGCTCTACGAGGCCGGCCTGGTGCCGGCGCTGCGCTGGCTGGCGTCGGAGATGCAGCGGCGCCACGAGATGGAGATCCACGTGGAGGCCGACTCGGTGGAGGGCCCGCTGACCGACGACATGCGGGCCATGGTCTTCGAGAGCGTGCGCGAACTGCTGTTCAACGTGGTCAAGCACGCCGGCGTGAAGCAGGCAGCCGTCGCCGTAGAGCAGAGCGAGGAGTGGCTGCGCGTCACCGTCAGCGATCGCGGCCAAGGCATGGACCTGGAGAGGCTCGAGCGGCGCGAGCAGGAGAGCGGCGGGTTGGGGCTGTTCAGCATCCGGGAGCGGCTGGAGGTGATCGGCGGGACCATGCAGATCCGCTCGGACCCGGGCGACGGCACGGAGATCACGTTGGACGTGCCGATGGACCTGGCCGCGGACCAGCCGGCGGCCACGCGGGGACCTTCGGTGCGACCGACGGCCGCTGGTGTTGCACCCGGGGCGCCCCCGGGAGGCAAGGCCGGGCCGCGCGTCCTGGTCGTCGACGACCATGTCATCGTCCGCCAGGGACTGGCGACGCTGATCGAGGAGGACGTCCGGGTCGAGCTGGTCGGGCAGGTCGGGGACGGTTTCGAAGCGATCGAAGCCGTCGAGCAGCTTCAGCCCGATGTCGTGCTCATGGACGTCAACATGCCGCGGATGAACGGGCTCGATGCCACGCGCGAGATTCGCCGTCGCTGGCCCCAGGTCCATGTGGTGGGCCTGTCGGTGCAGGACGATTCGGTCACTGTCGGCTCCATGCGGGAGGCCGGCGCCGGCGCGTTCCTCTCCAAGAGCGATGACGCCGAATCACTGGTGCAGACGATCCTGAACCTGATGTCCGTCGTGTGAGCTGCTAGAGCAGCTTTCAACGGGCTGCTGGGGATCGGCACGTCATCGGGCGAGGGTGACGTTAGGCTGCTCGGCGTCGGCCCTTCGCTACTCATCTACCGGTTGGCGGTTCGGAATGGCTGGAAAGGGGCCTTTGCATGCAATTCAGACTCTTGCGGACCCAGCCGCCACACATATAGTGGGGGCCGGTCTCTGCTGGCGGAACGCGGGCTTCAAGTGATGCCGGGGCTGGGGCCTCCGCGCCACATCCCCTGATGGCGTGTGGTGTTCGCGGAGCCTGTGTCCTGCCCCTCATCCACGGCGATTGACAACACAACCGCTCGCACGCCCGGCGAGGTCATTGGCCGCTGGGAACACAGCCTGACGAGCGGGAGGATTCAAAGATGGCCAAGCTGATCGATTCGGATGCGACCGCAGAGACGGTAGCCCTCTGGGAGGCCCTGCACCATTCCAGCCGCAAGGCCGTGCTGTTCGGCCACCAGAACGCAGTGTACGAGGGGCTCGGCTGGAAGGGCGACCATGGCCGCAGCGACGTCAAGACCGTTGCCGGCGACTGGCCTGCCGTCTGCGGCTTTGGCTTTGAGGTTGCGCCCGAGCGGATCGCTGACCTCCGCACGCGCATGCTCGCGGCCCACGCCGCCGGGGCCATGATCGAGCTCAGCTGGCATCCCAGAAACCCCGTGACCGGCGGCCTGTACAGCGACGTGCAGGGCGACTCGCTCCGCGCGGTCCTGCCCGGCGGCGAGGCGCATGCCACACTGGTCCAGTGGCTCGACCGTCTGGCGGAGCTGGTTTTCAGTCTCCAGGACGAACACGGCCGGCCGATCCCGCTGGTCTTCCGCCCCTGGCATGAGCACAACGGCGACTGGTTCTGGTGGGGGTCGCGGGCGGGCTCGGCGGAAGAGTACATCCAGCTGTGGCAGTTCACCGTCCGCTACCTCCGCGACGAAAGAAACGTGCACCAGCTGATCTACGCGATCAGCCCCAACACGCCGCTGACGTCCGGGGATGCCTACGTCTGGAATCGTTTTCCTGGCATGGATTGGGTCGACGTCCTCGGCGTGGACCACTACCTCAACGATACCGGGCAGGTGGGCGGGTTGCTGGCCGAGATGCGGATCGTCGAGGCCCTGGCCTGCGAACACGGCAAGCTCGCGGCCGGCACAGAGGTTGGCTGGCGCAACGGACTGTCGAAGTACGGCGGCCACGACTTCTGGGCTGGCCAGATCCTGCCCCTGCTGCAGGGCGATGATGCTCCCAGAATCGCCTGGCTGCTGACCTGGCGCAACGGCAGTAAGGACCATTATTGGGTGCCGACCGACGAAATGGGCCTTGACGCAGCCGATGACTTCCGGGCCTTCTGCAGACACCCGCGCATCTGGTTGGCCGAAGACTGGAGACGCTTCCGGGCTGCCGCAGCCGGCGAACAAGCTCAAAGCAGGTAGTGGGGACGGCACTGTCTCGGGGACACTCTTCGTGTCACGCCCGAACCGCCTTCACCGTGCCGGATCGCCAGCGGAGTAGGCCTCGGCAAGGCCGGTCCGCAGGCAGCCTACATCGGTTCCACAGGCCAGGAAACGCAAGCCGCGAGAGCGGTACGGCGCCGCTTCCATGCCACGCTTGAGCAGCATGCCGACGCACTTGCTGTGACGCTCGGCGGCCGCCAGCGCCTCGCCTGCGTAGTGTCCGGCGGCATAGGACCGTCGCTTCGCCTCGGCATCGAGGGGACGGTCGCACTTCCAGTAGAAGATCCCCTCGCGCGTCATGACAGGCCCAGTCGCGCCGAACGGCTCTGCACCAGCGGCTGCCGCAGGACAACCCGTCCCGACACGTCATGGCCGGCGAGCACGTCCTCCTCCGTAAAGGAGGCCATGAGGATCTCGCCGCTCTCGCGCAGGCGGTCGTACTGCACGCGGATCAGGCCATCGTCCTCCTGGTATCCGTCGGGGTAGCTGATCCGCTCCCGCTCGTCGAGCAGCAGGCCGCCCTGCCAGCTGGCCCCGTCATCGCGGGAGAGCAAGGCCGTCATGTGCGAGCGCACGGAGGGTTCCTGCGTGTTGGCGTTGCGCACCAGCAGGGCCGCTCCTGAGCGCAGGCGCATGAGCATGAAACGCGCGGACGCGCACTGCCAGGGCAGACGCTGAGGTGTTGTCCAGGTCCAGCCCTGGTCGTGGGACTCGCTGGCGACCATCCCGTCTCCCGCGCGGATGTACATGAGCAGGCTGCCGTCGCCGCGTTCGAGGATCATAGGCTCGTCGAAGTAGGGCTTGTGGGGGTTGACCGCCGTGCCGCGCAGCTCCCAGCTGCGCCCCCCGTCGCGCGAGGCCAGCACGGTGCTGCCGCGACGGTCGTCGAGTTCGGTGAACAGCCCGTTGTCGGCGTTGAATCCGCCCAGGTCGATGTTGCGGGCCTTGCCCTCCTCGAAGCGGAACATGTGCCGCCACCACAGCGCCACCGGCAGCAGCCAGGTGCCGTCCCGCAGCACCGTGGGCTTGTTCAGGGCTGCCCCGTGCCAGATGCGTTGCGGGGCCGACCAGCGCGGCTCATCGGCGTCGGGGTTCTCGCAGACGCTCTGCCAGGTGCCCCCTCGGCCGTCGAAATGCCCGATGCTCTGCATGAAGAAGCAGAACAGCCGGCCGTCGGGCGCACACCACAGGTTGCCGACCACCGCCGACATGTGCAGCCCGCCGGGCAGGAAGCCGGGGTCGATGATGAACCGCGGCTCGGTGATCGGGTCGCCGTCGTCGCTCCAGCCCAGCAGCAGCACCGTCTGGGAGTTATCACCGTTGCCGAACCATGCCACCCAGCGTCGGCCGCCGGGCGTGCGGGCCATGCCGCTGCTCATGCAGTAGTCGTCGACCTCCGGGTGGTAGTTGAGCGGCACCTCGGGATCGATGCGCGTCGGCTGCAGGGCCAGGGGCGCGACCGAGCGGATGTACGCTTCGTAGAGACGCCAGTCGGGATTGCGGGGCATTGGGGGTTCCTTCCTTCCGGTCTGAGGACCGGCTGCAGTCGCTATGTCAGGCCAATCTCAGCCAGCCGCCCAAGTGGGTCGGGCTCAGCGGCGGTCGTCGCCGAGGTGCCAATGCAGGCCCTTCGCCCGATAGGCCGCCCCGATGTCCACCACCGGGCAGCCCAGGGCCGCGACCGTATCGAGTTCCACCGGTGTGTAGGCCTGCGTGAGGATCCCGTCCGGCCGCCAGGCGGGCAGGCTTGCCCGGCCCGGCCCGCCCATGCCATGGAGGCTCAGGACCCAGTCCGGGCGCTGGCAAGCGAACGCGCGGATCCCCTCCGACGCCTGGGCGGCGTTGTGCCGCCACGGTTCCATCACCACGGCAATGCGACGGGTTGAGGTCGACACGCCCATGTCCATCCACCTTCGGCTCTGAGCCAGTCTATACGGACGTACGCAAAATGCACGTGCAATTGGGGGATAGCGGTATTGTCGTCCATTCGGACGAAGGTATTCTGAAGGGCAACTCACCCCCATGGCCGGACAGCGGAGAGGAGGCCGGAACTCGACCCGCCAAGTCGCCGGGGCTGACGATCCACCGGAGCCGTCACGCAGAGTCGATGCCCGCCGGCCAGCACGATCTCGATCCGCCCGGGTGCCGCCGACTCCGCCAGCTTCCGTCCGCGGCAGAACGCGCGGATGCTCAACCCGCAGTGCCGCTGCTCCTCGATCACCCGCCGCCACCGAGCCTCACGTCGCCCGTCCCGCTCTCTGCCCTTGGCCGTGCCGGTCCACCTTGCATGGCCGAATCATCCAGCACACAGCAGACATCTACCAGACGGGGTTCACCCGACGCTTACGTTACGGTGAGACGGCAGGCGGCTTGGCGCGGACAGATCGATGTCAGCCGGCTGTGGGTCAGCGGGACAACATCTACAGGCTTGCCGCCAGAGACGGGATCCGCTATTTTGATGGATGAGTATCCGGCGGCGGAGTCAGGCCTGGTTGTCTACAGACCCGCGGCCCATTCCCCTATGCCTCGATTCGGTCGATGGCGAACACGGAGAAGGACCCATGCCTGAATCCGAGCCCGTCCCGGCGGAGACCGCCGATCAGGCCGACCGCTTCAAGCAGCGGCTCGGCATCCTGTTGTGTACCATCTATGCCGTTGTCTACGCGGGTTTTGTGGGTATTTCGGTATACAACGTCACGCTGATGGACACCCTCATGCCCTTCGGGCTGAACCTCGCGGTGTTCTACGGGCTGGGCCTCATTGTCTTCGCGCTGCTTCTGGCGATGCTCTACAGCCGGGCCTGTGCCGCCAAGGAACGGGCTGCGGCCCGGGGAACCGATGCGGCGACACCCGAAGCGGAACAAGCTGTCGGTTCGTCCTCGGCCGAGAAGGAGTCCGACGCATGACGGCTGTGGCGATCTTCATCGGGTTCGTGGCGTTTCTGTTCTGGCTGTCCTGGTTCCTGGGCCGCAAGGCCAAGTCCGCGGACAGTTTCTTCGTGGCCGGCGGACAGATTCACTGGTTCGTGAACGGCATTGCCCTGACGGGTGGCTATCTTTCGGCGGCCTCGTTCCTGGGCATCTGCGGGATGATCGCCTTCAAGGGGTTCGACGGCTATCTCTACTCGATCGGCTTCCTGTCCGGCTGGGTGGTGGCCCTGTTTGTGGTGGCCGAGCCCCTGCGACGTCTCGGCAAGTATACCTTCGCTGATGCGCTCGGCGCGCGATTCGAGTCCAGGACCATCCACCTGGCGGCCGGGATCAGCACCCTGGTCATCTGCATCTGCTACCTGGTGCCGCAGATGGTCGGCGCGGGCGTGCTGATCGAGCCGCTGCTGGGTATCGCCCATCACTGGGGCGTGATTCTGGTCGGGGCGGTGGTGATCGTGGTGGTCGCCAGCGCGGGCATGGCCTCGACGACGTACGTGCAGTTCATCAAAGCAGGCATGCTGATCACCTTCTCGGCCGTGCTGGTTGGCGCGGTCTGCGTGCGCGGCTTGGAGAGCACGCCCGACACTGTTAATGCCAAGGGTGAGGCGGTGCCGCATTACGCCTTCCGCTCGGTCGCACTCGAAGCCGGCCCGGACCTGCAGCAGGCACTCACTGGCACGGCGTTCCAGTACGTCGATTCGCTTCGGCTGGAGAGCGGCAGTGGTTCGCAGGGCAGTCAGACCTGGGTGCTCCTGGATGAACTGGCCCTGCTGGAGGAGGACGGCGACGGCCAGACGTACCATCTGGTTCGCGGCGGGCAGCGCCTTCCAGTCGTGCGCGATCCGGACGGCGCCATCGCGGGGCTGCTGCGCGATATTCCGGCCCCGGAGCGTGCCACGTCAGAGGATCGGCAGATCACACTCCAGGCGGTCAGGGTCGTGGAGAAGGGCGGACAACCCCACGCCCGTCTGGAAGGCTGGTGGCTGATGCAGGAGGGCCCCGACGGGCAGTCGATCCTCCACGAGGCCCAGGACGTGACGACTGTTGACGGCTCGATGTACATCAACGGGTTGCCCGCTACTGGCGAACACTCGCTGCTGTCCATGGGGCGCATCTCGCAGTTCGGCTCCCGAAGCGGGCACGACGGCCAGCGCGGGCCGATGGGGCCCTTGACGCTCCTGTCGGTCTTCGCCGACCCGGGGACCGAGGCCCAACTGCCGCGAACCGCGAACCTCCGCCATCGCGGGCGCGACGTGACGCTCTACTACCACCAGTCCGTTGCGGGCAACGAGTTGATGCGGCCGGGCGGCCACTTTGATATCACCGCGGGCAGCATCTGGCACCGGTTGGACTTCATCTCCCTGATGGTCGCGCTGTTCTGCGGGACGGCCGCTTTGCCCCATGTGCTGATCCGGTACTACACCGTGCGTGACTCGGCCGCTGCCCGGCGGTCCACCATCGTGGCGATCTCGGCCATCGGGCTGTTCTACATCCTGACGTTGTTCCTGGGCCTGGGAGCCATCGCCAACGGCGTGCTGAACCCGCAGACGGACAACATGTCGGCCCCGTTGCTGGCCCGCAGTTTCGGTGAGGTGCTGTTTGCGATCATCACCGCCCTGGCCTTCGCTACCGTGCTGGGCACGGTCTCGGGACTGATCGTTGCCGCGTCCGGCGCGGTCGCCAACGACCTGATGGACCGGTTCCTGAACCGGTCCATGAGCGGGACGTCCAAGGTTCTGGCGGCCAAGCTGACGGCGGTCAGCGTGGGCGTGCTGGCCGTGGTGTTGGGCATCCTGTTCCGAGGCATCAACGTTGGTTTTCTGGTCGGCTGGGCTTTTGCCGTAGCGGCCTCGGCGAACTTCCCCGCCATCATCATGGTGCTGTTCTGGAAGCGCACGACGGCCGCTGGGATCATCTCGTCGATCCTGGTGGGCATCGTCGCCTCGCTGGGGATCATCCTGGCCGGCCCGGACATGTTCAAGCTCTACGGCTTGGCCGAAAGCAGTGCCTGGGTTCCCCTCGGGCAGCCCGCCATCGTGTCCATGCCGCTGAGTCTCCTGACGCTCGTGGTGGTGTCGCTGCTGACCCCCAACGGAAAGTCGAGCAGCCAATCGGTCGCGGTGGACGCATAGACGCCCTGAACATCATCGACCGAACAGAAGTGGACGATACCCCCGGCCAACGTCGACCGGAGGTCCCAGGACACCGTAATGGGCTTCGCTGATGCAGGGCCCTCGATTCCAGTGGAAGGCCTTCACTGGAGTCTCTTGTGCAAGTCTGGGCCTGGCGGCCTCAGCCTGCGCAGCTGAGGGACTGGGCGGCGCGGGGGCTGACCTTGGGGGCGGCCCACCTCCCCAACCGGCCGGACCTCGGCAACTCCTCGGGCCGTTCAGCCAATACTCTGCCGTGATATTTCAATGCGGTTCCGTAACTTGGCTTGATACCGAAGGGTTGTATGTCCTGTGGGCCTGAGGCACGGTACCGGATAAGGAGTATGCCATGGGGATCTTCAGCAGTTCGATGGGGTTGGCCGGGGTCGCTCTGACGGTGGCGCTTTGGGCTCAGCCGGGGGCAGTGGGGGCGGCCGAGCCGTACCCGGAGGTGCCTGCCGAAGACAGCTGGGCCTTCGAGCCTGCGCCAGACCCGTTCACCGACGCGGCGATTCTGGACCTGCGGTCGCTGAACGAGGCGCACGCCGGCGAGCATGGCTTCATCCGTCTTTCCGAGGACGGCATGGGCTTCGTCCGGGGTGACGGCGAGCCGATCCGCTTCTGGTCGATCATCATGACCATCGGCTCGGACAGCATCGCCAAGATGACCGACGAACAGGCCAATACCATGTACCGCTTCTACGCCAAGCGCGGCGTGAACATGGTCCGCCTGTTCACCGGCTTCCACCGCCCCGAGGAGGGAGCCGACATCATGGACGTGGACGAGCGGTCCCTGGAAGTCTTCTTCCGCCATCTGGCGGCCGCCCGGGCCAATGGCCTGTACGTCACGGTCAACCCCTACTGGGGCATCTTCCAGGTGCCCGAGAGCTGGGGCCTGGAGGGCGCCGCCGGGAAGGCGCCTTTCGGGCTGCTGTTCTTCAATCCCCGTCTGCAGGAGGCGTACAAGCACTGGCTCGGCGAGGCCTACACGCGGGTGAACCCGTACACGGGTCTGGCCGTCAAGGACGACCCGGCCGTGGCGATCCTGCAGACCCAGAACGAGGACTCGCTGTTCTTCTGGACGCTGGGCGCGGTGCCCGAGCCGCAGAAGCGCCTGCTGGAGCAGCGGTACGCGGAGTGGCTGATCGAGAAGTACGGCTCGCTGAAGCAGGCGATGTCGGCCTGGCAGGGGTTCTCCGCCGAGGCCGATGACGTGGAGGCCGGCGTGCTGACGCTGGTGGGCGGCCCGGCGATGGTGTGGGAGATGACCCAGCCCCAGCAAGGCGGCAAGGCGGTGCGCATCCGGGACCAGGTGGAGTTCCTGGCCCGTCTCCAGCGTGATTTCTACGCGGAGATGGACCGCTACCAGCGCGAGGATCTGGGCTGCCAGAGCCTCACGAACGCCAGCAACTGGCACACGGCCGACACGCCCCGGCTGGGCGATCTGGAGCGCTGGACGTACGCCGCCGCCGACGTGTCGGCGATGAACGACTACACGGGCGGCATCCACAAAGGGCCCAACCAGGGCTGGCGGATCGACCCGGGCGACCACATCGTCAGCCGCTCCATTACCCAGTACCCGCTGAACCTGCCGACCAACCGCAAGCAGGTGCTGGGCATGCCCATGATCGTGACCGAGACGAAGTGGGTCTTCCCCAACCTCTACCAGACCGAGGGGGCGTTCCTGGGCGCGGCCTATATGAGTGTCACCGGCGTGGACAGCCTCTACTACACGCACATGGACGGCCCGGAGTGGATCCAGGAGTTCCGGTTCCCCTACGAGAAGTTGGGCGACCAGTACGGCCTGGGCAAGTGGGCGGGCAACACGCCGCAGGAGGTGGGCAGCTTCCCGGCCAACGCGCTGCTGTACCGGCTGGGGTATCTCCAGCAGGCCCAGCCCGCGGTGATCGAGCGGCGGAGGCTGGATACGCTGCTCGACCGGGCGGTGCCGGCGATCGTGGAGGGGGACACGTACGATCCCAACCGCGACGACGTCGACCGCCGGAACTGGTCGGGCCAGGGCAGCGGCTCGGTAAGCCGCCTGGCCTACCTCGTCGGCCCTGTGATCGCCGAGTACGGCGCGGAGCAGGACGGCCTCAAGGTGGCCGACTTGCCGGATTACATCGACACGCAGAACAAGATCGTCCGCAGCGGCACGGGCGAAGTGACGACCGACTTCGGGGTCGGCCTGTGCACGATGAACGCCCCCAAGGCCCAGGGCGTGGCCGGGTTCCTGCAGGCGGCCGGCGGGCGGTTCGCACTTGGGGACATCACCATCGAGTCGGACAACGAGTACGCGGTGATTCAGGTGGTGGCGATGGACGACAAACCCATCGCCGAATCCGGCAGGCTGCTGGTGCAGGTCGGCACCGTGGCCCGTCCCACGGGCTGGACCGTGCGAGACGTGACGTTTGAACACGCCGGTCAGCAGGTGCAGGGCCAGGAGATCGTCACCACCGGCCAGCCCCCGTATCGCATCGCCAACACGCACGCGGCGGTGACCGTGCGGAACCCCAATCTCCGCAAGGCCACGCTGCTCGACGCGGGCGGCTATGCGGTTGGGGAACTGCCCGTTGAGCGGACTGGCGGAGCCCTGAACGTCCGGCTGCCCGAGGAGGCGATGTACGTGGTTCTGGAGTAGCCAGACTCCTGCCCGAATAGAGATCCCGCAGGAGTTCCGGCAGTTCCGAGGGCACGGTGCCGAACTGTCTTGAGGCAGTCCCCGGATTCCTCTGAAAGGCCTTCACGGGAGCTTCTATGCCGGCCCAGGCCCGGCTACCATAGACCGTCTGCCCATCGGACCTGCGGGTGCGTTGTGCCACGGCGGGAACGGCCCGACCACGATGTCCACGGAAGGCATTCCGCGGGCTTGGGCCGAGCCTCGCCCTGCAGACCCGCAGGCTGTGGAAGTCGACGTAGCGGCCGGCCACGTTGACGTGGGGGCTGCATGGGATGCGCCTGGCGGTCTGGTTGGGCCCGCCTCACGTGTTGTCCCCAAGGCCGGTCAGGATGTCGAGCCTGAGGGCTCCTCCACGTGCAGGAAGCGGGCGTTGATGGCCACGATGACTGTGGACAGGGCCATCAGCGCGGCCCCGACCGCCGGGCTCAGCACGATGCCCGCCCCGTACAGCACGCCGGCTGCCAGCGGGATGGCGACCACGTTGTAGCCGGTTGCCCACAGCAGGTTCTGCACCATCTTGCGGTAGGTGG
>JAWLCG010000127.1:0-11776 GCA_041687295.1 Phycisphaerae bacterium | reverse complement strand
CTACGAAGACCCCGGGCATGCCCGGGGCTATATGGGGCCCCACGGGCGACTAAAAGAGTTCGCCGCGGATCGCCCGGACGATGAAGGGACAGAACACCGTCAGGACGACGCTGAGCAGGATCAGCACGCTGGGCACCAGGATGCGGACGCTGGCGAGGGCGGCGAGCTTCTCGGCCCGGACGCTGCGCTGGAGGCGCAGCAGGACGGCCTGGCTGGCCAGCACGCCCGTCAGCGGCGTGCCGAGGTCCTCGCTCTGGTTGATGCTGGCGACGATGGCCCGCAGCGACTCCAGCGGGATCCGCCCGGCCAGGCTCACCAGGGCCCCCCGCCGGGTGGCGCCGAGGTCCATCTCGGCCAGCACCGTGGCCAGCTCGCGGTTGAGCGGATGGTCGGGGTCCTCGCGGATGACGGTGCGGACGGCCTCGGTGAAGGTCGAGCCGGCCCCCATCGCCAGGCTGATCAGATCGAGGCTGTAGGGCACGCGGCGGGCGATCTCGCGGACCCGCTTGCGGGCGCGGTCGTGCAGAACGTACATCGGCAGCACCAGGCCCGTCAGCAAGCCCGCGACGGGCCCGATCGCGCTGACCGTGCCGTTGGCCAGGAAATCCAGCCCCGCCAGCACGCTCGCCAGGGCCAGGGCCCACAGCAGCGACAGGGCGAGGTACTCGTCGGCGGAGTAGAAGTTCGGGCTGCCGGCCGCGATGAGCGTGCGGTCGAGCCACTGCTTGGTCCGCACTGCCGAGAGCCGCTCGGTGAGCTTGAGCACCCCCCACGCCAGCGGGCCCCAGACGCTCGACTCGAACACCGTCTGGCGGTCGGCCTGCCCGGTGGCGATGGCGACCCGGCGCTGCGGGCTGACCTCGGCCCGGCCCCGCTGGCCGAAGACCGCCACCACGCCCGCCACGACGGCCGAGAAACCCACCACGGGCACCGCGACGTCGAGCCAGGACAGGGCCAGCGGAAGCGTTGGGGCCATGGGACGGTCTCCATCCAGGCGGCGCTGGCCGCCGAGGAATCCTCTCGTCACTGCGTCAACGCGTCACTGCGTCAACGCGTCGGTTGAGCCGCTGCGCAGTGGACCGTCGCGTCTCAACACACGCCCGGCCAAGCCAGAGTCGGCGCTGGTTCCATGGGGCTCGGCCCCTGACGCAGCAACGCAGTGACGCATTGACGCGGTGACGCATTGACGCAGTCCTACACGTCGATCTCCACAATCTGTCGAATCCACAGGAAGCCGACGAGGTTCAGGGCGACGATGGCGGCCAGGACGAGCTTGCCGACGTCGTCGGTGAACAGCAGGGTCACGCCGTAGGGGTCGATCCAGTAGAGCAGCAGCAGGATGACGGCGGGCATGGTGCCCATCCAGCGGGCGGCGGCTCGGCCCTGGGCGGTGAGGGTCTCGACGCGTTTTTCGAGGCGGTGGATCTCGCGGATCGACTCGGCGATGCGGTCGAGGGTGACGCCCAGGTCGCCGCCGCGCTCGCGGTGGGTCTGCAGGGCCGAGAAGACCAGCCGGTAGTTGCTCGAGCCGATCCGCTCAGCCGCCGAGGCCATCGCGCGGTCCAGCGGCACGCCGTGCTCGTACTCGCGGACGAGGTGGGCGAACTCCTCGGCGATGGGGCGCGGCATGTTCCGGGCGACCAGGTCGAGGGCCTGGACGAGGTTGAGCCCGGCCCGCACGCCGCTGGCGAGGGTCTGCACGCCGTCGACGAGCTGCTCTTCGAGCTTCGCCAGCCTCCGCCGCCGCAGCAGGCGCAGCGTCAGCATGGGAATGGCCGCCCCGAGGGCCGCGCCGACGATGAAGGCGATCAGGCTTTGGAAGACCGCGTAGAGCAGCGCCCCGCCCACGGCCATGCAGCCCAGGGCGAACCAGGTGGCTGCGCGGGGGCGCACGTCGATCAGCAGCTGCGTCCGCAGGATATGGCCATAGATCCGCTCCTGGCGCAGCACCCACTGGCGGAGCGGCTCGCCGCCGCCCAGCACGCCCAGCACCACCGCGACGAACAGCGTCGCCGGCGTCGCCACGCTCAGCCAGTGCACCGCGAGCATCACAGCAGCACGTCCAGCGTCATCAGGCCCTTGTCCACCATCGACTCCACGAAGGCGGGGATGTACCCCGTGTGCCGCAGCCGTTCGTCGCCGCCGTCGGCCGGCGGGCGCAGCACGAAGATGTCCTCCAGCAGGATCCGCCCGTCCTGGTCGTCCAGGCCGACGACCTCGCTGATGTGCGTCACGCGCCGCCGGCCGTCGCTGGTGCGGCTGATCTGCACCACCAGGTCCAGGGCGGCCACGATCTGCTCGCGGATGGCGCGGATGGGCATGTCAACGGCCATCAGCACCATCGTCTCGAGGCGCAGCATCGTGTCCAGCGGCGTGTTGGCGTGGATCGTCGTCAGCGAGCCGTCGTGGCCGGTGTTCATCGCCTGGAGCATATCCAGGGCCTCGGGCCCGCGGACCTCGCCGACGATGAGCCGGTCGGGCCGCATGCGCAGGGCGTTGCGGACCAGGTCGCGGATGGTGTACGCGCCGCGCCCCTCGACGTTGGCGGGCCGGGTCTCCAGGCGGACCAGGTGCTCCTGGGGCAGCTGCAGCTCGGCGGAGTCCTCGATGGTGACGATCCGCTCCCCGGGCCCGACGAAGCCGGCCAGCACGTTGAGCGTGGTCGTCTTGCCGCTGCCGGTGCCGCCGCTGATGATGAGGTTGCGCCGGTCGAGCACGCAGGCCTTGAGGAACCCCGCCGTGGCGGCCGAGAGCGTGTCGCGCTCGATCAGGTCGTCGATGGTGAAGGGGATGCTGGCGAATTTACGGATCGTCAGCGTGGGCCCCGACAGGCTCAGCGGGGCGATGACGGCGTGCACGCGCGAGCCGTCGGGCAGGCGGGCGTCGACCAGCGGGCTGGAGCGGTCGATTCGCCGGCCGACGGGGGTGATGATCCGCTCGATGACGCTCTCGACGATCTCGTCGCTGAAGAAGCTGCGTCCCGAGTCCTGCAGCACGCCGTCTTTTTCCAGGTAGATGCGGTCCTTGCCCACGACCATGATCTCGTTGACGTGGGGCATGTCCAGCAGGTCCTGCAGGGGCCCGAAGCCCAGCACGACGTCCTCGATCTCCTTGTGGAGCATCCGCCGGGCGATGTAGCGGGCCAGCTCGGGCCGAATGGAGCGCCGGGCGTGGGCGAGTCGACCGGTGAACTCGGCCTCGGCGGCGGCGACGTCCTGGCGGAGCGTCTCGGGCCGCAGGCGCAGCGGCAGGCCGTGGATCAGGTCGGCGACGATGCGGTTGGCGGCGTCCTCCAGGGCGCTATCGAGCACGTCGGCGTCCTCGAAGCCGTAGCTCCACACCAGTCGGCCCGTGGCGCGGCGGGTGACCTCGGTCAGCGTCTGGCGCCAGAGGAACTCGCCGATGAGGTGCTCGGCCATGTCCTCGTCGACCTCGTCGAGGGCCTCGCAGACCAGCTCGTCGAGGTGGTGCTGGATGACGGCGACGTACTCGGCGTCGTCGCGGGTGTACTGGCCGCCCGCGCGGAGGTTGAGCCGCTCGAGCAGGGCGGCGTGGATCCGCTGCTCCAGGGCGATCACGCGTCGGCGGGGCGGCACGGCCTGGCTGCGCCGCCGGCCGGCCCGGCCCTGCGGCTCCATCAGGTAGAGGCTGAACTCGCCCACGCGGATCTCGTCGCCATACTCGATCCGCGCCCGCTGCTGGGGGGGCACCTCGCGGTTGCGCACCAGCGTGCCGTTAAGACCCAGGCCCTCGATGAACAGGTGCCCGTCCGCCCGCACGATCCGCGCCTGCTCGCGGCTGACGAAGGGGCTGCGCAGGCAGACGTGGCTGGACTCGTCCCGCCCGATCGTCACCTCGTCCTCGGGCACCTGCACGATGTCCCGCTTATCGGTGTACTGGTTGTAGACCCAGATCTCCACGGCCACGTCCTACACAAGGGACAGGGCCCGCCACGGCGGCGCCCGACGCCATCGACGGCGGGCCATGCCCGCCCTACTGACCATTTCCCACTTCTCTGTATCTCTGAAACCCTCTGTGTGTCTTACTCTGTGTCCTCTGTGCCCCCCCCTCTTCGCTGTTTCTTCCTCCGAAGACCCCGGGCATGCCCGGGGCTATATACCGACGGGGGGCGGCGCAGGCCCTACGGCAGGCCGCCGAGGTCGTCGTCGTCGAAGCGCGGGGCGCCCAGGGCCGGGGCGGGCTGGGTCAGGGCGGTGCGGACGGGGTCGGCAATCCGCCCGCCGCGCTGCGGGCTGCGGGTGTCGTAGGGGTAGAGCAGCTGGTAGTCGGCGGGGTTGCGCAGGGCGACCTTGACGCGCCCGACCACGCGGCGGTGGACGACCTCCATCAGGTCGGGCACGACGTCGCGGGGCACCATCACCGAGAGCGTCCGAAAGTCGCGCCGCCGCTCGTCCGGGTCGGTCACCGAGCCGACGGCCAGCACCTTGACGCCCTCGATGATCAGCTGCATCCTCGGCGGCGTGCCGTCCAGGCTCAGGGCGCCCAGCACGTCCACGCGGTCGCCGGGGCTGACCAGGGCGCCGGCGTCCTCGGTCTCGACGTTGAGCGTAATCTGCCGCCAGCCGCTCTCGACCTCCTCGCTCTTGAGCTGCCCGGCCAACTCGCCCTTGCCAAGGTGGCTCCAGAGCAGCAGCTCGTTCTTGAGCACGCGCCGCTGCACCCGCTGGCTGCCGAGGGTGTCCTCGATCTCGTCCCAGCGGACCAGGCTGGGGATGTTCCGCGCGAGACCGGCGTCCATGGCGACGGCCTCGACGTTCTGGGCCGTCAGGGCCTGCTCGGGCTCCAGGTCGGTCCGGAGGCGGACGATGAGGGTCTGGCCCTCGCTGATCCGCCGGGCCTCGAGCGCCTCCTGGAGCATGTAGAGCCCCACGAAGAGCAGCCCCAGCCCCACCGCCACGGCCAGCAGCCGCCGGTTGCCGAACTGTTGCGTGTCCGCCTGCGCCATCGAGTCACTCCCTCGGGCCGGGGCCCGGATCCGCTCTTACCACCGCCACCGGTACAGGCCGCGCACCCGCCCCGCCAAGCCGCTGCCGCGCTGCTCGGCGGCGACGAGGCGGTCGTCGAGGTCCTGGTAGTACTGCTCGGTGAGCACCCGCCAGGGCTGGACGTCCTCGCGCCGCCACTCCAGGCCCTGCCGCCCCGCGTGGGCGACGATGGGCCCGGCGAAGCTCTCGGGCAGGTTCACCGGCAGCGTGTACTCGGCTGAGAGCTGCGTGCGGACGCCGCCGGGCCATTCGTCGAACAGCGCCTCGGCCAGCCGGGCCGAGCCCTGCCGCTGCCGGGCGGCCTTGGCGATCCACAACTCCCGCGCGTCCTCGGGACCCGGGATGTGCTGCTGGTCCAGCGCCGCAGGCCGATCGGCCAGGAACTCGTGGCTCAGCCAGCCGTCGCTGACCGGCCGACCGTCCGCCCGCTGCCAGGCCGCGAACCGCCCGGCCTGGGCGACCCGCTGCTTGCGCATCATCGAGTAGCCCGCGAAGAACACCAGCGACAGCACCGCCAGCAGCAGCGGCAGCGACAGCAGAAACTCCGTCGTCGCCGTGCCGCGACGAAGCGGGCCTCGCGAGGATTGCCTGTCGTCCATGGGCTGCTCCCGCCTTCTGTATCGGCGTGGGTGAGTCTAATGGTTGATGAACGTTTCCGCCAACTCCGGATCGAGCCTGTCCAGGAATTCCCACACCTGTCCGAGCCTTTCGCTGTCGACGATGCCGGGGGCGAGGGGGGCGTGGCTCTCCAGCTCGGCCCCGAGGCGATCGGTCCAGGCCCGCAGGTCGCTCACGGGCACCAGCTGCGCCTGCCAGTCCTGCGTCCAGAGGTCCCAGCTGGTGGGGTTGAAGATCTCCGCCTGCGCCAGCGCCACCGGCCCGCCCATCGGGCTGGCGTGGCCGAAACGCGCGGGCCAGGCCGGGGCCGTGCCGTCGCGCGTGGCGGCCGCCAGCACGCTGAAGTGGCGCCGCCGCACGCCCGCGTCGTGGTCGGGGCTGAGCGGCTCGTAATCGCCCTGCAGCGTGTCCATCAGGTACGGTGCCGGCAGCGGGTCGCCCTCCTGCCAGTTGGCGGGGTTGGCCACCTCCACATCCGTGCCGATGTCCGCCCCGCCGAAGAAGTAGATGTCGATGACGTGGATCGCCAGCGGCGGCAGCAGGGACCCGACGATCGGCAGCTTGGGCTGAAGCGACTCGGGCAGGCCGACCTTCCACTCGTGCCGCCCGCTGTGCTCGAGCACCTGGAAGTGCCGGTACGGGTCGAACCAGCCCGGGATGAACAGCGTCTCGGGGTTGCGGGAGTTCGACCACCATGGCGCCCACAGCAGGAAGGCGGGGTGCTCGTGCGAGACCAGGCTCACCGTGCGGATGCGGTAGAGCATCGTCTGGCGGATGGGCCCGCCGGTGATCGACTGCTCGGGCCAGTCATCGCCTTCGGGCTCCAGTTCGGCCCCGCCGTGGCTGTACCAGTAGTCCCGGACGCGGCGGTAGTTCGTCTCCCAGTGGGCGTAGTGCAGGGCCTGGGTCGGGGCGTTCTCGAAGAGGTAGCGCAGCTTGAGCTGGCTGACCTCGTCGAAGTACTGCATGAAGTTCGTGTCGCGGAGGAGGCTCCACCAGTAGTTGTACAGCTGACGTCGCATCCAGCCGTAGGGCCCGTACGTCGTGTAGCCGATGAGCTCATGGCGGTGGGCGGCCCGGCCGGACTGGCCGATCATCGAGCAGTCGCCCACGCTACGGATCGGCATAGTGGCGGTGTAGCTGCGGTCGGGGATGGTGAACTCGGGGTCCTCGACCGTCCAGCGATAGAAGGGCCGGCGCCAACGGAACAGGCGGTCGAAGGGCCCCATGCGGTGCGGCACGGCTCGGTCGGGAATGCGCCCGTCGCGGATGACGGTATCCCGCGGGCCGTGGCGCTGGGCGTACCAGTGGGTGTACTGCCCCCGCACGACGGGCAGCTGCGGCAGGACGGGCACGAGCCCGGCGGCATCGGCGCGGTTGGCCCGGGCGTAGTGGACGGCCTGGGTGTGCGCCCGCACGCCGGCCGACTCAGCCGTCGCGTCGCTCAGCCGGTCCAGGTCCCCCATCGCCCGCCAGTACTGCCCGTGCGGCGGCGGGCCGGCGCCGTCGGGCAGGCGATACCAGGTCTTCTCGGCCATGTCGTAGGCGTCCGGGCCGATGGCCTCGCACAGGGCCTCCAGGTCCACCCGCTGGCGGTGGAAACGATCCCGAAAGCTCACCAGCCCCTGGTGCAGGATCGGCTCGAGCCGGTACATGTAGCCCGGCATGGCCGGCGGGCCACGGTCGATCTGGGCCTCGACGGCCCGCTCCCAGGCCCGGATCTCGTCGTAACTCACGGCCGCGACCCGGGGCAGGGCGTCCATCACCGCCACCATCGCCAGGAGGCGGGCGGTGGCGATGTTGTTGGCGGCGAGGGTGTTCATCGAGCGGGCCAGCTCGATGCCCGCGCTGACGGCGGCGGCGTCGGCGGCGTGCTGGGTCTCAGCCCGGCGGGCGGCGTGCTCGCCGGCGTTGAACACCAGCAGCACCAGCCCCGTCAGCAGAACGATGGCCAGCACCGTCACCACCAGCACCTGTCCCGGCTTTGTTCGGCCCCGGACCATAGCGTCCCCCTTTACGGTTCGGCCGCACTGAGGCGCCCCTCGACCTCGGCGATGCGCCGGCGGACCTCGTCGCTGTCCTGGTGCAGCCGGGCCTGCTTGAAGTGCGCCAGGGCCAGGCGGAGGTTCTCAGCCGCCAGCGCGTCGCCGGCCTGGGTCATCTCCTGGCGGTAGCGGGCCTGGGCGAGCAGCTGGCGGTCCTCGTCGCCGATGATCGGCAGGCCGGTCGCCCGCAGCTCCTGCGCCCGGCCAATCTCGCGGAGGGCGCTGCGGTAGTCGTCCTGCGCGAGCAGCTGGCGGGCGGCGTCGAGATGGGCGTAGAAGGTTCGTTCCTGCTCGAGCAGGGCGAGATGGTTGTCGACGAGTCGGCCGGCCTGGGCGTCGTGGGCCTTGGCGGCGCGGGCGCGGTTGTAGGCGGCCTGGGCCTCTTCCCAGTCGCGCTGGTGACGGGCCTTGTCGCCGGCGAGCCAGTGCTGACGGAAGCGGGCCTCGGCGATGCGCTCGTCGACGTCGGGCCCGGCCTCGAGGGCGGCGGCCTGGCTGAAGAGCTCGACGGCCTGGTCGTATCGGCCCCGGCGGAACTCGTCGTCGGCCTGGGCCAGCAGGTCCTCGCGTTGCAGGGCCCGCTCGACGCCGGCGAGCGTCCGGGCCAGCGCGTCGGTGCGGTCGAGCTCCAGGGCGGCCCGCAGGGCGTCGCGGGCGTCGGCGAGGCGGCCGGCCTGGCGGGCCTGGTCGGCCTGCTGAAGGTGGCGGCGGACCCGCAGGGCCGTCAGCCGCTGGCGGATGGCCGGCTCGTCCCGCACGGCCTGGGCCTGCTGCCAGGCGGCGATGGCGGCGTCGAGGTCGCCGGCCTCCTCGGCCTGGCGGGCGGCGGTGCGGGCCTTGAGCAACTGCTGGTTGCCCTGGAGCTCATCGATCCGCTGGCGGACCTCCGGCGTGTCGAGCACCCGCTGGGCCTGCTCGTACTGCAGCCGGGCGGCCGGGAAGTCGTTGCGGCCGACCGCGTCATCGCCGCCGGCCAGCAGGCCCTCGTAGTGCGCCTGCACGCGGGCGTCGGCAAGGTCCTCCTGCAGGGCCTCCAGCCGACGGGCTACGTCGGTGGGCAGCGGCAGGCGGTCCAGGCGGTCCAGCTCGGCCTGGGCGTCGTCAAGCCGGCGGCCGGCGATGGCCTGGGCGGTGTGGTCCAGGGCCGTCGTGGCGTCGCGGCGGACGGTGATCTCGCCGGCGAAGTCGGCCAGCTCCTCGTGGCCCACCGCGTCGCGAATGGACGGGTGGTCGATCCGCGCCAGGGCCTGGTCCCACCGCCCGGCGTAGAGGTCCAGCCGGGCCCGGGCCATCGCCGCCCGCGCCCCAGCCAGCTGGGCGACGGGCCTGCGCTGCCCGCTTGGCACGGTCAGCTCGACCGCGCCGAACTGCTCGCCCACGTCCTCAAAGGCGGCCAGCGCCTCGGCGAACTGGTGGTTGCGGTAAAGCGCCAGCGCCTGGCCGTAGGCCTCCTGGGCCTGCTCGCGCCGGGCGCCCTGGCTGGCCGAGCGGACTGCCAGCCCCACCGTCAGGGCCACCGCCAGCACCGCGGCCGCGAGGGCGGCGCGCTTGAGCCACTTGCGGCGGTCGAAGGGTTTTCTGGGCAGCTCGGCCGTGGGGGCCTCGTCGGTCTCGACGCCGGCCGGCTCGGGGGGCAGATCGGCCCCTGCCGGCGCCGTGGCGGCCTGGCCTGGCCCGGCCTGCGGGGCCGGCGCCGCAGGCTGGCCCACGCCCCCCGCCGCCCGGCGGAGATCGGCGAGCACCTCGTCCATGCGGGCGTAGCGCTGGCGGGGGTCCTTGGCCATCATGCGGGCGACGACATCGCTCAGGCCCACCGGCACGCGGGGGTTGACCTGCGCCAGCGGCGGGGCGACCTGGGCCATGTCCGCGTGCCACTTCATCCACCGCAGCCGCTCGCTGTGCACATCGCGGATCACATCGGTGAAGAGGTTGTCGAAGAACTCCCGCCCGGTGAGCATCTCGTAGGCGATGAAGCCCAGGCTGTAGATGTCGGCCTGGACGTCGACGGCCTGGCCCTCGAAGACCTCCGGGGCCATGTACTTCGTCGTGCCCAGCGCCAGCGACTCGGCCTGGCCGGCGTGGGCGGCGACGCCGAAGTCGGTGATCTTCGCCCGGTAGTCGCGCGTGACGATGAGGTTGGCCGGCTTGACGTCGCGGTGGACCACGCCGCGGTCGTGGGCGGCCTTGAGGGCCCCGCCGATGTGCCAGAGGATCTCCAGGGCCGTCTGCGGCGGCATGGCGTAGCGCTGGTGGTCGAGCACGGCCTGGAGGCTGTGGCCCGGGACGAACTCGAGCACCAGGAACAGGCCGCGATCATCCTCGATCAGGTCGTAGACGCTGACGATGTGCGGGTGGGCGTTGGCCAGGCTGGCCAGGATCTTCGCCTCCCGCCGGAACCGCTCGACGAACCGCGGCTTGACGGCCAGCACGTTGGAGATCTGCTTGATCGCCACGGGCCGCTCGAGAACCGGGTCGTAGCCCTCGTAGACGATGGCCTGGCCCCCGCTGCCGCGCAGGCGGACCAGGCGGTACTTGCCCACCATCGTGCCCGACGGCAGCGTGCCCGGCGGCGGCGCAGCCGAGCCCTCGGCGGCGTCCGTTGCGTTGCTGTCGGTGAACTCATCCGCCATCGCGACCTCCGCCAGCGATCAAACCCATTGCCCGTCCCGGGCCCCCATCATACCCGAAACACACCGGCGGGAACAGGGCTTAGGAGCTTAGGCGCCATCGAACGCCCGGGCCCTCTGCCGTCGGCCGGTCCGCCGTCACGGTTAATTGGTTAATTCGTCAATCGGTTAATTGGTTCACGGCGCCAGCGGAGGCGCCCAATCAACCAATCAACCAGTTAACCAATTAACCGGTTACCCCATCAACCTCCTCCCGCCCTACCGCGGCACCATCAGCTCGCCCGTATCCGGGTTGTACTCCAGGCGGACGCGGTCGTCTCGGCCCTGGTTGGGCAGCGTGCAGTGGGCGGACATATCGGTGCCGTATCGGCCCCACTCGTCGGGGGCGCGGTCGTCGTCGAACAGCCAGTTCGCGTACGGCACGGCCAGGTCGAAGCGGTGGCGGACAGTCACGCGGATGTTCTCGTGCGGGCCGTAGGCGTCGCCGGTATTCGGCGGGGCGATGACGACGACGGTGTTCTGCTCGTCGTCGGCGTAGGCGTACTTGCGGGCGAGCCGTCGGCCCAGCCAGCCCGGCGGGGTCTGGCGGTAGTCCTCGAACAATCGGCCCAGGCCGCTCCGCAGGGTCTCGCTGTGCGTCAGGGCCCAGCGGGTGCTCGCAGAGTCGGCCGGCGCCCCGGCCGCGGGCAGCACCGCCCAGACGGCCGCGGCGCGGATCCGCTGGCGCTTCTGCGAGGCATGGCCCGCGTCCAACTCGTTGCGGGGCTCGGAGTGCATCTCGGCGGGGATCCACACCACCGCGCTGCGGGCGGCCGAGAAAGCCGCGTAGTGCACAAACAAGTTGCCCGCCATCAGCAGCGAGGTCTGCGCCATCACCAGGGCGATCGTCAAGGCGATCGGGAAGATCAGGGCGAACTCCAGCACCGCCAGGCCCGCCTGCCCCCCAGGCCGACGCACCGGCCCAAGTCGCCCCAGCCCCCCCAGCACCACCTGCAGCCCCAGCGCACAGGCCGCCAGCAGCAGCCCCCATCGCACCATCCGCCCCTCGCGCAGGGCCTCGGCCAGCCAGCCCTCGCCCCGCGCCACGGCTGCCCACGCCCCGGCCAGGCCCGCCAGCGCCGCCGGCAGGATCAGCCGGGCCAGCCAACGAGTCCACCGGGCTGTCCGGGCCGTCGCCATCGTCATGCCCCCCACACCGTCGTCGCCAGCGGGCCGCCCAGCAGCCCGTCCAGCAGCACCAGCACCGTCCCGAGGCACGCCGCCAGGCCGAACGGCAGGCGAGGGCTCTCGTCGGTCGGTTCGGCCTCGCCCGGCCCGCCGGGCACCACGGCCAGCACCAGCGCCCGCCAGATCCGCCCCAGCGTCCGCCGAACCACCCGCCGACGCACCATCACGCCGACCGCCATCACCCCCACCACCCGACACGCCGCCGCCAGGGCCGCCAGCGTGAACTCCGCATTCGTCAGGGCCCCCACCGCGG
>JAWLCG010000126.1:0-11783 GCA_041687295.1 Phycisphaerae bacterium | reverse complement strand
TCCGCGCCGAGGCCGGCTCCCCCGGCCATCCAGCCACGATCCACCCACTTCCGCCTCCAATCAGGCCACCACCGAGCATTGGTGCAATATCCGGGCTAGGGGCTCTCCCGGGTCCCATTGCCCGTTGTTGTCCAGATCAGCATAGACCTCGTGGCCTTCGAGAGGGTCCTCCGGGGCCTCGCCAGCCCCCAGACCGCTAAAGGCCCCCCTTAGGTCTTCAGCGTTCAGGATTCGAAAGGCGCTTGGATCGATCCAGCGCAGCCTCTCCATGCCGGCCACCTCGCCGAGACCTACCGCGCGGAACTCCACCTGGAACTCCTGACGCATGGACTCGATAATCTCGCGGAAAGATGACAGCGTGCTTGCTGTATTCTCGTCGTAGCCATCGGACATGAAGAAGACCGTCGCACCCGAAGGCTGCAGGTCTGCAAGTAGCGTCGAAATCGTATACAATACGGCGTAGAAATCATTGCCTCCCCCCCTCTTGCTGTTCGTAAGGAGACTTCGCGCAGCATCTATAGCATCATACACTCCATTCCCATCCAGGTCAGCATCAGCCTGAACTGCCGCTTCCATGCCGGGCAAGACCGCATTGGGGGCCATATCGATAACGTCTCCGGTATCGTCATGACCGATAATGGAGATATTGACCTGCTGTCCCAGCCCCAGCCTGTTGCACTGCTCTATTAGCGCACTGACCGCAGCGACCTCTCCGTCTAGCACCCGGTTACCGTTACGTGGATCACTGAACTTGGCAGCAACTTCCTCAGGCACATTCATGCTATCCCACAGCGTACTCCCCGACCAGTCCACTGCCATGATGATGCTATGGTCTTTCTGAACGTCCCATGCCTTGTCCCAGATGCCGTTCCTGTTGATGTCCTCGAAGACGTAGCCGCTGACTTCTCCTGTCGCGGCCGCCACAGCCGGTCCCGTGACCCGGAAACGCACTGCATCCTGGCCGGTTACCGTAATCGTCGCCCCTGTTGGCGATGAGTTGTCGACTACCTCAGAGATGACCGTTACGACGACTCGGGTGTTGGTGAACAGTGGAATCTGGCGAATTCCTTCAACGAAGAACTCTTTCTGCAGCCCCTCCTCGGAAAAGCCCAGGTCCGTGGCCAGATACTCCGTTCCGGGTTCCACGTAGTCTGCCGCCTGCCGGTTCACGTCCGCGTCTTTGCGCCACACTCTCAGCAAGCCGTCCCGCGATAGTGGCTCACCCGGGACCGGGGGGCTGCACCCTTCATAGTCAAACCGGATCCGGGGAGTTCCCCCGGACCAGTCGCTTGCGCGCAGTTCGACGAGCATCGGCGCAAACTGTCCCCCCTCAATGTACATGTCGTCCAGGTCGATCAACCCATCCCCATCCACATCGCCGCTGTTTTCGGGAATCTCCTTGCCAGGAGCAGTCGCATCATCTTCTATCCGGTCCTCCACAGCACTCCTGTCAACAACCCCCGAATTGTCGGAGTCGATATCCACGTCAATCCTGGCGTTGGCATTGCCGAAGTTGATGTCATCGACCGTGCCCATGCCCGGAGTCAGCACGATCCTGTGTACCCGTCGCTGCTCGGAGGCTCCCTCGACGTCCATCAACGACGGGGCAGTCTGAGTCCATGAGGGCCGAAGCTCCTCCGCGACGTAGATCACAGACTGGTCCTGGCCATCCACGTTCACCGTGATCGCCATGTTCGCCAGTTGCGCTTCGGAGGCGATGATGCTGTAGTTGCCGTTCTGATCGGTGAGGGCAGTCGGCTCCCCTGCATCGAACTGGCCGTTGCGGTTGGCATCAACGTAGATGCGCCAACCCGCCAACCCCGGCTCATCGCCTGCAGCGATGCGCTCGTCGCCGGTGTCCGGCAGCTTGTCCGGGCCATTGTCCAGGCGGAACATATCTCCGAAGGCTTGGACGAGGGGCTCATGGGTCGTGAACACCTTGGCCATGGGATCCAGCACGCGGAGGTGCACGAAGCTGGCCCCTTCGCCAGCCCCAAACGCCCTGAGGTTCGTCGCCTCCTTCAGGGCCTCCGCAAGCTCTAGGAAGCTCAATCCATTGTGGTACCCATCGGACAGAAACACGACATGGGTGCCTCCTGGCGGAGAGTCCGGCATCTTCGCAAGAAGGTCCTGCACCTTTTCCAGAGCGCTTTTGTAGTCTGTCCCGCCGACCGGGGGCTCGGTAGCCAGTGAATTGAGCGTGGCCTCAACCTTTCCAAGGAACGGCGTGTAGAACTGGTCTCCGCTTTGGTCAGGGTCCATGTCCCACATCTCAGCGGTGCCAGAGAACGTCACGATGCCAATATTGGGACTGTGCTGCCCCTCACCATAGATCTCGCGGAACCTGTTCGTCAGCCCTGCGAAGGCAGCCACCTCCGCGCCAAAGATGGTGGATGCCAAGCCGTTGGACAAACCTCGCATCTGCAGCCCGGTGGAGCCCGATGAGTCGATCACGTAGACGATGTTCGCCTGCGCTCGTTCGTAAAACCGGCTGTCACGCTCGCCGTTCTGGTTCTCGTCGAACCACTTGGTGCCCGTGATTCTCACCGGGGGGGCGCCGTCGTCGCTCGCCCAGACGTAGACGGAGTCGGAGATCTCGAACTCTCCATCGCCGTCCAAGTCGAACTCAACGGTGATCTTCCGCTCTTCGTCCGTGCGGGTCCCCCGGACGGCCCACAGGTCAAGCGTGAGCTCCCCGCGAAAATCACTGAAAGGCTTGATTTGCTCCAGCGTGTATATCTTGCCCGGGATGAGCGTGTCCTCCGTTCTCCCCTCAAACTCGAAGAAATCAGGCGTCATTTTCAGAGCTTCTGCGCAGAAGGAGAACCGGACCGGCGTCGTGAACGGCAGGGTGGTCCCAAATTCGCGTTCACTCATTGGGTCAAGATTTCCTGCGTCGGGCAAGTTAAGGACGACGGGGACAGCGAGACTATCGTTTACCCTGAGGATCTTGCCGGGATAGGAGGGGTCGCCTTCGATGAGGTCTTCATACCAGTCAAGCTCCGGCCAGTCGTACCCATCGTCGTTGTCGCTGTCGATGTCCAGGTCGATCAGACTGTATTCCGACGTGATGGTGCCGGACGTAGTGCGAACAGCGCTGCCGCCGCCTGCCGTCGGAGTGTAGGTGATCTCAAAGGGCGCGGGCTCAGTACCCCCATCCGGCTCATCAGGCAGGATTCGCTCGACTTTGAGGTTAAATGTCTTTGAACCTGTTATTGTCAGCTCACTGCTGGCAGTGATCGGCAGATAGCCCTGATCGCCCCCCGGAAGCCACAGCAGAAGGCCATCTGGCACCGTAAAGGATACCGTTCCCTCCGCCCCAGCGTCCGCGAGCACCGAAAGCGTCGCATCACAGAGGTCCGGATCATCCCCGATGATGCGGTGTCCCCGGACAGCATCCTCCTGCCAATCCCAAAGGAGTTCCCCGTCGGGACCCAGGTTGTTCTCGTCGTAGCCCCGATTCAGTGGGACCAACACGCCGCTCCGGGGGTCCGTGGCCCCGTGGACCTCAAAGGCCACGATAAACGGCGCAAGCGAAACGACATCTGGGGGGGCCACACCAGGGTCCACCATGGTTTCCCCGAGCCACAGGTTGGCCTCAATACTTCCGACGAAGGAATCTTCAGTGGTGCGCGTAATCCGCAGATTTAGAGTCTCGTCAGACGTAATCGCATACTTGTGGTCCCCGATCTCCTGCCACCCTTCTGGCGTCTGTCGCTCGATCCGGACACTTGACGGGAAGCTCAGCGACCAAGCATTCCACGGGCACTGATCATACCACCCCACCTCTAACTCACCTGTTGTTTCCCCGTTCGGCGGAAGATAGAGGACCTGTTCTTCTTGCTCTTCGATCGCTCCGGCTATCCGAAGGTCTAAATATGTGCTGTCGGAGAGAAGCAGGCGGGGCTCCAGAGCCTCTACTGAAGCCGTCACTGGCCGTGGAGTTCGGGAGAGCCAAGGGTTCTCTGATATCGCATTCAGCCACCGAGAACGGCCGTAGACTCTTCGGTACAGGTCCTGCAGACGATTGACGGCGTGCGACGCAAGCGACATGACCCCGCCTCCACTGGCCAAAAGGCCTTCAGGTGCCCCGGTATCAGAAACCAGAAAGGTCGCCACGCCCTGGACTGGGTAAGGGCTGGCACTGCCCTGCTCAGATGCGGCTGGTGGAAATAGACTGGATCGGCCGTCACAGAAGCGTCACAGCCTCAGTATGTCCCCAACAGGCCCCAGTAGCGGTGAGTGTATCGCGGACGGCGGCCATGGCAAGAAGAAACCCTCTTCGCACGCCCCTGCATGGGCCGCAGTCCCCGGGGGTCTGCCACCACCAGAACGCATGGTACCCTTGGCCTTCGGTTTGCAGTTTTATTCGGGGGACGCAATCCCCCACTTCTTTCCTCGAATTCTGGAAGGGCTTCCGTAATAGTGGGCGTAGAGCCATGGTCTTCCAGTCCATTTGCCAAGGGTTGCGGAAGGGAGTTCGGCTCTGGCAGACAAGCCGCTCACCAGCCTGCAGGGCCGTTGCTGCGAGGGGAAGGTTGGCCGCTGTAGCGGCCGTGACAGACCACCGTTGGGGCTGTGGGAGATCAGAGGGTCGTCGTTCATGGGTACCGCCGAGCCTGCGCAGTCTGAATCGGTCAATAGCGCCCCAGGTCTCTGGCCTGCCTTGCTTTGCAGCTATGCAGGCGTCCCTTTCCGGCCGCGGGCCTCGCGTTTTCCGTAACGTTTTCGCCCCTACCGTAGAAAAAGAACTATAGAGGGACCACGCGCAGGAGGTGTGCATGTCCAGGTCGCCGTAGAAGGCCAGGTCGCCGTGGAAGGAATGTCGGTCGCTGTCGTCCCAGCGGCGTCGCCGTGAGGTCGCGGGGCTGCTGGCGGCGGGCTTGGCGCGGGTGGAGGGCGGAATGGCCCGTCCCCCGCAGGAATCTGCCCGCCCGGCCCGGAAAGCCCTTGAGCGGGGGGCGGAATCGAGGCTCAGTGTGTCCAGCGGTTAACGGCGCAAGGGCGCCGTAGCGAGACGGAACGCGAACCGACGGAACACGGAGCTTGGCATGGAACGGGACGTTGGGAAGGAGACTGGCGCAACCTCAAGCCCGCCCAGCTGGCGGGCCTGCTGAACACCACGCCCCTGGGCGAGGTCACCAACGAGACCCGCGTGCGGCGCAACATCGTCCGCGCCGGCCTGCGCGTGGGCGACGGGCGGCGGGTCAACCTGCTGGGCTTCCAGACGCACCTGCCGCACATGACCGAACTACTCGTGCTGCGCGATCAGCCGTTCTCGGTGACAGAGGCGTTAGCCCGGATATTTCATCAGATTCAGGCAGACAGGTATAGCGCGAAGGCCTTGGTGCTGGTAGAGTAAGGACTTACCACAAGTTCTCACCTACAACACCAAGGCCTCGCACATGACAGACTGTACCCACTCGCCCCTGACGTTCGCAAGCCTCGGCCGACGCAATATCACCGCCAATTTCGACGGCGGCGCCATCACCTCCGACGGCGGAACATTGCTATTGCGCGAGGTCGACCGCCGCATCGGCCTGACGGCCGCCATGGCCGACGCGGTGAGCGACCCGCGCGATCCGGCCAAGATCACCCACGACCTGCTCACCCTGATCCGCCAGCGCGTCTTCGCCCTCGCCGCCGGCTACGAAGACGGCAACGACCATCAGCGCCTGCGCCACGATCCGATGATGCAGATCCTCACCGAGCAACCCGCCGATCCCGACCAGCCGCTCGCCTCGCCGCCGACGCTCTGCCGCATGGAGAACGCCGTCACGCATCCGTCGCTGACGCGTCTGTCGGCCGTCTTCGTCGAGCAGTTCCTTGCCTCGCACCAGGGGCCGCCCGAGCAGATCATCCTGGACTTTGACGCCACCGACGCCCGCATCCACGGCCAGCAGGAGGGGCGGTTCTTCCACGGCTACTACGACCACTACTGCTTCCTGCCGCTGTACGTCTTCTGCGGCGACCAACTGCTCTGCGCGTACCTGCGGCCCAGCAGGATCGACGCGGCCAAGCACAGCCGGGCCATCCTCAAGCTGTTGGTCGAGCGAATCCGGCAGGCTTGGCCGGCCACGAAGATCATCTTCCGCGCCGACAGCGGCTTCTGCCGCTGGAAGACGTTGCGCTGGTGCGACCGCTACGGCGTGGGCTACATCGTCGGGCTGGCCCAGAACAAGGTCCTGCTGCGCGAGGCCCAGCCGTGGACGGTCCCCGCGGCGATCGAGCACCAGCGCACCGGCGAGAAGGTGCGCTGGTTCGGCACGATCGGCTACGCGGCCGGCACGTGGGACCGCGTGCGGCGCGTGATCGTCAAGGCCGAGCACGGCGAGCAGGGGCCCAACCCGCGCTTCGTGGTGACCAACCTGCCGGGGGATCCGCAGGTGCTCTACGACGAGTTGTACTGCCAGCGTGGGGAGATGGAGAACCGCATCAAGGAACAGCAGCTGCACCTGTTCGCCGACCGCACCAGTTGCCACGCCTTCGCGGCCAACCAGTTCCGCCTGCTGCTCAGCGCGGCGGCCTACGTGCTGCTGGAGACGTTGCGTCGGGTGGGCCTGCGAGGCACGTCGCTGGCGCGGGCGCAGTGCGATACGATCCGGCTGAAGCTGTTGAAGATCGGCGCGCGGGTGCGGGTGTCGGTCCGTCGGGTGGTGCTTCACCTGGCCAGCGGCTATCCGCTGGCAGGCCTGCTGAGAACGGTCCTGACGCGGCTGGCGCACCTGCGGCCTGTGCCGCTGTGAGGCGGCGCACAACCCGGCCGGGCCTGTGGGGGTAAGGGGGCGGTTTGCGCTGCCAGGCCCGCACGACCATTCACCGGCCCGAAAATCCCTCTACCCATGAAGAATCCGGACCTGAGCCACTCAATGGGGCACTGATGAAACATCCGGGTTAGGCAACCTCCAAACGGACATCAACTTCCCTGAGGACCGCTTCGACTGGACCCCGCCGGCCGAGTGGACGCGCTGGTCGCCGTCGTGGTGGGGGTGGTGGAATGCGGACCGCTTCCGAGGTCAGCCGGCGCCCGCGTTTGAGTTCACGGACCTGACTGGGCAGCCGGTGAGCCTGGAGGCCCTCCGCGGACGACCGGTGGTGCTGGGGTTCTGGGACGTCCGGTCGCAGGAAGTGATCGACGTACTGCAGCGCGTGCACGAGGCCGCGGGGCCGGCCGGGCCTGCGGTGGTGGCCGTGAACTACGTCAACACGCCCGAACAGGCCCGGCACGAACTAGCCCGGCGGCAGGTGGACTTCCCGGTCATCGTGGATGACTCGTATGCGGCCAAAGAAGTCTTCGTGGGCGGGTACGGTGTGTACCAGTGGCCGGCGTTCTTCCTCATCGACGCCGAGGGCACCATCGTCGACACCTGGCGCGACCAAGTCGACCAGGTGCTGCCCCGCCTGCGGAAAGCGGGGCTGATCGAGGGTGGTTTCCAAGACCCGACCTCAGGAGACGGCAGCGACAGATGATGGCTGGCTAACGGAGATTCGCTCTTGGTGTTGGACGCCGCGGAGCCCGTCCGTGGGCCTCGGAGCGGTGCACTGGCAGGACTTCCATGGCACGCTGTCTGGAAGTCACCCCCGCCACTTCGCCCGCTGCTCCCGCCAATCTGCCGGCAGGTCTTTCTTGAGTTGACGAAGGCTCAGCCCGTCGGGCTCGTCGCCGCGGAGGATGGCCTCCACGATGTCCGGGGCCAGGCTCGTCAGGCGGAGCAGGCGGCTGGCGTAGGTGCGGTCGATGCCCTGGGCGTGGGCGAGGTCCTCGATGCGGGCGTACTGGCCCGACTCGAGCTGCTCCTGCCACTGGTAGGCCTTGGCCAGGGCCCTCCTGTTGCTGACCGCTATCCAGGGCGACCTCCTGCCCCGACGCAGCCCTGCCGGCCCCGCAAGCTCCGAGTCTGTTGATGCAGGCCAGTTTCATGGATATACTGGCTGGCCTCGGGGCGAAGAGTGTCTGCTGTCTCAGAACGCCACTCTGGTGAGGAAGGGGCGAGGATGGTTCGTCACGAAGGCACGTGGCTGTTGGTAGGGGCGCTGCTGGTGTTGACGGCCGCGGCGGACAGCCCGGCGGCTGCCCAGCCGACGGCCGGGCGGGGAAAGTACCTGAACATCTTCGATGCGGCTTTCGAAGGCAACCTGGTCGAGCTGGAGCGAAACCTGGACCGGGGGGTGGATCCCAACGCCCGCCACCTCGGCGGCTGGACGCCCCTCTCCATCTCCGTCGAGAAGGCCCAGCTGGAGGCGGCCAGGCTTCTGCTTGATCGCGGGGCGGATCCCGATATGGCCGGCCGCAACGGCTGGACGCCCCTTCAGCGGGCGACATACAGTGGTCACCAGGACATGGTGGCACTGCTGCTGGACGCCGGCGCGGATCCGGACATCCCCGGCGCGGACGGCTGGACAACCTTGCGTACGGCGGCGTCCAGGGGGCATGTGGAGGCAGCCGCGCTGCTGCTGAAGGCGGGCGCCGACGTGGATACCGACAACTGCGGGCGCACGGCGCTGCATTCGGCCGCCGCCACGGGGCACGTCAGGACCGTGGAGCTCCTGCTGGCCCACGGCGCGGACACCGAGGCCCGCGAGGACGATGGAGGCTGGACGCCGCTCCACCTAGCTGCGTATGCCGGACACGCCGACGTGGCCAAGCTGCTGGCCGGCGGCGCGGACGCCAACGCCAAGGCAATGAATGACAAGACCCCACTGTACGTGGCGGCCGGGGAGGAGCACGTCGAGCTAGCAGAGGTCCTGCTGGCCCACGGTGCTGACGTCGCGGCGGCCGCGAAGGGCGGGTTCACGCCTCTCCACCATACTGCCGACTCCGGCCGCTGGCGCATGACCCGCCTGCTGCTCGCCCATGGTGCCGACCCGAGTGCCCGGACCGGCAAGGGCGAAACCCCGCTGCTTGTCGCCCTCTACCGGGGCCATCGCGACGTGGCCGAGTTGATGATCCTCCACGGCGCCGATGTCGCCGCCGAAAACGCTGACGGGGAAACGCCGCTTCATTTCGCGGCGGCCGGGGATATGCCCGGTCTCGTCCAGCTCCTACTGGCGAGGGGGGCCACCATCGACGCCCGCAACGGTGAGAACGAAACCCCGCTGCACGAGGCGGCGGCCCGCGGCGGCCTGGAAGCGGCCGAGATGCTGCTGGCCCACGGAGCCGACGTCAACCCGACCGACGAGGACGGAGAGACTCCACTGCACCGGGCGGTCTACTGGGATCGTCCCCAGGCCGTCGATCTGCTGCTGGCCTGCGGCGCGGACCCGAACGTGAGGGACCGGACGGAGAGCGCCCCTTTGGACGAGGCCATGGTCCGGGGGAATGTGGACGTGGTCGAGGCGCTGGTGGCCCACGGGGCCGATGTGAACGCCAAGGGGAGGTACGGCTCGCCTCTATATGGGGCCCTTCTGTGGGAGCACCCCGAGATCGCCGAACTCCTGATCGAGCATGGAGCAAACCTGGACGCCGGTCCCGGCGGGACCGTGGCGCTCCACACGGCCATCCGGCGGGGCAAGGAGCCGACCGTCCGCCTTCTAGTGGAGCGGGGGGCGAACGTAAATGCCAGGAACTACGCCGGCCGAACCCCGCTGCACGAGGCCGCCCGACTGGGCAGGCGGGAGATCGCGGAGTTGCTGCTGGACCAGGGAGGCGTTGCCCAGGTCCGGGACCAGGGCGGCCGGACACCCGCGGAGCTGGCCGAGGCCGCCGGTCACGCGGACCTCGCCGCCCTGCTCCGCAGCCGCGAGGCGGACGATGCCGACCCCGACCTGGTGTACGGCCAGCCCACACCGCTGCACCTGGCGGTCTGGCAGGGCCAGCCCGAACAGGCCGAGCGTCTGCTGGCCCAGGGCGCCGAGGTGGACGAGCGCGACGGCCTGAATCGCGCGGCCCTACACTTGGCGGCGTCCATGGGGCGGGTTGACATGGCGAAGCTGCTGCTCGAGTACGGGGCCGGGGTCGATACCCCGGGGACGTCGGACATGACGCCTCTGCACAGGGCGGCCGACCGGGGTCATCGCGACGTGGCGGCGCTGCTGCTCGATCGGGGCGCCTCCATCGAAGCCCGCACGGCCCGCCGTCAGACGCCGCTGCACGTGGCGGCGAACGCCGGGCATCGGGCGGTAGCGGAGTTGCTGCTGGACCGCGGCGCGGACCCCGATGCCCGCGACGAAGATGATGACACGCCGCTCCACGGCGCCGCCTACGCCGGTCACGCGGAGACGGTGGCGCTGCTGCTGGACCGGGGGACGGCCGTGGACCCTCGCGATGAGGACGGGGAAACGCCGCTCCACTGGACCGCCCGCCAGGGCCACGTCGAGGTGGCCGCGATGCTGCTGGATCGCGGCGCGGCCGTGGACCCCCGGAATAGCGACGAGGAAACCCCGCTCCACGGCGCCGCCTACTTCGGCCATACAGAGATGGTGGCGCTGCTGCTGGACCGGGGGGCGGACATCGACACTCGCGAAGAGGAAGACCGGACCCCGCTCTACCAGGCAACCTGGCGGGATCGGGTTGACGTGGTGGAGCGGCTGCTCCATCGCCAGGCCGCCGTGGACCTACCCGATGGCCGTGGGCGAACGCCCCTGCACGAAGCCGCGCTGTGGGGGCATCAGGCGGCGGCGGAGCTGCTGCTGGCCTACGGGGCGGGCGCGAATGCCGGCGACGATCTCGGGGAGACCCCGCTGCACAAGGCAGCCGCCAAGGGACATCGCGACCTAGCCGAGCTGCTGCTGCGGCACGGGGCGAAGGTGGATGCGCGGAGCGAGGCGGGGTTCGCGCCGCTGCACGGGGCCGCCTACGACGGCCATCTGGCCGTGGCCCGGCTGCTACTGCAGTGGGAGGCTCCCGTCGACGCCCGCGACGGCGTGAACAGCACCCCGCTTCACCGGGCCGTATCCAACCGCCAGCCCGCGATGGTCGAGCTGCTGGTTGCCCGGGGCGCTGACCTGAACGCGATCTGTAGCCGGGGCACGCCGCTGCACATCGCGGTCTGGCGCGACCGGCCGGAGCTGGTCGAGCGGCTTCTCGACGGCGGGGCCCGCGTGGACGCCCGCGACGAGCCGGGGCGAACCGCTCTCCACGAGGCTGCCCGGCGAGGCCACGCCCGGATCGCCGAGTTGCTGCTGGCCCGCGCCGCCTCGGCCGACGCCCAGGACCTGCTCGGCCGGACGCCCCTGCACGAGGCCGCCCGTTTCGGTCAGCCGGAGGTCGTCGAGGTCCTGCTGACGGCTGGCGCCGATGCCACCGTCGCCGACGAGGATGGTCGTACCCCGCTGGATCTGGCCCAGGCGGCCGGCCACGGCGACGTGGTGAAGATCCTCGGCTCTTCCAACACTACCCCCACCACCTTGCCCGTTGCTCCCGCCAGTCGGCCGGCAGGTCCTTCTTGAGTTGGCGCAGGCTCACCCCCTCGGGTTCGTCGCCGTAGAGGATGGCCTCCACGATGTCCGGGGCCAAGCTCGTCAGACGGAGCATACTGCTGCCAAGTGGTGCGGTCCAGTGACTTAGACCGTTTTGCGCTTGCGCCTGCGGGTTGAGCAAAGGTTCTGCCCAAGCCCACGGAATGCAGGGCCTGTTGCGAATGGCACTGCCGTCGTTTGTCGTCGTCGTTAGGACATAGCTTCCCCAGCGGCAGGGCCGGGGTTTCAAGAATATTCGGCCTTGCACGGCGTTGTGTGCCTTGATCTAGAGCACTTCACGAATGAGATGTCCTATATCCGCAGGACTCGAACCAACCGCTGGCATCTTGGCTGGTGATCGTTTTGAGGGCATCGGCGATGGCCGC
>JAWLCG010000125.1:0-11854 GCA_041687295.1 Phycisphaerae bacterium | reverse complement strand
CCCGGCCGGGCGAGCCTGCGGCTTGCCCGGGGCCCCCAGAGTCGTGGACCCGCACGCACAAGGGCAGAGGGTCCAGCCACGCCTACCGCCAAGAGGCCACTGGGAGCTGATATGAGCCGTGAAAAGATCATCGCGTCGGAGTCGCTGGGGCCTGAGGACGAGACGTTCAACAACGCCCTGCGTCCCAGCCGGCTGGACGAGTGCCTCGGCGCCCCGGAGCTGATGGAGAAGCTCCGCATCGCCATCGAGGCCGCCCGCAACCGCTCCGAGCCGATGGAGCACGTCCTGCTGCATGGCCCGCCGGGGCTGGGCAAGACGACGCTCGCCTACGTCATCGCCCACGAGATGGACGCCGCCATCAAGGTCACGTCCGGCCCGGCCCTGACCAAGCCCAGCGACCTGGTCGGCATCCTGACCAACCTCGAGCAGGGCAACGTGCTGTTCATCGACGAGATCCACCGGCTCACCCCCAGCGTCGAGGAGTACATCTACCCGGCGATGGAGGACTACAAGGTCGATTTCGTGGTCGACTCGGGCATGCACAGCCGAACGATCAACCTGCCGCTCAAGCCCTTCACCCTGATCGGCGCGACGACCCGGGCGGGCCTGCTGAGCCCGCCGCTGCGGACCCGCTTCGGCATCAGCCATCACCTGGAGTTCTGGAACCCCGAGGACCTCGCCGCCCGCGTCCGCATGTCCGCCGAGATGCTCAAGCTGCCCTACGACGAGCCCGCCGTCGCCCTGATCGCCCACCGCGCCCGCGGCACGCCGCGAATCGCCAACCGCCTGGTCCGCCGCTGCCGCGACTACGCCGAGGTCCGCGGGGCCGGGCGGATGACGCCCGAGATCGTCCAGGCCGCCCTCAAGCTCGAGGGCATCGACCCGCTGGGCCTCGACGAGCTGGACCGCAACTTCCTGCGGATCATCATCGACATCTACCGCGGCGGGCCCGTCGGCATCGAGGCCGTCGCCGCCACCCTCGGCGAGGAGGTCGATACCCTCGTCGACGTCGTCGAGCCCTACCTGCTGCAGGCCGGCCTGCTCGCCCGCACCCGCCGCGGCCGAAGCGTCACCCTCCGCGCCTACGAACACCTCGGCCTCAAGCCCGCCCCCGGCGCCGGCCCCACCGTCGGACTGTTCAACGGCGACGAAGAGACTGAGTAAGCCCGACGACCCTGCGCAACCCAAGCCCACGGATTGCGATCCGTGGGCTTCGTCAGGCGAGGTCCGCCTGGACGGGATGGGGGGACGCGGGGTGCGGCGCCCTCGCCCCCAAGGCGCCGTTGTGCCCAGCCCGGGCGCCCCGCACGAGACGCCCACAGATCGCAATCTGTGGGCTTGGGAAGGTCCCCCGCGGGGGCTTGGATCAGGGGGACGCAGGCGCATCCGCCTTGTCGGAGGGGCAGCCGCCACAATCCGCGATGAAGGGGTAAAGAATCGCCGCCGCGCGGGGCGATAGAGAGTATGAGGGCGGCTTCCCATCCACTCGTCGGTCGCCTGCGGGAGGGAACCCGCCAGCCGGTTTGCGTTTCAAGGAGGAACACGCTACCATGCCCGGTACGATGCCCGCCAATGCCCAGTCCGTCGCTGCTGCCCCTGTCGCCCAGACCTTCGCCGGCCAGGCCATTCACCTGGTGGGCATCGGAGGGGCGGGCATGCGTGCCCTGGCCGAGATGCTCCACGCCCGCGGCGCGACGGTAACCGGTTCGGACCGCTCGCCCAGCGGGGCCACCGAGAGCCTCGCCGCCCTGGGCGTGGGGGTCCGCATCGGTCAGCAGGCCGAGAACCTGCCCGCCCCGTGCGACCGGGTGGTCTACTCGGCCGCCATCCACACGGAGAACCCCGAGCTGGTCGCCGCCCGGCAGCGCGGCCTGGCGGTGGTCAAGTACAGCCAGATGCTCGGCGAGCTGCTGGCGGCCCAGTGGGGCATCGCCATCGCCGGCACGCACGGCAAGAGCTCGACGTGCGGCATGGTCGCCTACGCCCTGAGCTCGGCCGGCGTGGACCCCAGCTTCATCATCGGCGCGACCGTGCCGCAGTTGGGCGGGCCCAGCCACGCCGGCACGGGCCCGTACTTCGTGGCCGAGGCGTGCGAGTTCGACCGCAGCTTCCTGAACCTCTCGCCGCGTCTGGCGGCGGTGCTGAACATCGAAGAGGACCACCTCGACTGCTACCGCGACCTGGAGAGCATCATCGAGGCCTTCCGCAGCTTCCTCGCCCGCGTGCCGGCCGAGGGGCTGGCCGTGGTCAACGGCGAGGACCGCAACGTCGCCGCCGCCATCCGCGGGGCCGCCTGCGAGGTGCAGACCTTCGGCACGGCCGAGGAGTGCTGCTGGCGGGCGACCGACCTGGTGCCCGACCACGGGGCGTTCCGCTTTCGCGTGAGCTTCCGCGGGGCGCCCTTCACGACGATCCAGCTGGCCCTGCCGGGGCTGCACAACGTCTATAACGCCCTGGCCGCCTGTGCCCTGCTGCACCAGGCGGGGCTCTCGCCGGTGCAGATCGCCGAGGGGCTCGGCAGTTTCGCCGGCGCCCTGCGGCGGATGACGCTCAAGGGGCGTCGCCAGGGCGTTACGGTGGTCGACGACTACGCCCACCACCCCACCGAGGTCCAGGTGACCCTCCGCGCCCTGCGCGACAAGTACGCCCCGAGCCGGCTGGTGTGCGTCTTCCAGCCCCACCAGCACAGCCGGACGCGGTTCCTGCTGAAGGACTTTGCCCGCAGTTTCGCCGCCGCCGACGCGGTAATCGTGCCGGACATCTACTTCGTGCGAGACAGCGTGCGGGAAATGGACTATATTTCGTCGCGGGACCTGGTCAGCCAGATTCGCCTCACCGGCGGGCAGGCCGAGTACCGCAAGAGCTTTGACGAGATCGTCGAACACCTGAAGCAGACCCTGGCCCCGGGCGATCTGGTGGTGACGATGGGGGCCGGCAACGTCTGGGAAATCGCCGATGAAGTGGTTCGCTGGCTTGGAAGCGATCGTTAGGACCGACGAGCCGCTGGCCCGCCACACGTGGTTTGGCCTGGGCGGCCCGGCCGAGTTCTTTGTAGAGCCGCAGACGCTTGCGGAGCTCACCGACGTCGTTGCGCGCTGCCGCGGGAACGACCTGCCCATCCGCGTGCTCGGCGGCGGGGCGAACCTGCTGGTCGACGACGGCGGCGTCAAGGGCGTCGTGGTCCGCCTGGCCGGCGAGGAGTTCCGCCGGCTCGCCTGCCGCGACGGGCGGCTCACCGTCGGCGCCGGCTACGACATGCAGAAGCTCGTCTTCCACTGCGTCCGCCAGGGCTGGACGGGCCTCGAGCCGCTCACGGGCATCCCCGGCAGCGTCGGCGGCGGCGTGCGGATGAACGCCGGGGGCCTCTTCGGCGACATCGGCAACATCATCGAGACCGTCGAGGTCATGGGCCTCGACGGTGTGCCCTTCACCCGCACCCGCGACGACCTGATCTTCGGCTACCGCTCCACGAACATCACCAGCCGATTCATCCTCGGGGCGACCTTCCGCGTCGCCGAGGACGACCCCGCCCGCATCCTGCCGCAGGTCAAGGAGATCTGGTTCCACAAGAAGAACTCCCAGCCCCTGGGCTCGCGCAACGCCGGGTGCATCTTCAAGAACCCCCGCGGCCTGAGCGCCGGGGCCCTGATCGACCAGGCCGGCCTGAAGGGCGTCCGCGTCGGCGGCGCCGTCGTCAGCGAGAAGCACGCCAACTTCATCCTGGCCGACAAGGGCGCCCGCGCCAGCGACGTCCTCAAGCTCATCAACAGAATCCGCGAGGCCGTCTACAACCGCTTCGAAGTCTACCTCGAACTGGAACTCGAAGTCTGGTAAGCCCCCAGGCCCGTAGGCCGGGTCGAGCGCAGCGAGGCCCGGCAACGACGGCGTCCAAGCGTGCCTGGGCAGTATGGAGTGCGGCGGCCTTGACGCCGCTTTGGCTGGCCCAGGCGCAACCGATCCAAAGCGGCGTCTCAGCCGCCGCACTCCATACGGCGCCCGCGTCCTGCTTCTGGCATCGGGCGCCGCGGCTGACGAGGCTGGGCCTTTGGATTCTGCGCAGTGACGCGTTGACGCAGTGACGCAGTGACCTCTTCTCGTCCCACGGAGGGTACGATGGCCACGGACAGGCCCCTGGACATCCTGGTGCTGATGGGCGGGCCCAGCCGCGAGCGCGAGGTGTCGCTGGTGTCCGGCTCGGCCGTCGCCGACGCCCTGGCCCGTCGCGGCCACCGCGTTCGGCGGGCGGACATCGCCCCGGACGACTCGTCCGCCCTGGAAGCCGACGGCATCGACGTGGTGTTCATCGCTCTGCACGGGCGCTTCGGCGAGGACGGGCAGGTCCAGCAGCTCTGCCAGGACCGCCAGCTGCCCTACGTCGGCTCGGGGCCCCGGGCCAGCGCGCTGGCCATGGACAAGCTCGCCAGCAAGCTCGCCTACCGCCAGGCCCACCTGCCCACGCCCGACTGGGCCGAGATCGCCCCCCTGCTCGACGCCGCCCCGCGGGCCCAACGGCTGGCCGAGGTCGGCCTGCCCTGCGTGGTCAAGCCCATCGACGGCGGCTCGAGCGTCGACGTGATCATCGCCCGCGACGCCGCCACGCGCGACGACGCCCTCGACCGCCTGCTGGGCACCTATGGCCGGGTGATGGTCGAGGCCTTCGTGGCCGGGCGCGAGATGACCGTCGGCGTCCTGGGCGACCGGGCCCTGCCGCTGATCGAGATCCGCCCGCGGCGCAGCTTCTACGACTACACGGCCAAGTATGCCGACGACGCGACGGACTACGTCTTCGACCACGGCCTGGACACAGCCTCCGCCCAGCGACTGGAGCAAATGGCCCTGGCCGCCCACGCCGCCCTGGGCTGCCGCGACATGAGCCGCACCGACATCCTGCTCGACGGGGCCGGGCGGCCCTGGCTGCTGGAGACCAACACGATCCCCGGCTTCACGAGCCATTCGCTGCTGCCCAAGGCCGCCCAGCGCGTCGGCATCGGCTTCGATGACCTCTGCGAGCAGCTGGTGGCGATGGCGCTGAGTCGCGGCACCGCCTCGGCGGTGGCGCGGTAACCCGAGGCGCGGGGGCGCCGTCGGGCGCACCGCCCCGATGCCCACAGATAGCAATCTGTGGGCTTGGGTAAGAGCCCCGTCTACACCAGAGCGCCGCGTCGATGCGGGGCGTCAGCCTCCGTCGATCGAAAATCGAAAACCAGAAATCGACCCCTCTCCGGAGCCCGCCATGGACGGCGAACGCACACGGTTGACGCTGGCGCAGAACCCCATCGGGCAGGCGCTGCTGCTGACGGCGACGGCCCTGCTGGCGCTGGGGGCGATCATGGTCTTCTCGGCCTCGGCCAGCGTGGCCGGGCAGGAGCCCCTGCTGGCCCGCCGGGAGGTGCGCCACGTGATGTACGCCGCCCTGGCCCTGGCGGTGCTGTGCACGCTGTGGCGGCTGGACTACCGCTGGCTGGGCGGGGGCCGGCGCGGACCGCTGCCGGCGGCGGTGCTGCTGCTGGTGGCCGTCGGCCTGGCCGTCGCGGTGCTCATCCCCGGCGTCGGGCGCGAGATCAACGGCGCCCGCCGCTGGCTGCACGTCGGGCCGGCACCCTACACGCTGAGCTTTCAGCCCAGCGAGCTGGTCAAGCTCACACTGGTGATCTTCCTGGCCTACTGGCTGGGCGGGCGGGGCAAGAAGGTCCGCAGCTTCACCCGCACCTACCTGCCCGCCATTGGCCTGATCGGGGCGTGCGCGGCCATCGTCATCGTCGAGGATTTCGGCACCGGCTGCATCATCGCCGGCTCGGCCGCCGCGGTGCTGCTGCTGGCCGGCGTGCCGGGGTACTACCTGCTGACGCTCGTGCCGCTGATGGGCGGGGCGTTCTACCTGCTGGTCGTCCGCAACGAGAACCGCTGGGCCCGCATCGAGTCGTTCTTCGGCCTCGGCGAGCATGCCGAAGCGGGCCTGAGCTATCAAGTCGACCAGGCCCTGATCGCCATCGGCTCGGGCGGCCTGCAGGGCAAAGGCCTCGGAGCTGGGGCGCTCAAGCTGGGCTACCTGCCCGAGGACAACACGGACTTCATCTTCGCCGTGATCTGCGAGGAGCTGGGCTTCCTCGGCGCGGTGCTGCTGCTGGGCCTGCTGGCGGTGCTGCTGTACGCCTCGTGGCGGGCGATGACCCGCTCGACCGACCGCCCGGGCCAGCTGCTCGCCGGCGGCCTGGGGCTGCTGCTGACGCTGCAGGCCCTGCTGCACGTGGCGGTCAATACCGACACGGCCCCTCCGACGGGCGTCAGTCTGCCGCTGGTCTCGGCGGGGGGCACGGCCCTGGTGCTGGTGGCGGCGGCGGTGGCGATGATCATCTCCGTCACCGCCCACCCCGAGGACCCCGCCCGGGAGTTTCAGCGTGGCTGAGCGGGCCCCCATCTACGTCTTCGCCGGCGGCGGCACGGGCGGGCACCTCTACCCCGCCATCGCCGTGGCCGAGCAGCTGCTGGCGATCCGCCCCGACGCCCAGGTGCTGTTCGCCTGCACCGAGCGGGCCATCGACGCCCGCGTCCTCGACGCCGGCGGCTGGGGCTACGTCCGCCAGCCCATCGTCCCCATCCCCCACCGCCCGCTGGCCTGGCCGGGCTTCCTGCGGCGCTGGCGGCTGAGCCTCTCGCTGGCCCGCTGGCTCCTGGAGGACCTCCAGCCCGCCTGCGTGCTGGGCCTGGGGGGCTTCGCCGCCGCCCCGCTGGTCCGCCAGGCGGCCAGGCGCGGCCTGCCGACGGGGCTGCTCAACCCCGACGCGGTGCCCGGCAAGGCCAACGCCTACCTCATGGCCCGGGCCGGCGTCGTCTTCACCCAGTTCGATTCGACCGCCGAGCACATCCCGGCCAAGCACCGCGGGCGGGTGCGGGCCGTCGGCTGCCCCATCCGCGCCGGCCTGGTCGGCGTGGCGCGTGAAGAGGGCCTGCAGCGCATGGGCCTGGACGCCGGCCGGCGGACCCTGGCGGTGATGGGTGGCTCGCTGGGCGCCCAGAGCATCAATGAGGCCGTCCTGGGCTGCCTGCCCGCCCTCTCGGCCCGGCGCGACCGCTGGCAGGTGCTGCACGTGACCGGCCCGGGCAAGGCCCCCGCCATCGAGGCCGACTACGCCGCCGCCGAGGTGCCAGCCCGCGTCCTGGAGTACTGCCACGACATGGCCGGCTTCTACGCCGCCGCCGACCTCGCAATCGGACGGGCCGGCGCCAACAGCGTCGCCGAGCTGGCCGCCACCGGCACGCCGAGCCTCCTGCTGCCCTACCCCCACCACCGCGATAACCACCAGGCCCTCAACGCCGCCGCCCTGGCCGACGCCGGCGGGGCCCTCGTCGTCCCCGACGCCGCCGCAGCCGCCGAGAACGCCCGCCGACTCACCGCCGCCCTCGAGCCCCTGCTCGACGACCCCGACCGCCTCGCCGCCATGGCCAACGCCGCCCGCCGCCAGGGCCAACCCGACGCCGCCCGCTCCGTCGCCCAGTGGCTCGCAGGGCTATAACCGCCCGTAGACCGGGTCGAGCCCGTAGGCCGGGTCGAGCGCCAGCGAGGCCCGGCACCGAGGGCGTCAAGGCGAGCCTGGGCAATATGGAGTGCGGCGGCATCAACGCCGCTTTGGCTGGACTTGCCGTCACCGATCCAAAGCGGCGTCAAGGCCGCCGCACTCCATACGGCGCCCGCCGCCTGGCTCCAGATACGTCTACTGAAGCTCACGAGGCGACCCCCCCAACGACAGCAACCCGGCAGGGCCCGCCCTACTTCCGCCCCCTCCGGGCGTGGTGGAGGCATTGGAGCGGATCGGTGACGGCGGGCAGGGCGGCGAGCTCCTCCAGGTGGAGGCGGGCCTTGCGCTGCCAGTTGGGCACCGCGCCGATCAGGCCGGGCATGTTCTGCGGCTCGGTCTCGCCCCAGAGGTCCTCCAGCGTGGCCAGCACGATCTGGGCCGGGCTTGCCCCCAGCCACGCCAGCCACGCCGACAGCACCGTCGGCGGCGTCGCCCGCCTGGCCTTGAGCAGGCCCTGCTCGCGGAGGAACCTCGCCACCGCCCGCCGCAGGCGCCGGCGCTGCTCCTGCTCGGCGCCGGCCTCGTCGAGCAGGCCCCACTCCAGGCGGCGCTCGATGTCGAGCCCGCGCCACCAGGCGTGGAACATCGGCGTGTCGTGCGTGCCGAGGCTGGCCACGCTGATCGGCGGCACGGGCTCGAAGGGTCGGCCCTGTTTTGCGTGCACCCGCCCGGTGCCGACGTACATGCCCGTCACGCCGTGCCGTTTCATCCGGTGGTCGATGGCGGCGGGCACCGTGCCGAGGTCCTCCCCGACGACCGACGCACGGTGGCGGTGGGTCTCGATGCAGAGGATGGCGAACATCTCCTCGCTGTCGTAGGTCACGTAGACGCCGTGGTGCGGGTCGACCCCCGGCGGGATCCAGAACAGCCGATGCAGGCCCATCACGTGGTCGATCCGCAGCAGGCGGGCGAACCGCAGGTGGTTGCGGAGCGAGGCGATGAAGTAGGCGTACCCCCGCCGGCGGATGGCCCGCGGGTGCATCGGCGGCAGGCCCCAGTTCTGGCCCTTGGAGAAGAACGGGTCCGGCGGCGCGCCGACCGAGGCGGCCGGCACGAAGCTCTCCGGCCAGCGCCACAGGTCGTAGCTGGCCCCGCCGACGCCGACGGGCAGGTCGAGGTACCACAGCACCCCCGCCTGCCGCGCCCGCTCGGCCAGGTGGGCCACCTGCCGCTGCGTCTGCCACTGCACGTAGAGATGGTAGCGGTAGACGTCCTCGTCGGAGTCGCCCGGCCCGATCGTGCCCGACCGCAACGGCTCGGGCCAGGCCGGCCAGGGCTCGCCGAGCCTCTCGCCCACCGCCCGGAAGCGGGCGAACCGGTCCACCTCCGGATTCTCGGCCAGGAAGGCGTCGAAGGCCCGATGGTCATCGGTGTGTGACCAGAACAGGTCGGCCATCGCCTCCAGGGCCCGTCGCTTCAGGGCCATCAGGCGGGCGTAGTCGACGTGGCGGGCGTGGCGCAGCTCTTCGATCGCCAGCTGCGTCGCCGGCTCGCCAAGCCCCCGCCGGGCGGCCGGGCAGCGGGCGTACTCGCCGATGCGGGGCAGGTCGAGGTAGAACTCGTTCCAGAACAGCCGACTCGTCGGGGCGTACGGGCTGATGTCGCCGCCGAGCTCCCACAGCGACGCCAGCAGCGGCAGGCTGGCCACGACGTCGCCGCCCCGCTCGGCCAGCCAGGCGATGAGCTTCTCCAGGTCGGCGAAGTCGCCCGCCCCCAGGCTCGCGCGGGTCTGCAGGGCGTAGAGCGGCAGGAACACCCCCCAGCCACGATGGCCCTGGGCCTCGAACGCGTCGTACACCCGGGTCGGGGCCGACAGCAGCAGCGCCTCGTGGTGCTCGCCGCCGGTCCCGAGCTCCAGACGGTGGTAGCCCATCGGCAGGGGCTCGGGCAGGGGCAGGTCCTTGGCCAGGTAAGCCGCCCCCTCCAGCCGGCGGTGCCGGCGGGTGGGCACCTGCGACCATCGCCCGGCCCCCTCATGAGTCGAGCCGTCCTCGCAGACCACCCGCACCGCGTAGGCCTTGCCCTCGATCACCTCGGGAATCCGCACGCCGACGGGCCCCCGCCCGCCCCAGGCCACGCGGACCGGCTCGAGCCGCTCCTGCCAGATCTCCCGCCGACGCCGCTGCAGGCCCTCGGCCAGGCTGCGGTCGTTTTCCACCGGCTCGCCCAGCAGCCCCAGCACCTCGCGGACGACCTCCGGCCGGGCGTGCCGCAACTGGCCCGCCGAGTCCATAAAATCCCGCTGCACGCCGCACAGCCGAGCCAGATGCCCCAATGCATCCCGCACGATCACGTCCCCCGTAAACGTCCCAGCCCTCCCCTACCAGTATAGGCGCGGCCCGTACCCGGGCGCGCGCAGTCGTATGCCGGCCCCAGGGCTAGAAGCCCTGGGCTACAAGCTGCGCGGGGCGAAGGCCGGTGAACCGGCCTGAAGAGGTGCGACAGGCGGACCGCCCCTTTGGAGTGCGGCGAAGGATTCGCCGCTTTGGCTCGAGGCCGGGCCAGCCAAAGCGGCGAGTGCCTCGCCGCACTCCATACGGCGCTCGCGCCCTGGGCCGTCCATTGGCCGGTACGACTGACGATCACATGCCCCTGACGGAGCGCCGGGCTCGTCCCTCAAATCACAAATCGAAAATCAGAAACCAAAAATCGCCTACCCCTTTAGCCCCCAGGCCTGGGCGAAGGCGGCGAAGGAGCGGTCGTAGGTCTTCTCGGCGTCGGCGGGGAAGCAGCAGCCAGGCAGCTGTTGGCGGCTGAGGTGCTTCTGCAGGCAGTCGCAGCAGATGCCCTTGGTGCCACAGCCGGCGGTGCAGGTGCAGAACTCAAGGTTGCGGGGCTTCTTGCACTCCATGGAGAACTCCTGAGATCGAGGGTTGGGCGTTGGGCTGGAGCAGGCGGTGCTCCAGGGCGGCCAGGGCGCTGATGGCCTCGCGGATCTCCTTGACGGTGATCCGCGGCGGCCGGCCCTCGGTGATGGCGACGATGGCCTCGGCGGACTCTTTGACGGCGTTGAGGCTGGCGCCGTCGACGTCGTCGTCGCGGCGGACGAAGTAGCCCCCTCGCCTCGCGCAGAGGTAGTCGAGCACCCCCTCGGCCGGTCCGCACTCGCCGGCGGCCAGGCACGCGCACAGCCGGGCGATCGGGTTGGGCTGCGCCCCGGCCAGCATGCGGTAGACCTGGCGGGTGCTGATGTCCATGTTGGCCGCGAAGGCCTTGACGCCGACCGACTCGACCATCGCCTCGAACAGCTCGTCGCAACGCGGATCGCTCAAGGGGCACCTACCGGGTCAGGGCGGCCAATTGCTTGCGGGTGAGCAGCCACTCCAGTCGGCCGGCCCCCGCCGCGGGCGGGCCGTCGAGCACGACGCAGGCGGCACCGGCCTTGCTCAGGTGGATGCGGTCGCTGCCTCGGCCGCCGATGAGGTAGCCGGCGTAGTCGCCCAGATCCGGGGCATGGCCCACCAGGCAGACCATCGGCACGCCGTCGGCCTGCAGGGCCTTGAGCCGCCCCGTCACCGCCCGGCGGTCGAAGGGAATGCCCAGGGCCCCCAGTGGCTCGACGATGTCGGCCTTCCAGGCCTTGGCGGCGATCTCGGCCGTCTGCTGGGCGCGGCTCAGCGGGCTGGTGACCACGTGGCCACACTTGCCGGCGACCTTCGCCAGGCCCTTGGCGGCGACCTTCGCCTGCCGCTTGCCCTTGCTCGTCAGCACCCGCAGGGCGTCGTCGCCCTGCCCGACCGGCTCGGCGTCGGCGTGACGCAGGAACAGGATCTCCATGGCTTGTCTCCCTTCGATGGGGCCCCACTGCTGCTCAGTGTACGCCGGAAGACCCGCCGTGGCCACCGAAAACCGCCCCCCCGCCACCATCGCCGCCGCCACCCCGGGTGCCGTGGCCACGGCGTCTGTAGCCACGTCTTCCCGCGTCGAATCGTCAGTCGTACCGGCCAATGGAGGCCCAGGGTCCGAGCGAAGTATGGAGTGCGGCGAGGCACTCGCCGCTTTGGCTGGCCCAGCCTCGAGCCAAAGCGGCGAATCCTTCGCCGCACTCCAAAGAAGCGGTCCGCCTGTCGTGCAGAGAAACCCAGGCCGGCCACGGCCAGAGTCGGAAGGTCGATGGACACGAATGGCACGGATAACGGCCGATGGCACGAAGGGAAGATCAGACAGAGTCACAATGGATCTTCCATTCGTGCCATTCGTGTTGATCCCCTGTGCATAGTCCCGCGGGGGGAGCCGAAGACGTGGCTACGAACGCCGTAGCCACGGCACCCGAGGGT
>JAWLCG010000124.1:0-11889 GCA_041687295.1 Phycisphaerae bacterium | reverse complement strand
GGTGGCCGCCAGGGCCGCCAGCATCTGGCGGGCGGGGAGGTACTGCGGGGCCAGCTGGGGCACGGCCTGGAGCACCTGGCGGGCGGGCTCGACCTGCCCCACGCGGGCCAGGGCCTGGCCCAGGGCCAGCTGCAGGCGAGGGTCCTCGTGGTAGCCGGCCTGCTGCAGCTCGCTGTAACGCTCAACGGCCTGGCGGGCCAGGCCCCACTGACTCAGCAGGGCGCCCTGCTGGAACAGGGCCATCGCCCGCCCGGTGACGCCCTGGTCGCTCAGCCGGTCCAGGGCCGCCAGCGCCTCGGGCAGCTCGCCGCGGGCCTCGTGGATGGCCGCCAGCGCCATGACGGCCGGCACGTGGCCCGGCCGCAGCTCCAGGGCCCATTCGAGGTCGGCCTGGGCCTGGGTCAGCCGGCCGACCGCGCGGTAGACCTGCGCCCGCGTCAGCAGCGCGCCGGGCGCGTCGGGATTGATCTCCACCATCGCCCGCGCCGCCGCCAGGGCCAGCTCGGCCTCGCCCAGCTGCAGGGCCACCGGGGCCAGCCGACCCAGGGCGTCGACGTTGCCGCGGGCCGTCGCCTCCTGCAGGGCGGCCTGGAGCTGGGCGCGGGCCGGCTCGCGCTGACCCCGGGCGGCCAGCAGCTGCGCCCGCAGGCCCAGCGCCGACAACCGCCAGCCCGGCTGCTCGGCCAGGCGGTCCAGCTCGCGCAGGGCCAGCTCGACCTGCCCCGCCCGCGCCAGGGCCTCGACGCGGAGCTGCCCGGCCCGGCCCCGCAGGTAGGCGGGGGCGTCGGCCCGGCCTGTCACGCGGGCATAGGTCCGGGCCGCCCGCTCGAAGTCGCCCTGCCGGCCGAACAGCCAACCCACGGCCAGGTCGGCCAGGTTGGCGTTGGCGCCCGGCAGGCCGGCGAGCTCTCGGCCCACGGCGTCGGTATCCATGTTCTGGCTCAGCACGGCGGCCAGCCGCTGGTAGAGCGACAGGCGTCCGGGATTGGCCTGCAGGAGCGGCCTCCATTGGGCGGCGGCGTCGGCGTGACGCCCCATCGCCAGGTACGCCTCGCCCAGCAGGGCCAGGACCGCCTCGTCGTTGGGCCGGCGGGCCAGCTCGGCCTCGCACAGGGCCGCCGCCTGCTCGGCCTGGCCCTGCCGCAGGTGCATCATCGCCAGAGGCAGGCCCTGGCGTCGGCCCTGCTGCATGTCCTGCATGAGCTGGCTGTCGTCGGTGGGCCGACCGCGAAGCATGTCGGTCTGCAGGCGGAGCAGCTGGACGGCCTCGTCGTCGCCCGGCAGGCCCTGCAGGACCTGCTCGCACTCGTCCAGGTCGCCGGCGTCCAGCAGCGTCTGGGCCAGGGCCACGCCGTACGCCGTCGCGCGCGGCGCCAGGCGACGCGCCAAACGGAACTGCTCCAGGGCGTCCAGCAGCCTGCCCGAGGCCACGCACAGCCGACCCAGCTCGAAGACCACCGCCGGCTGGGACCCGTCGCGGGCCAGCTCCTCGCGGAGCAGGGCCTCGGCCTGGTCGGCCTGGCCGGTCAGCGTCAGGGCGCGGGCGACGGCGAGGCGGGCCTCGGTCGAGTCCGGCTGGCTGGTGGCGACCTCGCGGGCCAGGCCCTGCGCGGCGGCGCTGTCGCCCAGGACGCCGTAGCCCTCGGCCACGGCCAGCATCACGACGGGACGGTCGGCGTAGGCCTGCCGGGCCTGGTCCAGGGCCTGGCGGGCCAGCGACGTCTGGCCCACCCGCCGGGCCGCCTGGCAGAACAGGCGAATCGCCCCCGGATCGTCAGGCCGCACCTCGTGCAGGACGCGGGCCTCCTCGTACGCCTCGGCGTAGAGGGCCTGGTCCAGGAAGTACTGCGCCAGCCGCTGGCGGGCCGACGCATTGCGCGGGTCCAGCTCGACCACCCGCCGCAGGGCGTCGGTGGCCATCTCGCCGTAACCGACCTCCGTGGCCACCTGGGCGTAGAGCAGGTGCACCGCGACCGATCCGGGCAGGTCGGTCTTGAGGCGGAACAGCTCGCGCTCGGCCTCGGCCAGCTGCCCCTGCCGCCACAGCATCCGCGCGTGCAACAGCCGAACCTCCGGATCCGCCGGGGCCAGCTCGGCCAGGCGGGCGTGCTGGGCCTCGACCGTCTCCAGGTCGTCCGTGTGCATCGCCAGGTCGGCCCGCAGCAGGCGGGCGGCGAGGCTGGCGGGCTGGGCCGCAATGATGCCGTCCAGGGCCTTGATGGCCGGGGCCAGCTGCGCCTCGGGGACCCGCCCGTGGCGCTGCTGGGCGGCGACCATCTCGGCCGTCCACAGCGCGACCTCGGCGGCCGGGGCGGGGTGGTCGTCGCGGACGATCACCTCGCGGACCCGGGCGAGCAGCTCGGCATCGCCGGCCTGGACGGCGGCTTCGACCAGGGCGGCGGCGGCCTTGTCGCGGGCGGGGTCCTGCTCCAGCAGGGCCAGCACGACCTCGCCGGCCTGGGCCAGCGATTCGCCGGCGGCCTGGGCGGCCTGGTCGGCCTGCTGGCGGGCGGCCTGGGCGGCCTGAGCCTGGCGGGCGGCCAGGGCCTGCTCGGCGTCCTGGCTCAACCGCTGGGCCAGCGTCCGCTGGACCTGAGCAATGTGCAGCCAGTTCAGGCCGCTGGCCTCGAGGAGTTCCGCCGGCGCGTCGGCCTGGCCCTCGGGCACCTCGATCGCGTCCAGGATCGCCTGGGCCTGGTCCAGATCGGCCAGGACCCCCGCCAGCACCTCCGGGGTCTGCAGGCCCGGGCCGCCGCCCAGCGCCTCGCGGGCCGACAGCGACCAGGTATCCGCCTGCAGCAGCTGCAGCTGAACCTGGCCGGGCTGAAGCTGCAGGGCCTGCTCCAACGGCCCGCGGGCGTCGGCGTAGCGGCCCTGGCGGATCAGCACCCGGGCCTGCTGGTGATAGCCCCGCCAGCTGTCGGGGTTGCGCTGGACATAGAGCGCGGCATGCTCGAGGGCCTTGTCCAGATTGCCCGCCTTCAGGGCCAGCTCCGACCGCGTCAGCAGCTGCTGACGGTGTCGGCGGACCAGCAGAAACGTCCCGCCGGCCACCAGGCCGATCAGGACCGCCAGGATCACCAGGACCAGGATGCGTCGGTTATTGCGTGCCATGGCAGCAGTTCCCTATGGAAGTGAGTCGATGTGGGGCAGAGCCGTCACCATCAGCTCGGCCGCCCGCTGGCGGGCCGGCTCCAGCCCGCCGCCGTCGATGGGCGTGTTGACCCGCACCAGCGCCCCGGCCGAGTGTCGCCCCAGCACCCCGTTGAGGAACGTCACGAGCTGCTGGTTCCAGAAGCTGCGGGTGTACTCGCCCCCACTGCGGTAGGTGTACAGGAAATACGTCTGGCTGATACCGCTCTGGACAACCAGCTCGACGCACGGGATCGATCGGCCGGGCGTGGCCGGATCGGCCAGGTCGCGCTGGCCCTTGTGGACGATGCCCTCGCCGCTGCCTTCGAGGCACAGGTCGGGCGGGTGGGTGCTCTTGCGGTTGTCCCGGCTGATGATCAGGCACAGGTCCGTCGCCGGCCGACCCGGCGCCACGTACCGGCGGAACAGGTAGGCCGGGTACTCCAGAATCGTCAGCGTCTGCTCGTCCAGCTCCAGGGTGTAGCTGCGATGGGGCATGCCGGCCAGCGTCACGTTCTCCGGCAGCGACCGCGCCAGCAGCTCGTCACTGATGGGCGAGGGCACGGTATGGCTGAGCCACCACGCCCCCAGCCCCACCAGCAGCAGCGCCCCGGTCGCCAGCAGGCCGGTGGGCGTGCCGGCCAGGGCCGCCATCCGCCTCCACTGGTGGGCGTCGGCGTCGGTGCGGCGGACGCCGGCGAACAGCGGCGTGACCTCCGCGGGCCGACCGAGGGCCTGGCGGGCCCACAGGATCAGCCGCTCCAGGCCGAACATCAGCATGAACGCCACCACGAAGATCAAAAGCCCCGAGACGTCGTGGAACCAGCCGGTGGCGAGCTCCGGGGTGAACAGGTCGGCCACCGCGATCGTCGCGGCGATCCGCAGCGTGTTGGCCACCACAGCCACCGGAATGGTCATCGCGAACAGCCCCAGCCGCCAGGCGCCCCGCAGACGGCAGACGTAGGCGTACACCGTCCCAAAGGCCAGCAGGCTCACCAGCGTCCGCAGGCCGTTGCAGACGTTGGCGACAATCAGGTCCTTGTCGCCGGCGAGGTACACGCGATTGCCGCTCCGCTCGGCGATGATGCCCATCACGTTCACCAGCCGAACGCCCCAGTCGGCCGCCAGCATCTTGAGCCGGAAGTTCAGCTGCGCGATCGACACCTCCGGGGCCGGCACCATGAACAGCAGCAGCAGCAGCGGGAACCACAGCCGCCGCAACGCCACCGGGCCCCACAGCAGCAGCACCAGGCCCGCCACCACGCCCACAAAGGCGATGCCGCTGGCGAAGTTCACCCGCGCCAGCGACGCCACCAGGTGAAACAGCAGGCTGCCTCCCAGCAGCCCCCAGCCCCACAACCGGCACGGCCTGGCCGGGATCCGCGTGTGGCGGATCAGCATGGCGATGATGATCAGCGAGAGCCCCGGCACCAGCGGGCCGTGGGTGTAGTAGCTCTCGCCCTCGCTGATGCGGTCGTAGAAGCTCCAGTGCGTCCGCTTCCAGGCGGGGAACCAGCGGGCCCACATCTCGACGAAGTTGTACCCGAAGGCGACCCCCAGCCCGGCCAGCAGGCCCAGCCAGCCCAGCAGCGCCCGCCGCGAACGGGCCGGGGCGGGCAGGGCCTCGCCCTCAGCCGAGGGACTCTGCAGGCCCGGGTCGCTCTGTTGATTGGTCGTTGCCATCGCTGATCGCCGCCGCCGCGGCCTCCTCCTTCGGGTCCCGTCAACTCAGCCGGCCGATGATCGCCGGGCCCAGGCCGCGGGCGATCGGCACAGGCAGCCGGCGCCAGAGATTCACGAAGAGCCGGTACTTGGGGCTGTCGGGGCGCAGGTCCGGCATGGCCGCGCCCTCGGCCAACAGGTAGTGCCAGTACAACGGCCGCTCCTGGGCACCCCACTGGGTCTTGAAGTGGTAGGTCCCCGAGCCACGGCTGCTGCGGCCAAAGTCGAACGCCGCCGCCCCGCGCCCGCACGCGTCCTCGAGCATCGCCCAGTACAGCAGCATGTTCGCCCCCGTATCGCGGCAGCGCCAGTCGGCAGCCGCCCAGGGCACGTGCACGCCTCCCTGATCGGTCAGGGCGAAGCCGGCCGCCAGCGTCCGCTCGCCCTGCCGCACGACAAACAGCCGAACCGACTCGCCCAACGCCTCGGCCAGCCGGTCGAAGAACCGCCGGCCGTGCGGCGGCGAGCCCAGGTCGCGCATCGTGCGGGCGTAAACGCCGTGGAACTCGCCCATCCGTTCGCTGCCGCCGGCCTCGATGACCAGACCCGCCTTCTGAGGCTTGCGCACCAGATTGCGCAGCTTGGGCTTGAAGCCCGCCCAGAGCGCCTCGGCCGAGTCGGGCAGGTCCAGCACGAGGGTGACCTTGTCGGTCCGCACCGGCCGATCGCCGGCCAGCGGGGCGTCCTGGCGGACCTCGACGGCTGGGATGCCCAACTCGCCCCGCAGCCCGTCGGCCGCCGCCAGCAGCGCGTCGGTGGCGGCCGGCTCCTCGGCCAGCACGCCGGCCGAGTCGAGGTAGGGCACGCTGCACAGGCGCGTACCGAACAGCCGGCTCCGCTGGCAGACCAGGCTCAGCACGCCGACGATCCGCCCGCCGGCCCGGGCCGTCAGGTAGTAGGGCCGATTGCCGTACACCTCGCGCATGACGACGCCCCAGGCGGGGTCGTGGAAGACGGTCGCCTCCGGCCGATCGGCCAGGAAGGCGCGCCAGTCCGGCGGCTCAGGGGCGACCTCGACGTCGAGGCCGGCCCCCGCGGGCGTCGACGATGGGGTGCCAACTGGATCGCGCATGGCTGGACCGCCCTTTCCGGTACCGCTGACAGTGGGGCCCGCGGGTCACGAGCACACGAATGGCCCGGTCCGATCCCTCCCGATTCGTGCTCCGCATCTTACACGCCAGGGCCGCCCGACGCAATGGGCGCTGCGAAACTCCGCCCGCCCAAGGGCATAGGCTCAGCGGCCGTGCCGCGTCCGGTAAGGACACGACACGGCCGCCAGGGATTCACTGACCGTCGCCTGCTATTCTATCGGACGCCCGCCCGCCCAACTGAAGCGCCGGGCGGGCTCGCCCCCGACCTACCGCCGGCCCAGGCCCAGCAGGCCCAGCCCCAGCAGGACCAGCGTGGCCGGCTCGGGCACCGCCACGGTGCCGGTGCCCCAGTTGGCCAGCAGCACGCTGAGGTCCTCGTCGTTGACCACGCCGTCGCCGTCGAAGTCGCCGCCCATCCAGGTGGCGGCCTGGCCCCAGCGAGCCAGCAGGATGCTCAGGTCAGCGTCATCGACCTTGCCGTCCCTGTTTGCGTCGCCGGGCATCGGGCCGACAACCGGACCGCCGACGAGCTGGTCGGCCAGGTCGTTGATGTAGAACTCCAGCCAGGTGTAGCCGGCGTGGCGATCGTTGGCCGAGACGCCCGCCGGCACGATGCCGTTGCCGTCGGTCGGGTCCAGCGGGTCCAGGCCAAAGGCCTCCTCCCAGACGTCCGGGATGCCGTCGCGGTCGGTGTCGATCGGGGCCACCCCAGCCACCAGACCCGCCATCAGGCCCTCCATCGGGAAGTGCTTGCCCCAACTGCCCGTGCCGTCCATGACTTCCTGGATGGTCCGCTCAGTCACGATGTCCCGCGGCCAGGCGCCCGCGTAGGCCAACACATCCTCATACGCCTGCTCGGCGCTGGTGGTGACCACCTGAGGCGCGGCGAACCGCACCTGCGAAATCGCCTCCTCATGCGTGCGGCCCGGATGCTGGTGGACGCGGCCGTCGCCGTCAGCCAGGGCAAGGTACCCGCCGGCGTAGTCGAAGTAGTTCGAGTCGCCACCGTCGAAGACCACGGCGTACTTGCCGTTGATCGCGGGGTCGCGATAGACGCTGTAGTCGCTCTGGCGGCCATCGGGGCCTTCCTTGAAGTAATTGCCCACGATGTTGGCCTGGAAGTATTCGCCGGGCCGCTGGCGGTTCATGTGCGGCGGATGGAAGCTGACGCCCTCGCCGAAGTTGTAGATGACGTTGTTGACCTCGTCCATCGGCTCGGCGCCGGTCAGCGGCGTGCGGCGCCGCTGATGGGCGAAGAGGTTGTGGTGCAGCGAGATGTTTTTGCCTTCGTAGCCGAAGATCATCCCGAAGTTGTGCGTTCCGGTGGTGGTGGAATCGGGGTAGTAGTGGTTATCCGACTCCTCGATCGTCGTCCACTGCACCGTCACATCCCGGCTGGCGCACAGGTCGATGTTCTCATCGTTGCCCCAGGCCACCGAGACATGGTCGATGATGACGCGGTCGGCATCGGTGATCTGGATGCAGTCGCCGTTGGAGCCGCCCGGCTGGGGCGGTCGAATCCGCAGGTGGCGGATCGTGAGATCGTGGTACATGGGCCGACTGGAACTGCCCTCCGGCATATCCCAGTTGCTGAACTGGCTCATCAGCCGGCCCTCCAGCGTGATGCCCGCCCCCGGGGCCGTCTGGCCGGCGATGGTGATGTTCGAGTCCTTGATGATCACGTTGCCCTTGATGACACCGCTGACATCAAAGACGATCGTCCGCGGCCCGCTCTGGGCGGCCGCCCAGGCGAAGCTGCCCTCCCCGCTGGAGTCGAGGTTCGTCACATGCAGCACACGCCCCCCGCGCCCCCCCACCGATGCCGCCCCGAACCCCTCCGCCCCCGGAAACGCCACGATGCCCCCCAGAGAAACCACCGGAACCGACAGGCCGGCCAGCAAGGCCAGCAGAACACAGGTGCAAGCGCGCAGCATGTTCGACCCTCCATGGTCAACAGGACTCGGGCGGATGCCCATTTTTCCAGAAGCGCCTGAGCAGGCGCCGAGCACACACAGAGTAGTGCATGTCCCTGAATCTACCCTAGGGGGATATCGTATAGGGGGACGTCTGTCAACCGGGCATTCGAATTTCTACGTCCGCCGTGCCGCCACCAGCGACTCGAGCTCGCGGACCTCCATGTCCAGCCGCTCGGGCCAGCTCTGGAAGGCCGCTGCCCGCTCGCGCTGGTTCGCGCGGAGCCTCTCTGCCAGGTCGGCGTCCTGGAGCACGCGGATCAGGCACTGGTCCAGGGCGGCCTGATCGGCCGGGTCGGCCAGCAGGGCGTTGTGCTCGTGCTCCAGCAGGTCGGCCGTCGAGGGGTCGCGGACGGACACCACCGGCAGCGGCGTGCTCATGGCCTCGTAGAGGGGATTGCAGCGGTTGGTCACGTCATTGGTGATCATGAACGCGTCGGCCAGGTGCATCAGACCCCAGACGCGGTCGTGCGAGACCGCGCCGAGCCACACGACGTCCTCCTGCACGCCCAGTTCATCCGTCAGGGCCTGGAGCGACTCCTGTTCGGGCCCGTCGCCGGCGACGAGCAGCTGGCAATCGACACCCGCCTGCCGGGCCGCATGGACCGCCCGGATCATCCGATCGATCCGCTTCCAGTAGCTCAGCCGAGAGCAGCTGACGATCCAGCGGCTCTGCAGGCGGAGATGGGCCGGGGCGTCGGCCTGCACCTGTTCGCGCGTCATCGCGACCGGCTCGGCGGGCACGTCCACGCCGTTCTGCCAGAAGCGGAACCGCGACAGGTCGATGCCCAGCTTGCGGGCCACCTGATCGCCGCGGGTCCCGTCGTTGGTGCAGATCAGCAGCGAATGGGGCACGAGGTAGCCCGCCGCCGCCGTCGGGTACCGCAGGCGAACCAGAGGGCGATTCATCAGGTCGGCCAGGAACGTGCCGTACAGCCGCGCCACGTTCGGCACGCCCAGGCTCCGGGCGACCCGTCGGCCAGCCAGCACGGCGTACTGGTTGTGGGCGTAGACCAGGTCGATCTGGCCCCGCCGGCCTCGGATGGCCCGGCGGGCGGCGCGGGTCAGGCTGAGTGTCATCAGGACGAACGCGATCATGTTCGTCAGCCAGCGCAGCGCGTAGGGCAACTCCTCGCGGCCCTTGCGCCGGCCGAGCGACTTGAGCTTCTGCAGGCGGGGAATCCAGTTGCACGGGGCCGGGTGCACCTCGATGCCCTCGGGGGCTTCGGCGCTGACCGGCTCGCCGGAGAACAGGTTGTACCCCGGCACGACCAGGATCACCCGGTGGCCGGCCCGCACATGGCCGGCCAGGGTCTCGCGTAGGGACGGCATGCCGGCGTTGCCCTGCATCGCCCACACCGGCAGGGCCGAGAGATGCAGAATCCGCAACGGCTGGTCCAGGTCCTGCTCAGGCTCCGTCATACCGGACACTCCCAACTCTTCCGCGGCTCAGGAAACCGTTGCGAAGCCTTACATGGCCGCGCTGCCCGCCACAGCAGGAACAAGACGCCCTGAACGACGGGCCAGCCGGTTCGCTGGAGGTCTCGCTCGGCCAGAGCCGCTGACTCAGGCCCCGTCATAGCTGTCCGGTCGACTGCGACCGCGACCCCGCCTCATCGAAATTTATCGGCCCGGCTGGCAGGTTTCTTGAGTAATGCTCCCGGAGGGCGTCCACGGCCCAACAGAACATCAAACGGCGCATGGCCAGGCGACGCCAGAATGGCGTTCCCCGCTTGTGGCCCAGCCGGCCGAGCAGATTGCGATAGAGCAGGTTCGCCGCTGTCGCATACAGGTTGAGCAGCCCGATGCTCAACGCCGAAGGCCCCCAGAAGCCCCGCTCGGTCAGATACCGACGAAATGCATCGCTCAGTGCAGGGTCGTAGGGCCAGTTCACTGGCTGAGCGTGCGAGATGTTCTTCTTGACCGTCCCGAACAGCGACCGGGGCACGCCGGCCTCCTCGATGATCCGCCGGGCCAGGGGCTTGTCGTAGTCCTTGCCCATCCACCAGGGCCGCATTGCCTCGCTGCGGGTCAGGGCTCGCAACTGCTGATTGTGCCGCACGCCCCAGAAGGGCACCGGGCACTGCAGAAAGCCCCGCACCAGGCGATACTCGGCCATGCTCAGAGAACCCACATCCCGGCGGACGAAAGGGTCAGGATGGTCGTGCTCGACGCGGTCCCACACCTTCTCACCATGCCAGCCGGTGAAAAACAGCGTCACCGGGCCCGGATAATCGAACTGGGCCCAGTTCATCAGGTTGGCGTCGCCCTGGCCAGCCCAGACGGCCAGCTCGTCCTCGTACCGGGTGGCCTTGCGGGGGTACTCGGTGCAGGCCATGCCCAGCACGTCGGCGATGGGCTTGCCCGAATCCGACCCGCGCCAGAGACTCGCGGAGTCCTTGACGGTGACGGTTTGCCGACAGCCGGCATCCAGAGCCACCACGGCCGCCGCCGTCGAGTCATAGCCGCTGGAGATGCCCGACAGGGCCCGCACCCGATGGGCGCGGGCGGGGCTGGCGAGGTTCTCGCCCAGCCGCCGGGCCGTCGTCCGCAGAAACTCGCGGTAGGTCTCGTAATCCGGGAAATCCGGGGCCGTGTCGGGCTTGTCCAGCTCGAGCCGTTGCTGGCCGGTCCAGACGAGGTTGCGCCAGTAGACCAGCTCGACCTGCCCGCCCTCGGCCAGGGGCAGGTGGCGCTGGTAGTCGTCCAGGCCCCGCACGATCGACTGCAGGTCGGCGCGGTAGCCCTCGTGGGCCTCGTCGAGCCGTCGGCCCGTGACGGCCAGCAGGGCCGCCAGCGAGTTGGCGATCCAGAGGCCCTGCTCTGACCGATAGACGGACAACCGGTCGAAGGTCGTGCCGGAGCTGACGAAGATCACCTCGTCCCCCCGCACCCGCACGCCCGAGCCGAAGACCAGGTCGGTGCGGTCGAAGTCGCCCGCGGCGTAGGGCCCGGCCCAGACGGCCTCGACGCACCACTCGTCGGCGACCTCCACGCAGGGCCCGTGCAGGACGCGCAGGGCCCGCCCGGCCGGCGGCAGGCAGGCCACCCACGCCAGCTTCGGCCAGGAGGGCACGAGTTGCGGCTGAAGGATCATGACAGCAGACCTTTCACACGGAGTCGTACTCGTCAGGCTCGAGAGAATCGCCGATCGAGGCCGGCACCGGCTGCTCGTCAGGCCGGGCGGCTCTGGCGGGCGAACTGGCCCGCTCGGCCGGTGCGAACCTGCCCAGCCGAAGGGCCCGCAACAGGCGACGCCGGTCGCTCCGGGGCAGCACGAGCAGCCCGCCGATAGGCACGTAGCCGACCAGGGCGATCAGCACGGCCAGCCCAAAGCGCACCCACGTCGTCGCCGGCACCAGCCACAGCACCAGGGCGCACCAGCTGACGAAAAGCGCGGTCGCGACCGCGCCGATGGCGACGATCTTCAGCAGGTAGGTGCGGAACGGGATGCCGCCCTTGCGGCACCCGTACCAGGGCAGCGGCAGGCCGCGAACGAGGATGTTGGCCGCCAGCGTGCCGGCCGCCACCCCCGCCAGGCCCCAGCCCAGCCCCATCACGAAGAAGATCGACAGGCCCAGGTTCACGCCGGCCTCGATCAGGGTGATGCCCGCGATGAACTTCACCCGCCCCAGGGCGTTGAGCAGCGAGTTCAGGCCGATCCGACTGGTGAGCAGCAGCTTGTTGACGCTCAGAATGGCCATCACCGTGCCGGCCAACACCACTGACTCGGCCCCGAACTGCTGCCAGCCCATCCACAGGCCGATGAACGACCGCCCGAACAGGATGAAGCCTACGTAGACCGGAATGCCCAGCCCCAGCGCCACCCGTGCCTGCCGAAAGTACAGGTACCGCGCCTCGCCCATCTCACCCCGGGCGACGGCCCGCTGCATGGACGGGAAGAAGACCGTGCCGATGTGGGCCATGAAGGTCGAGGTGTAGTACACCAGCATCGCCCCGACCGAGTAGAC
>JAWLCG010000123.1:0-11933 GCA_041687295.1 Phycisphaerae bacterium | reverse complement strand
CTCGTCGGTCTGTGCTGTGGATTTGTCCTGCTTGCCACTGTCACCGTGCTTGGCTGAGAAACCCTTGGCGGATTCGGCCAGCTGCCGGGCATCCCGGGCGACATGGTCGATCAGGTTGGCGGAGTCGGAAACGATACCGTCGACCAGGGTGAAGGTATCTTCAAGCACATGACGGATCAGCTGGGAAACGCTGACTCGTTCACGTTCGGCGGCATCCTTGAGGGTGCTTTCAAGATCCTTTGGCACCCGTGTCTGGATGATCCGATCCTTGCGCACCGCCTCCGGAGAGGGCTTGCGCCCCCGTTTGCCCCGGTTGCCCGATGCGGGTATCATGGAGGTCTGGCACCGTCATGGTGGGGCGTCCGCACGGTTCGAACCAGTCTGGAGGGCTCGATGGCCCAGATTGACGCACGGCTGAGCACGGGGATGGCGGGCCTGGATTCCGTCTTCCGCGGCCTGATCCCCGGCGACAACATCGTCTGGCAGGTCGACGCGGTGGAGGACTACCGCGCGTTCCTGGAGCCCTATGGCCGCAGCGCCGCCCGCATCGGCCAGCCGTTGGTCTACTTCCGCTTCGCCCGCCACGAGCCGCTGCTGGGCCCCGACAGCGGCGCCGCCATCCACCAACTCGACCCGGCCGAGGGGTTCGAGGCCTTCCTCACCGAGATCCACCGCGTCATCGAAGAGGTCGGCCACGGGGGCTTCTACGTCTTCGACTGCCTGACGGACCTGGCCGTCGACTGGCACAGCGACCAGATGCTGGGCAACTTCTTCATGCTGACCTGCCCGTACCTGTTCGACGTCGAGGCCGTCGCCTACTTCGCCCTGCTCCGCCACCACCACGCCCCGGTCGCCACGCAGGCCATCACCGAGACCGCCCAGGTCGTCGTCGACGTCTTCCGCAAGGACGGCCAGCTCTACATCCACCCCCAGAAGGTCCAGCAGCGCTACTCGCCCACGATGTACATGCTGCACGCCTGGCGGGGCGAGAGCTTCGTGCCGGTGGTGCAGAGCCCGCTGATCAGCGAGATCCTGATGGCCGCCCACCGCCGGGCCGCCGGCGGGGGCATGCGGTCGCTGGGCCACTGGGAGCGGACCTTCCTGGACGCCGACGAGCTGCTCGCCCACGGCGACGCCGCCGTCGACCAGACGCCCGAGTACGCCGAGCTGTTCGGCCGATTGCTGCGGATGATCATCTCGCGCGACGAGCGGGTGCTCGCGCTCGCCCAACGCTACCTGACGCTCTCGGACGTCGTCGCCATCGGCAAGCGGATGCTCGGCACGGGCCTGATCGGCGGCAAGGCCGTCGGCATGCTGCTGGCCCGCGCCATCATCGCCCGCAGCGACGCCGAACTGGGCCGGCGCCTCGAGCCGCACGACTCGTTCTACATCGGCTCGGACGTGTTCTACACCTTCCTGGTCCGCAACGGCATCTGGTGGGTCCGCCAGCGGCAGAAGGACGCCCAGAGCTTCCTGGAGGGCTCCGAGCGGGCCCGCCAGGGCGTCATCCGCGGCAGCTTTCCTGACACGATCCGCGACCAGTTCTCCGAGATGCTCGACTACTTCGGCCAGTCGCCCATCATCGTCCGCTCCAGCAGTCTGCTGGAGGACAACTTCGGCAACGCCTTCGCCGGCAAGTACGAGAGCGTCTTCTGCGTCAACCAGGGCTCGCGCGAGAAGCGCCTGGAGGACTTCACCTCGGCGGTGCGGACCATCTACGCCAGCGCCATGAGCGAGAAGGCCTTGAGCTACCGCGCCCGCCGGGGCCTGCTCGACCGCGACGAGCAGATGGCCCTGCTGGTGCAGCGCGTCAGCGGCGCGATGTACGGCCGGCTGTACTACCCGCAGGTCGCCGGGGTGGGCTTCTCGGTCAATCCGTACGTCTGGAACGAGAGCATCGACCCCGCCGCCGGCATGATCCGCCTGGTCTTCGGCCTGGGCACCCGCGCGGTCGACCGCGCCGACGACGACTACACCCGCGTGGTCGCCCTGAACGCCCCCCAGCTGCGACCCGAGTCGCATTTCGACAAGGCCCGCCAGTACGCCCAGCGCAAGGTCGACGTGCTGGACCTCGAGGCCAACCAGCTCGTCTCGGGCCGCTTCGAGGACGTCGCCCGCACCAGCCCCGAACTGCCGCTGGACCTGCTGGCCAGCCGGGACACCGAGTTGGAGCAGCGCGCCGCCGGCGCGGGCCGGGAGGGCGTCTTCTCGTGGTGGCTCACGTTCGATCGGCTGCTGACGGCGACGGGCTTCGCCGCCGACGTGCGGCGGATGCTTCGTCTGCTGCACGAGGCCTACGACTACCCGGTGGACGTGGAGTTCACCGCCAACTTCTTCGAGGGTGACCAGCCCCGGGTGAACCTGCTGCAGTGCCGGCCCCTGCAGGTCAAGGGCGGCGGCTCGATCGTCGACCCGCCGGCCGACATCCCCGAGACGGGGCGCGTGCTGGAGGCCCACGGCGCCGTCATCGGCCAGAGCCGCCGGGCCATCGTGGATCGGCTGATCTACGTCTCGCCGCGGGCCTATGGGCAGTTGCCGGTGGCCGATCGCTACTCGATCGCCCGGCTGATCGGGCGCCTGGCGCACCTGCCCGAGCAGCGCCCGCCGGAGAACATCCTGCTGGTGGGCCCGGGGCGGTGGGGGACGACGACCCCCTCGCTGGGCGTGCCGGTGAGCTTCGGCGAGATCAATACGGTCTCGGCCCTGTGCGAGGTGGTGGCGATGCGCGACGGCCTGGTGCCGGACGTCTCGCTGGGCACGCACTTCTTCAGCGACCTGGTCGAGACCGACATCCTGTACCTGGCCCTGTTCCCCGCCCGCGAGGGCAACCGCCTCAACGCCGAGCTGATCGAGAGTTGGCCCAGCCGACTGACCGACCTGCTGCCCGGCGCCGCCCAGTGGGCCGACGTCGTCCGCGTCATCGACGCGCCGGACCTGGCCGGTCAGCCGCTGATCCTGCACGCCAACAGCCTCAGCCAGCGCGTGCTGTGCTACCTCGGCCCGGCGGCGCCCGCCCCGCAGGCCCCCGCGGCCAGCCAGAGACGCCCGGGCCGGGCCTGAACCGCAAGTGCAGGATTCAGCCGAACCTCTGCGATCGGAAACAGTAGTAGACCCTGTGTTGACCCCTTTTTCTCGACTCTAGGAATCGCCATGTACGAAGTAACGAAAAACGAGGAGCTCGCCCCCCAGGTCTATCGCCTGGTGGTCAAGGCCCCGCGCGTGGCCGTCGCCCGCCAGCCGGGGCAGTTCGTGATCGTCCGCGCCGAGGCCGGTGCCGAGCGCATCCCGCTGACGATCGCCGATGCCGACCCGCAGGCCGGCACGATCACGCTGGTCGTCCAGGCCATCGGCGACGGCACGAAGCGCATCGTCAACAAGGCCGTCGGCGACAGCATCCGCGACGTCGCCGGCCCGCTGGGCAAAGAGACCGAGATCGAGAAGTGGGGACGCGTCGCCTGCGTCGGCGGCGGTGTCGGCACGGCCGTGCTGTTCCCGCTGGCCAAGGCCCTGGTCGACGCTGGCAACGAGGTCACCACCTTCATCGGCGGACGCAGCGAGCCCTACGTGATTCTCCGCGACGATCTGGCGGAGTTCTGCCACGCCGTCGTCGTCACCACCGAGGACGGCTCGCTGGGCACGAAGGGCTTCGTCACCGGCCCGCTCAAGGAGATGCTCGACGACGAGGCCCGCCGGCCCGAGGCGGTCTTCGCCGTCGGCCCCGTGCCGATGATGGCGGCCGTCGCCAACCTCACGCGCGAGTACGGCATCAAGACCATCGTGAGCCTCAACCCCATCATGGTCGACGGCACGGGCATGTGCGGCGGCTGTCGCGTGACGGTGGGCGGCGAGGTGAAGTTCGCCTGCGTCGACGGCCCAGAGTTCGACGGCCACCAGGTCGATTTCCGCGAGCTCTCGCAGCGCCAGAAGACCTACCTGGAAGACCGCTGCCGCCTCGACGCGGCCGTGGACGCCCTCAAGAGCAAGGAGGCCGCCCGTGACTAGCGACCCTGCCCTCAAGAAGCTCACCCCGAAGGAGCGGATGGCCATTCAGCGCGTCGAGATGCCCGAGCAGGACGCGGCCCGCCGGGCGACGAACTTTGAAGAGGTCAACCTGGGCCTGGCTGAGGCGCTGGCCGTTCAGGAGGCCCAACGCTGCCTCGAGTGCAAGAACCGCCCCTGCGTGGCCGGCTGCCCGGTTCGCGTGCGGATCCCGGAGTTCCTGATGGCCCTGGCCGCGGGCGACTTCGCGACCGCCGCCGAGATCCTCTACGGCGACAACGCCCTGCCGGCCATCAGCGGGCGCGTCTGCCCGCAGGAGAAGCAGTGCGAGGCCGTCTGCATCCGCTCGGCCAAGGGCGAGCCGGTCGCCATCGGCTGGCTGGAGCGGTTCGTCGCCGACTGGGCGACCGAGCACCACCAGGCCCCGCCGACCAAGGCCGAGCCCACCGGCAAGAAGGTCGCCGTCGTCGGCTCGGGCCCCGGCGGCCTGACGGCGGCGGGCGAGCTGGCCAAGCTGGGCCATGCCGTCACCGTCTTCGAGGCCCTGCACGCCCCCGGCGGCGTGCTGCGCTACGGCATCCCGGAGTTCCGCCTGCCCAAGCGGATCATCGACGCCGAGGTCGCCAACCTCCACGCCCTGGGCGTCGAGCTGGAGTACAACGTCATCGTCGGCAAGACCGTCACGCTCAACCAGCTCCGCGAGGAGTTCGACGCCGTCTTCGTCGCCAACGGCGCGGGCCTGCCGATGTTCCTCAACATCCCCGGCGAGAACCTCAAAGGCGTCTACTCGGCCAACGAGTACCTCACCCGCGTCAACCTGATGGGCGCCTGGCAGGAGGGCGCCACCACCCCCGTCGCCCGCGGCCGGACCGCCATCATCTTCGGCGGCGGCAACACGGCCATGGACGCCGTCCGCACCGCCAAACGCCTCGGCAGCGAGCGGGCCGTGCTGGCGTACCGGCGCAGCCGCGAGGAGATGCCCGCCCGCATCGAGGAGGTCCACCACGCCGAGCAGGAGGGCATCGAGCTGGACTTCCTCGTCTCGCCGCTGGAGATCCTCGGCGACGAGCAGGGCTGGGTGCGGGCCGTCCGCCTGCAACGCATGGAGCTGGGCGAGCCGGACGCCTCCGGCCGGCGGCGCCCGGTGCCGATCAAGGGCAGCGAGTTCGAGATGGACGTCGACATCGCCATCGTCGCCATCGGCACCCAGGCCAACCCGCTGCTGACCGCCACCTGCCCCGACCTCAACCTCAACAAGTGGGGCAACATCGAGACCGACGAGCAGCACCAGACGAGCATCCCCGGCATCTTCGCCGGCGGCGACATCGTCCGCGGCGGCGCCACCGTCATCCTCGCCATGGGCGACGGCAAGCAGGCCGCCCAGGCCATCGATGCGTACCTGAAGCAGTAGCCTATGATCAGTAGCCAGGACCCAGGGCCCTGGCGCCGACCGAACGAGCAACACCCCAAGGGGCCCGCACGGCAGACCACCGTGCGGGCCCTTTCCCTTTGGAGTGCGGCGAAGGATTCGCCGCTTTGGCTCAGAGGCCGTAGGGTGTGCAGGTTCGCGGAGCGCCAGCGCAGCGGTTCTGCACACGCGACGAGCAGTTCCGGCAGGCCCCGGGGACACTATACTCAACTCCCATGAGCCGCAATTCCCGGGGAGACTGCGAGACCCCTGTCCGAAGACCCCCGGCATGCCGGGGGCTATATGACGGCGAAGACCCCGGGCGAGCCCGGGGCTATATACAACCATACGGATTCCGGGGACACCAGACTGAACTCGGTCGGAGTGCAGTAGGGTGTCCCCGGAACTGTGGTTTCCCCGGAACTAGGGTTTGACTCCAGTTCGCCGCCGCAGGGCCCCCGCGCAGAGCCCGAGGGTGAGCATCGCGAGGGTTGTCGGTTCGGGGACGACGACACCGAAGTTGTCCATGGCAAGTTGGGCACCGGTGGTGCTGTTGAAGCCAAGGAAGAAGTTGGAGGTGAAGGTGCCGATGTCCGAGGCGAATACCAGACCGATGGCATCGGGGTTGGCAATGACCTCGTCGAAGGTGCGCGTACCGGCGTTGAGATTCGGCCAGGTCAGGAAATTGGAGGCGACCAGGGGCACTTGGTGGGTGGTCCACTGGTCATCCTCGTTGGGGTCCCAACTGAAGGCATCATTGCTGACGAAGAAATTGTTGCCATCGGTAACGTGCGTGCCGACGTAGAAGCGGACCAGTCTCGTCTGGGCCGGGCCGGTGATCTCGCCAGTGGTTTTGAAGTCGGTGGTGAGCAAAAGGCCGGTCATATCGCCAAACAGGTGGGAAACGGTAAGGTCGAGGCCGAAAGCGTAGGGCCGTACGGACGCACTGGTCACCCCGGCGATGAGATGGCCGCCGGGATTGCCGCCGGTCTCGGACCAGTCCGCCGGCAGGTCGACGATGGAGCCGGTGTTGGTGATCGTGGTCAGCGTCCAGGTGGCGTTGTCGGACGCAAACGTTTCGACGATGTCGGCCGGGGCGGCAGAGGGCAGGGCCCAGCACAGGCAGGCCATCGCCAACAGTGATATTGATCCCTTCATGTTCTTCCTCCTTTAGATGTTTGAAACCAAACTGTTTACCGACCGCACCGACGTTGGCGAAGCAGCCGGTCGCGTCTTCCGACGCCTCGAGAACTGTGAACGTGCCGTTTGGCGCGGCCCTGTTCTGGAATCCGATGACTGAAAGGACACTTGATCCGAGGCGGGCTGGGGTCGGGGAAGAGGGGGGAGACTGCGAGGTGTGGCCGCCGCTCCGACTGGCCTGTCGATGGCCCCATTCCCCATCGCACCCCTCCATTTCAGCCCGCTGGAACTGATGCCGCCGCCCGGAACCGTCCCCGAGCCGGGTACAGCCGGGTACAGCCTGGCAAAAACACTATCGCACCCGACTCCGCCCTGGTCAAGGTGAGTGACCGGTTCTGGGAAAACCATAGTTCCGGGGACACTATGCTGAACTCCCATGACCCGGAATTCTGGGGAAGATCGCGACCCCTGTCCGAAGCCCCCCCATGCCGGGGGCTCTATGAAGACGGAAGACCCCGGGCAAGCCCGGGGCTATATACAGATGAGGAAAGCTCTGTGGTTCTTCCTTCTGTGTCCTCAGTTCGTAGGGTGTGCAGCTTCGCGGAGCGTCAGCGGAGCGGTTCTGCACACGCAACGAGCTTACCCGGCGGGAAGCTGGGCGACACGCGAGGCATAGCGGCGAACCGGGATGCGGGGGTCGGCGAGGTACTTGTCCGCAACAGGGGGCTGGGGCTTGCCCAGGCGTGCGAGGATCTCGGCGGCGGCCAGCTCGATCTGCCAGAGGCCGTCTTCGGACGCCGCCCATTTGCTCTGGGGGTTGGTCTGCTGGAAGAGCCGCTCACGGGGGAGGTCGTCGCGTGCGAGGAGCCGTTCGAGCGGTCCGATCGCGCGGCTATCGCCGATGCGGCCCAAGGCGCGAATGGCGGCAATGAGGGCGTCTGGGTTGCTGGTGGGATCCTCGAGCACGTCAACAAGGACGGGCAGGGCTGCGGGGTCGCCGACCCTTCCGAGCATGACGATGCAGCTTTGCCAGAGCGGGACCATGTTTCGGCTGCGCGGGGTATAGTCGGGGCGCTCGGCGATTCGCGCGTTGACGGCGGCGATCAGTTCGGGGACCGCGGCCGGGTCTTGCCGCCAGGCCAGCGCGACGGCGGCCCAGAATCGTGCCCCGGCCGAGTCGGACCGCACCGCATCGTGCAGCAGGGCCAGCGCCTCCTCGTTGCCGTGCGCCAGCAGCCAGACCGCGTCTTTGGGATGGGGCGACGCCAGTATGTCGCGCAGCTCCGGCAAGGGGCGTTGGGGCACGACGGGACCGGGGCGGACGTGGTCGCCCAGGGCGCCGCTCTTGTGGAGCTGCGCCTGAACGAGCGAGACGTCCAGCTGGCGCGGCGTGGTGCCGCGTTGGGCGCACAGGGCCGCCGCGATGCCGGCCGCCTCACCGAGGCGGTGCTGGTTGCGCATCGTGCGGAACTGGTAATTGCATTCCTGCGTGCTGGAGGCACTGCGGCAGGCCACGAGCATGCCCTCGACGCCCTGAGGCAACATCATGCGATAGGGCATCTCCCCGCCCTGGCCGCGTTCACGGTTGCCCAGCAGCCAGACCCACAGGATCGGCGCGTCCTGTTGGTTGGCGAAGTCCTGGGAGTGGCAGTCGTACTTGGCGGAGGAATACCCGACGCAGTCCTCGAAGTGGGTGGGAAGGATGCCCTCCAGGAAGTCCGGCTGGTAGTCGCCGAGGATGACAGGCCCCTGCCGCAACCCCAGCAGGGGGCAGATCGTCAGGAGCGGACGCCGGCCTTCGCCATCGGGGGCGAAGCGCTCCCACACTTGCCGGACACCCTCACGGCGGGCCCGCGTGAGGTCGACGATGTCGTGCGGGTCGCAATAGCCCGCGTCGTGGTTGGTGCAGCTTGACGGGCCTGTGGGCGGGAGGAGATAGCACACCTGGCTGTAGGCGTGGACCACGCCGTCCACATCCCGCCCCACGGAGTACGGGGCACCGGCCAGACGCGCCACATCGGCGTCGCCGGTGCAGTCGATGACGACCTGGGCGTGGAAGAGGGCCCTGCCGGTCGGCGTGGCGGCGTAGACGCCGGTGACGCGGTTGCCGTCGCGCTGCACGCCGATAGCCGTGGTGCCATAGACCACCTTGGCACCAGCCTCGCCGGCCATGCGTTCGAGCACGAGCCGGGCCGTTTCGAAGTGCAACTGACTCGCAGGCGCCTCCTTGCTATGGAACGTCTGCGCCTGCTGCACGCGGGCGTGGAACTCATCCTGCAGCCCGCCGGGGACGCCGTGGCCCCCATACCGCTGGCCGGAACCTGTCTTCATGCCCCCAAGGAACGTGCTGGCTTCCAGACACGTGACCCGGGCTCCCTGCCGCCCGGCGGCAATGGTCGCCAGAGCGCCGGCCGTGCCGCCGCCGACGACCAAGACGTCCGTGTGCTCCTCGCGCAGGACCGTCGCCGGGCCCGTCGGGCGTGCGGGCTGGCCGGGCCGAAGGATCTCGGGCCAGGCGTCGAGCAGGGCGCTGGCCGCCACTTCGCCGCGCGTCAGGCGATCGGCGTTCGACAGTGGCTGGACGGGGCCCGCCCAGTCGCCGGCGGCCAGCAGATTGGGGACCGACGGATGGCGAGTGCCCGGCTGGGCATTGGAGACCTCGCAGGCCCCGGTCAGCAGAGGTTCGACGCTGGCGAAAGCGACCGCGGCGTCTGCCAACTGCGGCACCTGCGAACGCACCAGGGCGACGACGGCATCGAGGCTCAGGCGAGCCTCGGCCACACGGGTCGTCGCCACCGTCCATTCGACAAACACCTCGCCAGGCCGCAAGGCCGGCACCAGGCGGATGCCGGAGATGCCGGCGGGGGCCTCCTGCAACGCCCGTGGAAGCGCCAGCGCCCCCTGGGCCGGGTACAGCGACATGCTCATGTGGGCACAGCCGGCACGATCGTGCACCGTTCCGCCGGCACACCGCCACAACACGGCCCCGTCCGTGGCGTCCACAAAGGCCCGGGCCCGAAGGGTCTGCTCGCCCTGCTTGTTCCCCACGGTTACCGCCGTGGCGCCGCCGGGATCGTGAAGGAGGCCCGTGGGCTGCGTGTAGAGCAACAGGTCGATGCCGTTCAACTCGACCAGGCGATCCAGCACGGCCTCTGCCACCACCGGGTCCACCCGATCAGCCAGCAGGCCGCGAACCGCGTTGAGGGCGCGGTAGACCCTTTGGCCCACCGGAGACTCCGGCCACCCCAACTGACAGGCGAAAGCTGACGTGATCTCATACCCCAGCAGGGGACGCCGTTCAGCCAGCAGTACGCGCAGGCCGGCCTGGGCCCCCGCCACAGCGCATGCGACGCCGGAGAGCCCGCCGCCAAACACGGCCACATCGTACAGGGCGTCAAAGGGCTGGATGGGCTGGGTGGGCTGGGTGGGCTGGGTGGGCTGGGTGGGCTGGATTGGCATGCATCGTCCTCCAGGATGATGGGGAGAGAGTACTCCCGCAGCTCCGTGGAAACCAGACGATTCTCCGATCCGGGAGGTTCGGTGACGCCCTGCGGAGCCCCATGACCCCCGAACAGGCCCCTGCGGAAGACGCCGGCATGCCGCGGGCTATAGGAAGATGTCTCGCCTCGCTGTGCTAGACCGTTTGCCGACTGTGCCTGCGGGTCTGCAGGCGGGTCTGGGCCCAAGCCCACGGAATGCCTTCCGTGGGCATCGGGGCAGGCCGTTCCTGGTGCGGCACAACGCACCCGCAGGTCCGATAGGCAAACGGTCTAGCCGCGTGCTATCGGCCAGATCCGTGTGGATGTGGACGTCCTGCTGGGGGAAGGGGACCGGGATTCCCTCGGCGTCGAAGTCCGTGAAGAAACAGATGACCGACGGGCGTTTGGCTTCACTGACAAGAGACGTCTTCCGGTCCCGCCTCAGCGGGACGGCCGAGGAGATCGAGGAAGCTCCGCGGGTCCTCGGCAAGACGGCGCGAGAAATGGGCCGCCCGGGGAAACGACCACAGGTGCTGGTCGCTCATCGGGCCCGTCCGCCCGCGGGACCAGATCGTCTCGATCCGTCGCATCCAGGCCGCGTCGTCGTCGGCAATCGCGCGGAGCGCATCGGCCAGCCGTTGGCCTCCCGGCGGCTCGCGCATGAGCCGCCACGCGGCGTTGTCCCGGTCGATGACGTACGCCAGCCAATCCAGGCTGGTCGCGAACTCGTCGTAATCCGCGACATGCCGCCGAACGTCGCTTCGCAGCGCCTGCACCACCGGCCGAAGCTCACAGAAGGGATTGGCCAGCGATTCGGCACGCGGCAGGATGTCTTCGATCAGGTGGGCGGGTTGCGACCACGGCTGGAGCCAGGTCAGGCGGACGCCGTTGTGGACGGCCGGCACCTGGTGCGGGTTCACGCGGCGATAGACCGGGGCGTGCTCGTAGACCTTGCGGTAGAGATTCGCCCAGTCTGCGTTCCACGCGGCGCCGTAGTGCTCTTGGACAAACCCGCGCAGGCTTGTTTCGAGGTCGAAGGCGTCGGGGTTCGCGAAGATGTCTGCGGCCACGGCATAGGTGTCCCACTGGCCGTTCTGGATGTACCGTGATGGGTGCCAGTGGGTGACGATCACGCCGCGGTTTCCGGGGTGCGGCAGGTCGCGGTAGGCGTGGGCAACCCCGAGCAGATTGTCGAGTTGGCGCGCCCCGACCCGCGTGCCCCAGGCCCACCAGTTGATCGCCGGCGCTCCCATCACCGCGAAGCCCTTCTCGATCAGGAACTGGGCCGCGGCGCGGAGGCCCTCCACGTCGTCGTCCCAGTAGTTCCAGTCGACGATGACGATATCGCGGTCGAGATGATCGAGCAGTTCGTATTGCCGGTGGTGGGTGACGGCGTCGCCCCAGATCATGGCCTGCCGGCCAAGAGCGCGCAGGCTGGCGTTGAGCGCATTGATGTACTCGGCGCAGATGACGTGGCGCGGCTTTGTCCGAAGCGCCTGCCGCGACCGTTCGCTCTCGCCCCAGCGGACCTCGTCGCAGCCGATGTGGACATACCGGGAAGGGAAGATTGAGCAGGTTTCGGCGTACAAGTCGCTCATGATCTTCAGGGAATCGGGATGGACCGGGCACAGCGCATTGAAGCCCGGCTGGTCCTGCGGGTAGTCCCGCAGATGACCGAAGGCCAGCGTCTCGGTGATGTACCGCGTGTGTCCGAAGGATTCGATCTCCGGGATGACCGTCACGCCCTTCGACGCGGCGTACGTCACGAATGCGCGCATCGCCTCGACCGTCATCGCGCCGGGATGACAGCGGATCTCGGGGTGGGACTCGAACCTCAGGGCGCAGCCGGCGTCGTCGGTCAGGCGGAAGACGACCGCGTTGAAGCCTCTGCGCCCGTAGAAATCGAC
>JAWLCG010000122.1:0-12179 GCA_041687295.1 Phycisphaerae bacterium | reverse complement strand
CTGCAGCCGGCCCGTCTGACGGATGGTGCGCCCGCGACGACCCAGGTCGAGCACCCACTCGCCGTCCTGGCCGGGCCAGCTGCGGCGAAGCTGCTGGCGCTGCCAGGGGCCCAGCTCGAAGCTGCAGGGCCCCGAGCCGAACAGGTCCTGTCCATCCAGGGCGCTCATGGGGTCACCTCGGCGGCGCTGAAGGGGTCCTGGCCCGGCCCGGCCGCCTCGATGCGGAAGCGCAGGTGCGCCTCGGCCGGGACAGTCTGGTGGTAGACCAGCTCCAGGCCCACCAGCACGGCCCCGGCCAGGCGGACCTCGCGGGCGGGCTGGCCCTGGCGGGCGGGCTCGAGCGTCAGGGCCAGCTCGCCCGCGTCGCCCAGGGCCAGGGCCTCGGCCGCGTCGGTGCTGCGGGTGGCCAGCTCGACGGTGATGGCCGGGCGGTCCAGCTGGACGCTGGTGTCGAAGGCGTCGCCGTCGCCGCCGGCGGGGCGGACCTCGGCCGAGCGGAGCACCCGCACAGCCGTCACCAGGCCCAGCGAACCGCCGGCGAAGCTCACCTGGCGGATGGAGTCCCAACGGTTCATTCCAGCTCCTCCTCGTAGCGGCAGGTCAGGTCGAATCGCAGCTCGCACAGCGGCGGGCGGGCCTGGGTGCCCAGTACGACCGGGCCCAGCTCGGTCGCCCGGCCGATGGGCAGGTGGCACGTCCGGCCGCCGCGGAACGGGTCGGCCAGCAGGGCCGAGCGGGCCCGGCCCAGCAGCTCCAGGGCCTTGCCCAGGGCGGCGGCGGTGCGGGGGGCGTCGGTCCGCAGGGCCAGCTCCAGGCGCAGCTCGTGCCAGAGGCTCGCCCCGTCGTCGGCGGGCTGGGTGGTATGGCCCAGCAGGCCCACCCGCACGGCCGGCAGGGCCGGGGGCGGCTGGTCGGGGCCGGCCTGGCCGATCCAGGCGAAGGCACCGGTCGCCCGCAGGGCCGTCAGCACGTCGTCGAGGATGTCCGTGGCGGTCGGGGTCATGGCTATCGCCTCCGCAGGGTCACGTGGGAGAGGGTCCGCGTCCGCTCGGGTCGGCCGTCGCCGTCGGCGTCCTGCACCAGCCGTAGGCGCGGCAGGCGTTGGGCGAGCTGGGCGTCGTAGTGGTCGGCCTTGACCCAGCGCGGGTCGGCGGGCCCGGCCTGGTCGGCCAGGGCGCGGTAAATGGCCGATGCCGTCGCCACCGCGGCCAGCGCGCGGAGCTGGTCGGAGGCGGCGAAGTCGGCCGGCTCCAGGCCGGCGGTCTCGCCCATCGTCGCCAGGCGCTCGGCCAGGTCGGCCGAGGCCGCCGCGATCTGCGGGGCGAAGCTCAGCACGGCCCAGCTGTGCGGGCCCGCCCCCAGCACCGGGGCCTGGGCGGGCGCATCGGCGGACGCGCGGGGCACGCTGAGGGTCAGGCTGTGGGCGTCGGGCACGGCCAGCACCTCGTAGCCCTCCGGCTCGCCGGTGGTGCCCAGGTAGAGCAGCAGCACCATGCCCGCCTCCAGGCCGGTCGAGAGGAAGTCGGCCGAGGCGCTGGTGAAGGTCGTGCCGCTCAGCAGCCCGTCGCTGCCGGCGGCCCGTCGCTGGGCGCGGAAGGGCCCCTGGTCGAACAGCCGCGGCTCGAGCAGCAGCAGGTCGCGGTCGTGGCAGAATGGCGTCACGGTCGGCTCCTTTGGGTCGGTCGCCGGCCGGGCCGACGCGGGTGGCGGTCCCCGCGCGGCCGGCCGGCTTGGAGGCCCGCCCTAGCTGGCGGCGCCCGTCAGTCCGCGGATCAGGCCGTGGGCGATCTCGTTGCGGAACTCCAGGGAGTACTCGCCGATGATCTCGCCGGCCTCGTAGTCGCCGGTGCTGGCCAGGGGCTTGTAGTGGAAGCTGCGTCCGGCCAGCGGCACGACGTCCACGCGGCTGCTGTCGAGCAGCAGGACGGTGTCGGCGGGCACGGCCCGGCTGAGGATCACGCGGGCGACGCCGAAGTCGCTCTCGTAGACGCTGACGAGGTCGCGGTAGGCGGTGTCGGCCGGCCCGTAGGCCCGCCCGCTGGTGACGAAGCCGTTGATCTGCCGCTTCTGGCGCCCGCCGACGACGATGGTGTCGACGACGCCGGCCGAGGCCTCCCAGACCCGCCGCAGGGCCAGGTTGAGCTGGGCCTCGGTGAGGTCCAGCTCGGCCCCGAAGCCGTCCTGGCCCGGCACGAAGACGTTGGTGCTGATGCTGGGGATGATGCCCCGCATCGTGCGGCGGACGGTGGCCGAGCCCTGGGCGTCGACGGCCGGCGCGGTGCCGTGGATGACCGTGGACTCCAGGTCGCGCAGCAGCTCGCGGAGGCGCTCCTGCTTCTGGTAGTCCAGCTCGTCGGCGACGGCGAGCTTGCGGACGGCCAGGTCCGAGCCGCTGACGCGGACGGCGGCGGTGAAGATCTGCATCCAGTTGCCCTTGCGGACGCGGTTGGTGAAGCGGGCGGCCGGCGCGTCGGCGCCCTCCAGGGCGGCGTTGCCCAGGATGTGCAGCTCGGTGGCGTCGGCCAGGGGGGCCTGGGGGGTGTTGCCGTAGCCGCGGGTGACGGTGATGGTGCCGGCCCCGGCGTTGGTGGCCGTCACGAGCATCAGCTCGTCCGAGCCGGCCGGGCGGACCTGGTCGCCGACGCGGAAGCTCTCAGCGTTGGCCACGCCGAAGGTGGCGGCCAGGCCGGGGTCGCTGCCGTGGGCGACGAGGTCCTTGTTGGGCAGCATGGCGTCCTCGAGCCACTCGTGGTAGGTGCTGCTGCCGGCCCGCGGCGGCTCGCCGAGGTGGTCCAGCAGCGGCGTCTCGTAGGGGCTGACGATGCTGACCAGGTCGCTGACGTCCTCGGCCAGCTCGGGCAGGGCGGCGCCGGCGGAGTAGGTGGCCTTTCCGGTGAAGCTCATGGAATCTCCTTTCAGGTTCGTTCAGGTCGTTGCGTGGGTCCGGGCCTCGCCGTCATCGCACCTGGCGGCGGAGGCGGAGGTACTGGGCCAGGTCGCGGCGGTTGCCGGTCTGGGCGGCCTGGCGGGCGGCCTCGGCGACCTGCTGGGCCGGGCCGCCACTGCGCGTGCGGGGGCTGGCCGTGGCGCCCGGCAGCGGGCGACAGGCCGGGCCGCGCAGGTAGGGCCGCTCGGCCAGCAGACCTTCGACCGCCTGGCGCAGGGCCGAGTCGTCGGCGTCGGCCGGCAGCGGGGCGCTGCGCTCCAGCAGCAGCTGGGCGGCCTCGGCGTCGATGACGCCGCAGGCGTCGAGCACCTTCTCGAGGCGACGCGACTGCTCGGTGCGGGCCAGCCGCTCGGAAAGCGCCTGCTGCTGGGACTGGACGGTCGAGAGCTCCTGCTGGCGGCTCTCGGCCAGGGTCTGGGTCTCGCGGAGCTGCTGCTCCAACTGCTCGACCCGCCGCTCGGCCTGCTGGGCCCGCCGGCGGTACCGGACCGACTCGGTCACGGGCACCAGGCGGGCGTGGGGGTCGCTGGAGGCTTCGCCCGATGGCTCGGCCGGGACGGCGGGTTCGGTGAGGTCGGTCATGCGTGAAGCTCCTTGGATGCGTGTGACGTTCGGGGTGCCGTGGCTGCGCCTTGTGCAGCCACGTGGCTGGCGGACCGCGGCATGGCTGCAGACGGCGCAGCCAGGGCACCCGCCCTACGCGTGGGCCTCGTCTTCGAGGCTAGCCGCGTCGTAGCCCAGCTCGTGCAGGACGCGCCGGCGGGGCACGCCCAGCTCGAGCTTCGTGCGGGCGTTGGCCAGCTGCTGGCCGGCGTCCTCTTCCAGCAGCCCCGGCCAGTGCACCTCGAACTCGCGCTCGTCGGGACTCGTGGGGAACAGGCCCGCGCGGTCCAGCAGCGTCAGGCTCAGCCGGACGACCTGCCGCAGACCCGCCCCATACGTCAGGCGCTTGCGCTGCGTGCGGGCCAGCAGGCCGCTGAGCACCACCCGCAGGGCGGTGGCGCTGGTGAGGGTGCCGACGTGGTCGCGGACCAGCCCGGCCGCCAGGGGCGTCACGCCCGAGACCTTGTCCAGGGCCTGGCGGATCTGGTCGATGTGGGCGTCCTCGCTGGGCGAACCGGCGTCGTGGCCGAACTCCTCGATGCCCGCCTGCAGGTTGCTGGTGGTCCACATCTGGCCGGGGCCGACGGGGCGGTCGAGGAAGTCCTCGATGCCCTTGCCGAGGTACATCTTGAAGGACTGGTGGGTCACCCGGCTGGCGCGGTCGCTCAGGCGGGTGTTCAGCTCGTCCTGCAGCGGGATCAGCGGCTCGACGTCGCTGAGGCCCTCGTAGTCGCCGGGCAGGGCGAGGTTCTGCACGTGCACCACCGGCAGCGCGCCCAGGGGGTTGGGCCCCTCGGCCACGAGGCGGCGGTCCTCGTAACGCTGCCACCAGGTGTCGGAGAGGATCTCGACGACCTCGACCTGCTGAGGCGGCCGATCGCGCCGGCCCGCCCAGCCGAAGCTGACCCACGGCAGATCGGGCCCGACGCTCGGCAGGGCCCGGCGGTAGCGCTGCACCCAGGCGCGGGTGCGGCGGTAGTCCTCGCCGTCGAGGAGGGGCAGGACCCGCGGGGCCTCGATCGCCTCCAGCGTCAGCCGGCGCGCCGCCGACAGGGCCCGCTCCAGGCCGGCCTCGCCGCCGTCGGCCCCGGCCCCGCCGGGCCAGTCGGCCGGCGTCCGCAGCACCACGTCGACGAAGCCGTACACGCTGCCCAGCAGGGCCATCTCCTGGCACAGGGCCAGGCCCCCGCTGCCCTCCAGCAGGGCCGCCACCACCGCCTCGATGGCGCGGGCCCGCTGGGGGTCGGCGGCCCGGCTGGTCAGCGCCACGGGCCGGCCGAAGAGGTACTCCACCATCGTCTGGACTCGCCAGGCGATGTCGTTCTCGATGACCACCTCCTTTCGCGACACGTCGGGCGCCCGCTCGCCGCCGGCCAGGCCGGTGATCCGCGGGGGCAGGCCGGCCTCCTGGGCCTGGACGTACGGCCGACTGTTGGCGTTGAGGGCGTCGGCGACCAGGCCCAGTGCCGGGTGGGCCTCGTTGCGGAAGTACGCCCACAACCGTCCCAGCCGCTGCTCGGCGTCGGGGGCCTCGCTGTCCAGAAGCCAGTTCAGGTAGGGCTCGTTCAGGTCCGGATCGTCGAAAGCTTCCAGTTCGAATCCCATGGTTTTTTGCCTCCTCACCCTTACCGGCGAGTGACGCATCTGTGCGCACAGGCATTGCCGCTTTGGCGCGTCGCGCCGGCCCAAGTCCTTGGGCTGCAAAGGCTGAAAAAAAGTGCCGAAAAATCCGCCCCGTCGAAAAAGTGGGTAACTCCTGTGCGCGCCCCAAGGACTTATGACGGGCAGATAAAACTAGATATCCCCGAGGGAGGGTGCAGCCGACCACAGGTGACGGCCAGTCAAGCCGCGATCGGGCCGAGCCGTTGGCGCCCGGGGCCGGGGCGGCCTTCACCGGCGACGTGGATCGGCCGGGGGGTGGGCCCTAAGATTCACAGACCGGAAAGGGGGCCGACATGAGTGACCAGCATCCGCCGATCATCTTTGTGGAAACCGAGGGCTGGGAGGAGGGCTACCTGCGGGCCCTCTGCGGGCACGACTGCGACATCCGCATGTTCACCGAGCGGGTGGAGCGCGTCGACGGCGACCGCCTGCGCGAGCTGGGGCCGGTGCAGATCCTGAGCACCTTCATCCACAGCGACTGCTCGGGCGAGCAACTGCAGAGGTTCCCCCAGCTGCGCCTGATCGCGACGCGGAGCACCGGCTTCGACCACATCGACCTGGACTACTGCCGCGAGCACCACATCGTCGTCAGCAACGTGCCCACCTACGGCGAGAACACCGTCGCCGAGCACGCCTTCGCCCTGATCCTGACACTGACCCGCAAGATCCACCGCACCTACGAGCGGACGGTTCGGGGCGACTTCAGCCTTGAGGGCCTGCGGGGGCGCGACCTGGAGGGCAAGACCTTCGGCTGCGTGGGCACCGGGCGGATCGGCCAGAACGCCCTGCGGATCGCGCGGGGGTTCAACATGCGGGCCCTGGCCTTCGACGTCCGGCCCAACCCGGCGGCGGCCGCCCGCATCGGCTTCGAGTACGTCGAGCTCGACGCGCTGTTGCGGCAGAGCTACGTCGTCAGCCTGCACGCGCCGTACAACAAGAGCACGCACCACATGATCGACGCCGACGCCCTGAACAAGATGCCCCAGGGGGCGATCCTGATCAACACGGCCCGCGGCGGTCTGGTGGACCCACAGGCCCTGCTGGAGAGCCTGCGCAGCGGGCATCTCGGCGGGGCCGGGCTCGACGTGCTGGAGGGCGAGGTGGCCGTCCACGAGGAGGCCGAGATCCTCAGCCAGGCCTACGACACCGACACGCTGCGGGCGGTCGTCCGCAACCACGCCCTGCTGCGGATGCCCAACGTGATCATCACCCCCCACGTGGGCTTCAACAGCGAGGAGGCGGTCCGGCGGATCCTTTCGACCACGATGGACAACATCCACGCCTTCCTGGCCGGCCGGCCCCAGAACGTGGTGACCGCGTAGGCGACCAGGGCCCTGGGGTACCGCATCGACACGGTGCGGGGGCGGCGTCTACGGCACGAAACGGAGGGTGGAGGCCTTCAGGCCGCTCTCGCGCTCGGCGCGGGCGCGCCAGGTGCGGGCCCGGTCGTGCCAGGGGGCGGCATCGAGGGCGGCCGAGTAGTAGTACAGCGCCTGCGGCCAGGCCTGCTGGGCGTGAGCAACCCGGCCCTGGAGGTAGCGCACCTCGGGGTCGGCGGGATAGCGCTTGGCCAGCTGGTCGAGGCTCTGGGAAGCCCGGTCGACCTGGCCCAGGTAGAACTCGTTGGAGGCCTCGTTGAGCAGCTGCTGACGGCTGGGGCCCGCGCAGCCGCCGGCCAGTATCGCCGTCAGCAGGGCCAGGCACAGAATCGCTCTCATGGCACTTCGCTCCTTTCGCCGGCCGATGGGTGTTTGGCCCGCCGGCGCCGGGCGGTATCATGATAGCCGATGCAAGGCGCATTTGCCATCCAGGCGCACCAGACGGCCGAGGGGCTGCACTTCGATCTGATGCTCGAGCAGGAGCAGGCGCTGGCGACGTTCCAGCTTCCCGAGCCGCCCGAACGGCTGGCGATCGGCGAGTCGCTGGCCGTGCCACGCCTGTTCGACCACCGCAAGGCCTACCTGGCCTACGAGGGGCCCGTCAGCGGCAACCGGGGGTCGGTGCGGATCCACGACAGCGGCACCTACCGCGGCCAGCCGGGCCCCGGCGGGGGCTGGCGGGTCGAGCTGATGGGCCGGCGCCTGCGGGGCTGGCTGGCCCTGACGCCCCAAGAGCCCCCCTTCTGGCGGCTGGAACGGCTGGCGCCCGGCTCAGTCGAGCCCGCCGAGAGGCCCGCCTGATGGCGCCGGCGTAGCGCCGCCCTCCGGCGTCAGCGGCACCACGCGAAGCGTCAGCAGCCCCTTGGCCAGGTCGATGCCCGTGATGCGGACCTGCCCGAAGTGCTCGCGGATCTCCGGGCGGACCGGCTTGCCGCCCAGCGTGTCGACCAGGGCCTTGGCGCCCGAGCGGATCTGCTCCTCCGGAATGCCGGCGAAGCTCTCCTGGCCGGCGGCATCGGCCTGGCTGAGGCGGCGCTGGATGTGCCTCTCCAGCCGAACGACCAGCTCGTCGTAGAAGGTTCGCGGCATGGCCAGGTTGCCCATGCGGACGCCCTTGAGCAGCAGCTTCAGGTCGCCGGTGGGCGTGAAGGTGAAGGCGAAGTCGATGCCGACAACCTTCTCGTGCTCGGCCCAGAAGGCGTAGAAGGTCAGCCGATCGTCCCCCAGGGCGATGGCCGGCTCGCGGAGGCCCATGCGGGCCATCTCGATCTCCGCCTGCTCGGGCAGCGAGGCGACCCAGTCGTTCATTTCGTCCTGGGTGACGGTCATGACCATGACCTGGTCGGGGTCGATCTGCCCGCCGTCGGGGTAGCTGCTGATTTCGCCGGCCCGGCTGACGAACTCGGCGACGCGGTCCTTGAGCCGCTCGCGGGCCTGCTCCTTGCCCTCGGCGGCCAGCACGGTGGGCCGATAGTCCGCCGGCCGACGGTTGGCCAGCAGGTACAGCGTAAGGGCCGTGCCCAGCAGCACGCCCAGCAGGATGATCAGCCCCCAGCGAATCGCACGACCGGTCTTCATGGACACGTCCTTCCAGGCACCGTAAGGCCCCGGCCGGCCCAGCCCCCGAAGCCAGGCCCGGCCCGCAGCCTTGTGCATTCTACCCAATCGGCACAGCCAACCCGCACCGTAACCGCCAAGTCGCAATCCGGGGTTCGCCTGCCCGCAGAATGGGCCTTCCGTGGTACACTCGACGGCGAGGGAGCACCGTGGAGCCGGACTATTTCGCCATCCTGCGCCTCGAGCCGGGCCGACACGCCCTGGAGGTTATCGACCGTCAGTACCAGGCGGTTCGACGGGAAATCCGTCGTCAGGGCGGGCCGCAGCGCCAGCGGAGGCTCGACGAGCTGTGGATCGCCTACGCCCTGCTGCGCCAGCCGGGGCGGCAGGCGGCCCTGGCGCGTCGGCTTCGGCCGCCGGCCCCTCGACCGGCCCGGCCCGAGCTGGGCCCCCTGGCCCGGCTGCGATCCGTGCCGGCGGGAAGCTTCGTCCCGCCCGGCCGAGCTGTCCCCGCGGCCAGCCCTCCGTCGGCCCCGCCCGCCCCGAAGGCTGGCCCCGGCGGCGACGACGCCCATGCCCGCTTCGCCCGCATGGTGTGCGAGCACGTCGAGGGCGGCGTGCTCCGCCTGACCGCCCGTCGACGCCTGGTGCTGCTGGCCGGCGGCCTGGGCATCGGCGAGTTCAAGGCCAACCTCATCATCGCCGAGGTCCTCCACGACCTGGGCCAGGGCCTTTCGCCGTCGCCCCGGCCACGTGGCAGGCCCCTGCTGAACTCCGCCGCACCGGCCGAGCGGTTCCGCTACGGCCTGCGCCTGGCGTGGACGCTCGCCGCCGCCCTGGCCCTGGACCTGCTGCTGATGCTCTGGCTGATGCGCCTGTAGGCCGGGTCGAGCGACAGCGAGGCCCGGCAACAGAGGGGCCGCTGCCCGCCACCGGTTGCCGGGCCTCGCTCCGCTCGACTCGGCCTACGGCAGAACCCCGGCATGCCGGGGACCCTCTGAGCTACACCAATCCGCGCCCCGCCCCGCTTGACGGGCCGGGCGGCCGGAGGCTACCATGGGCGGCATGATCCTGATCCTCGACAACTACGACAGCTTCACCTACAACCTCGTCCAGCGCATCGGCGAGCTGCCCAGCCCGCCCGAGGTGAAGGTCATCCGCAACGACACCATGCCCGCCGAGCAGGCCCAGCAGGCGCTGCGCCCCAGCCACCTGATCATCTCGCCGGGGCCCTGCACGCCCAACGAGGCCGGCGAAAGCATGAACTACATCCGCCACTTCCATGGCCGAATCCCGGTGCTGGGCGTCTGCCTGGGCCACCAGGCGATCGGGCAGGTCTTCGGCGGCAAGGTGATCCGGGCAGCCCGGCTGATGCACGGCAAGACCAGCGAGATCCGCCACGACGGCCAGGGCGTCTTCGCCGGCCTGCCCAACCCCTTCACCGCCACGCGCTACCACAGCCTTATCGTCGACCCCGAGGGCCTCGACGCCGACTTCGTCGCCACCGCCTGGACCGTTGACCAGGAAGAGCTGATGGGCCTGCGCAGCCAGACCCACCCGACCGAGGGCGTCCAGTTCCACCCCGAGAGCTTCATGACCGACATCGGCCACCGCCTCCTGGCCAACTTCATCCGCCAGTAGGCCCCAGGCCGGGTCGAGCGCGGCCAGGCCTCGCGGCGCAAGGGGTTCCCACTTTCCTCGACCGTCGTTAGGGCCTGCGGGTGCTTTGCCGGGGCGGGAAGCGCCGGATGGTGATCCTGAAAAGGAGTGTCCAATGGACCTGCGCAACCGGGCTCTGACGCTGCTGAGCGACTGGACGAACGGGACCGAGCGGCTGTGGCACAACGTCACCGCTGACGGGCGGGTGGGCTACTGGGGTACGGGCTTCGCCGGCTGGTCGACCCAGGCGCTCAACCAGTACGTGGGCGTGCAGGCGGCCCTGGCGGCGGCGGGCGAGGGCGTGCCCGGCCTGGACCGTCAGCGGGCGATGGACCGGGCGCAGGGGGCCTTGCGGTTCCTGCTGGCGGGCCACCAGACGGGCCCATCCACCTGCGCCGACGGGGCCAAATGGGGCCTGACGTGGATCTCGGTGCTAGGCATCGAGCGGGCGATGTACGGCCTGCGGCTGATCCTGGACGACCTGCCGGCCGAGGACCGCGCCGCCCTGGACCGCCTGCTGCGGGCGGAGGCCGATTACCTGTTGACCGGCCCGGAGCGCGGCGGGCACGTGGGGGTGGTCGGCAACGTCTGGGGCCACAAGGGCAACGCCCCCGAGAACAACCTGTGGAACGGGGCCTTCCTCTGGCGGGTCGCGCAGATGTACCCCGACGCCCCCCACGCCGCTGACTGGATGGAGCGGGCCCACCTGTCGCTGATGAACGCCATCAGCATTCCCGCCGACGCCGACGACGAGACCCTCGTGGCTGGCCGGGCCGTCAGGGACTGGCACGTGGGGGCCAACTTCTTCCCCCACTTCGCCCTGGACCACCACAGCTACATGAACGTCGGCTACATGACCATCTGCGTGAGCAACGCGGCCCTGCTGCACTTCGACGCCCGCGCCGCCGGCTGGGAGGTGCCCGCGTCGCTGGACCACCACCTGGCCGAACTGTGGGCGGTGCTGCGGCGGATGGTCTTCGGCGACGCCCGCCTGGCGCGGATCGGCGGGGATACCCGCGTCCGCTACGCCTACTGTCAGGAGTACCTGCTGCCGGCGCTGCTGCTGGCGGCCGACCGGCTGGGCGACGCCCACGCCCGGCCGCTGGTCGAGGCCCAGCTGGACATGATCGCTGCCGAGGCCGACCACAACGGCGACGGCACGTTCTACGGTCGGCGCCTGGCCGAGTTGGCCGACCGCAGCCCGGTCTACTGGCCGCGGCTGGAGGTCGACCGGGCGATGGCGCTGGCGCAGCTGGTCGTGAATGGGCCGCTGGTCCGCTGGCCCGCCCCGCCGGCCGAGAGCTTCGAGGCCTCCGTCGCCGGCGGGTGGGCCGAGCCCGAGCACGGCGGCGTGATGCACCGCTGCCCGACACGGCTGGCGTCGTTCAGCTGGCGGGCCCAGTGGCTCACGCAGGGCCTGTGCCTGCCGCCCGATGACGGCTCGCTGGCCGAGTGGGAGCAGAACCTCGTCAGCGTGGTCGACTTCGCGCACTACAGCCGCAGCCAGGGCGACGGGGCCCAGCACCGCCGCCTGGAGGGCTACCACATCGCCGCGTTCGAGGGCGGCTTCGCCACGTGCGGTTCGGTGATGGAGGGAACCAACCTCAGCCTCTACGAGGGCTGGACGGGCAGCGACTCGGCGCGGCACTGGATCGCCTTCGTCGCCCTGCCCGACGGGCACACCGTTGTGGGCATGGAGCGCATCGTGGCCCTGGGCAAACGCTACGTCCGGGAGGTGCGGGGCCTGCACGCCAACCTGCCCAACGACGTCTACAACGGCTTCGTGCGGCCAATCGTCACGCCGGCCGGGGCGATGACGCTGCACTCCCCCCCACCGACCGACGAGGCCATTCCGCTGGGCGGGCGATGGGTGAGCCTGGCCGGGCGCATCGGCCTGGTGGGCCTATGGGGGGCGGATGGGATGGTCCTCCGCCGCCGGGCGGGCCGAGAGGGCGGGGCGGGGGCCTGGCTGGCGTCGATCTTCACCGAGCAGTTCTGCTTCGGCCTGCGGCCCGACATGCACGCCGTCGAGGCCGGCGAGACGATCCTCGACCTCGGCTGGCTGGCGTTGTCGAGCGTGGACGCCGAGACCACGGCGGCTGTGGCGGACGACGGCGCTGAACGGCTCGACGCCGGCCACGCCGAACTGCGGGCCCTCCGCGTCCACGGACGCGACGGCAAGGCGTACGTGGCCGTGGCCAACTTCGGCCCCGAGCCGGTCGCCCTGGCCGACCCGGCGGCCCTGCTGGGGGAAAACCGCCACCCCCTGGGCCACACCGGCGACGCCATGGTCCCGCCCGCCCAGGTCCGCCTGTGGCGGGTCGCTTCGGAGTAGGGCGGCGGGCGAAGCCCTTTGGAGTGCGGCGGCTGTG
>JAWLCG010000121.1:0-12249 GCA_041687295.1 Phycisphaerae bacterium | reverse complement strand
TCATCCTGATGCCCACTGATGAGGAGTTGATGCTGCGCGTCCGCGAGGGCGATCTGGACGCCTTCGAGCGGATCGTCCTGCGCCACCAGGCCGAGGCGTGGCGCGTGGCCTACCGTTTCACCGGCGACGCCGCCGAGGCCGAGGACCTTGCCCAGGAAGCCTTCCTGAAGGTTCTGGCCGCCGCGCCGCGGTACAGGCCCACCTCCACGTTCCGCACCTACCTCTACCGGGTGCTGACGCGCCTGTGCCTGGACCATCGCCGCAAGAAGCGGCCGATCCTTCTCGAGTCCTGGCCGAGCACGCCCCAGAGCGCGGCCGGTCCCTTCGAGCAGGCGGACGAGGCCGAACGAGACGGCCTGATCCAGGCGGCCCTGGATGCCTTGCCGCCGGACTACCGCATGGCGGTGGTGCTGCGCTACTTCGAGGGGCTCAGTGCCGGCGAGATGGCCCTGGCCATGGGGCGGAGCGTCAAGGCCGTTGAGCGGCTGCTGGCGCGAGGCCGGCTGGCCCTGGAGCCGCGGTTGCGGCCACTTCTGGAAATCTAGCGGTTTGCGAGGGGGGTATCCCGGACCTGCCCGTTTGTAGGAATGAGGAGACAGCTGATGCGCTGCGAGGACGTGCAAGGACAACTACAGGCGCTGGCCGCGGGCGAACTGCCCGTCGGGATTCGCCGGGCCGTGGAGGCCCACCTGGTCGATTGTGTCGCCTGCCGAGCCGTGCTGGCCGACGTGGACCCCCTCGCCCGCCCGCTCGCCGGGGCCGGGGCGCCGCCGGTTCCAGCAGGCTTCGCCTTCCGGGTGATGGCCGCGGCGAGGCAGAGCGCGACGACCAGGTCCGCAGCCGCGTGGAACCCGCTGGCGTGGTGGCGGCTGGCGTCGGCCCCGATGCATGCCGCCGCCGCGATTGTGCTGGTCGCGGGGCTGGCCGCCGGCCTGGTGATGGGGTGGGCGTCTGCTCCCTCGGCCGCCCGGGCCGCGGCGCCGGCGCAGGTGGACCCTCTCGACCCGTATTCGGTTGACTACCTCGGCGAGGCCCCGGCCGGCTCGCTGGCCGACAGCTATCTGGCGCTGGTCACGGCCACGGAAGAGGGAGGACGCTGACGATGTGGAGGAAGATCGCTCCGCTGCTGATCGTGCTATCGGTAGCCCTGAACGTCGCATTCCTCGGCGTCTGGGCGGCTCAGGCGGCCCGGGCGCACTGGACCGCCGATGCCCGGTATGACGGCGAGGTATGGTGTCCGCTGCATCGCCGGCTCGGCGTGACGGACGAGCAGTGGCGACGCATGGAGCCGAGACTCATCGAGTTCCGCACCCGGTCGCAGGCGATCTGCACCGACATGAACCGCCTGCGAACCGAGCTGCTCGATCTGATCGCGTCCGACAACCCGGATCGGCAGGCCATCGCCGCCACGCAGGAGGAGATCCGCGCGGGCCAGCAACAGATGCAGCAACTCGTCGTCGAGCACCTCCTGGCGGAGAAGGAAGTGCTTACCGCGGAGCAGCAGCAGGAGTTGTTCAGCCTGATCCGCCATCGCAGTGCCTGCCACGGGCCAGGCCACATGATGGGCCTGTCGGATGCCCCGTCTGACCTTCCGCCGCAGCCAAGATGAGCCTGGGGAGTGATCGCTTGAGACACGTTGCTGCCATCCTGTTGTCCGCCGGTGTGTCGCTGCTGAGCGGCTGCGCAGGCCTCGACCCGTGGGGCGAGTTCGGGGCCTTGCCGGAATCCCGCTCGCAGTCGTTCAGTGCGGAGATCGGTGACGGGGCGCCGACCCCGGGCGATTCGGCAGACCTCGGTCCCGAATTCGCCGGCCGGACGCTGTCGCTGGGCGAGTGCGTCGCCATCGCCCTGGAGCACAACCCGCGCACGGTCGAGTCGTGGCAGGCGATCCGTGCGGCCGCGGCACGCACCGGCCGGGCCAAGGCGGACTACCTGCCCACCATCGGTTTCACCGCCGGCGCCGCCCGAGGCGAAGCGGTCGAGCTGAACCGCGACACCGACTTCGGCACGCAAGACCGCTACGACGGCGTGTTCGGCCTGCGCTGGCTGATCTTCGACGGCGGCGGCCGGGAGGCTCGCGTGGATGCGGCCACGGCCGAGGTGCTGGCGGCGGGGTTCCGCCACAACGCCGCTCTGCAGGATGTGGCCCTGGAGACGGTCGAGTCCTACTACAACCTGCTGGCCGCTCAAAGCTTGCGTCAGCTTGCCGAGGAGACGGTCCGACAGCGAGACTACCAGGTGCGCCTGGCCCAGGCGCGGCATCGTGCGGGCGTGGTCAGCCGCTCGGATGTGCTGCGGGCCGAGACGGAGAAGGCAGACGCCGAGCTGGACCTCGTGCGGGCGAGCAATACCATCCAGGTCGCGCAGGGGCGACTGGCGACTGCGATGGGCGTGCCGGTGTCGGCCGGCTTTGGCATCGCGGATCTGCCCGAGGCCCATCTTGATCGGCAGCTCGGCGACATCCGGGCGTTGCTCATCGATGCCACCAGTAACCGGCCCGAACTCTCCACCGCCCTGGCCCAGGTACGTGTGCAAGAGGTCGCTGTGCGTCTGGCACAGTCGCGCTACTGGCCAGCGATTGCCGCCGACACCTCCCTCGGTTGGGTCGGGCGGAGCGTTCTGCCGGACCAGCGAGCGTGGAGCGTCGGGGCCGCCCTCGACCTGCCGCTGTTCACGGGCTTCGACCGCACTTATCAGGTTCACGCCAGCCAGGCCGAGCTGGATCGCGCCCTGGCCGTCCGGCGGATCGTGCTGCAGGGCGTGGAACTGGAGGTCTGGACGGCGTACTGGCAGGCCACTGAGGCCAGACAGGCCATCGGAGCTGCGGAGCGGTTCGTCGCCAGTGCCGAGGAAAGTGCCCGCGTCGCCGAGGGTGAGTACAGGAACGGCACCGGCTCGATCATCGGCCTGATCGACGCCCAGACCCAACGCACCGCCGCCAGGAACCGGCTGATCCTGGCCAGGCTGGGCTGGCGGACGGCCGTCGCACGGCTGGAGCGCGCCGTGGGCCGGTCGCTGACTCAGGCGCCCGAGCCGCTTGCACTGGAAGAAAGTGAGTGACTGTGAAGAGCGTCAAACGACTCGTCCTGATTGTCGTGGTGCTGGCCGTGCTACTGGGCGCGGGCGGCATCTGGCTGGGCCTCTCAGGCAATGCGGCTCCATCGGGCACCGGACAGGCGCCGCGGCAGCCCAAGCCCCTGCAGGTGCAGGTCCAGCCGGTGCAGAGGGGCGGGATCGTTCAGCAGATGGAGCTCAGCGGCGAGGTGGTGGCCACCGACTCGGTCGTGATCGCCGCGACGAAGGAAGGCCCCATCGAGTACTGCCCGTGGCGGGAGGGCGACACGGTGGCGGCGGGCGAGAGGCTCATCGAGATCAGCCGCGAAGTCCATCGCGCCGAGGCCGGGGCCGCAGAAGCGGCGCTGGTGGTCGCACGTGCCCATCTGGCCGACCTCCGGGCCGGCGCACGGCCGGAGGAGGTGCAGCAGGCCCAGGCCAACGTCCGGCGGTGGCAGGCGACCCTGGCCGAGGCCCGCAGGAGCTACGAGCGGCAGCAGCGGCTGATCGCCGACGAGTTCACCTCCGAGCAGAGCGTCGACCAGGCCCGCGAGCGGATGGATGTGGCTGAGGCCGAGCTGGCCACCGCCCAGGAGACCCTCCGCATGCTCCAGGCCGGGCCGACGGAGACCGAGATTGCCGTGCAGGTCGCGGCCGTGGAAGAGTCCGCTGCCCGCCTGGCCCTGGCCCGGGCCCATCTGGCCGAGTGCGTGATCATCGCTCCGTTCGACGGCGTGATCACCGCCGTGCACGTCCGCCCCGGCGACCTGGCCACGCCGCGCAGCGGGCTGCTGGAGATGTACGCTCCGGACTCGCTGGTGATCCGGTTCGCCGTGCCCGAGACCCAGGCCGCCACCGTCCGGCCCGGCCTTCGCGTCTCGGCCACGCTCGATGCCTTCAACGGGCGGGCGTACAACGCCGAGGTGACCCGCATCTACCCCCAACTGGACGCGGCTCTGCGCACCCGCACGGTCGAGGCCAGGCTGGCCGAGCCCGCGGAGATCGTCCCGCACATGTTCGCCCGGCTCAAGCTCGAGCTGCGGCGGGCTGACGAGGCCGTGCTGGTCCCCGCCGAGGCGGTCCTGACGGCACCGAACGGGGAACGTTACGTCTTCGTGGTCGATCAGGGCAACGCCGAGCGGAGGGTCGTGGAGGTGGGCATCCAACAGGAGGCGACGGTTCAGACGGTTGGCGGAGTCGCCCCCGGCGAGCGGGTCGTCGTGGCCGGCCAAGCGGCGCTCCGCGACGGCCAGCCCGTTCGCGTGCCCGGCCAGCAGCCCCAGGGCGGCGGTGGGGGCCCTGGGGGTGATCGGCCAGTGGCGGACGGGCCCCGCACGGGGACGGGGGCCGGCCAATGAGACTCACAGAAGCCGCCGTCCACCGTCGCCTGGCCACCGGCGCGATCACGCTGGCTGCAGTGGTCCTGGGCCTGTACGGCCTGTGGCGGCTGCCCGTCGATTACCTGCCCGAGGTGACCTACCCGGTGGTCAAGGTCCACATCCGCTGGCCCGGGGCGACGCCGGAGGAGATCGACCGGGACATCGCCGATCCAGTCGAGCGGCTGATGGCCACCGTTGACCACCTGGACGATCTGGAATCCACCAGCCGCGAGGGCGTCTATTCGCTGGACGTGCGGTTCGAGTACGGCGCAGACGTGGACGTGGCCTTCCAGGACGTGCTGGCCGCCCTGACCCGTGCCCAACAGGACCTGCCGGACGACATCGACGCGCCTTACGTATTCAAGGCCGATCCGTCGCAGTTGCCGGTGATGCAGTTGACGATCCGCTCGGACCGCTGGGGGGCGGTGGAGCTGCGCCAGTGGACGGACAACTGGCTGCAGGACCGCATCCTGGCGGTGCGGGGCGTGGCGGGAACGGAGGTCGTCGGCGGCTTGGAGCGGGAGATCCGCATCCTGCTCGATCCGTTGCTGATGGAGAGGCACGGCATCCCGCTGCAGACTCTCATGCAGCGGCTGGCCGAGGAGAACGTCGAGCAGACCGGCGGGCGCGTCACCGTCGGCCGACGCGAGATCATCGCCCGCACCATGGGCGAGTTCGACGACCTTGAGCAGATCCGCTCGGTCGTGATCGCCGGCCGGGGCGGCAACAGCCTCTACCTCCGCGACATCGCCCAGGTGGTGGATTCGCACGAGGACGAGCGGATCATCGCCCGCTTCAACGGCCGGCCGAGCGTCAAGCTGTCGGTCTTCAAAGAGGCCGAGGCCAACACCGTCGAAGTCGCCCTCGCCGTGCAGCGCCAACTGGGCGAGTTGCGGCCGGCCCTGCCCGAGGGGCTGGAGCTGGGGTTCGTCGAGAACCAGGCCGAGTACGTGGCCGGGGCGCTGGCGGGCGTGCGTGACGCCGCCATTGGGGCGATGGTCCTGCTGATCATCGTCGTCTGGCTGTTCCTGGGCAGCTTCCGTCAGGTGCTGGTCATGGTCGTGGCCTTGCCGCTGACGCTGGTCATCAACTTCGGTCTGATGAAGGTGGCGGGGTTCTCGCTGAACATCTTCTCCCTCGGCGGGCTGGTCGTCGCCATCGGCGTGGTGCTGGATAACTCCATCGTCGTGATCGAGAACACCAGCCGTCTGCGCCACGAACGACCCGAGCAACCCGCCGCTCAGCACGCCATCGCCGGCTCGGCTGAGGTCGGGCCCGCCATCGTCGCCGCCACGGTGTCCTTCCTGGCCCTGTTCGTGCCGTTCCTGCTGGTGCCCGGCCTGACGAGCCTGCTGTTCCGCGAGCTGATCCTCGTGATCGCGGGCATCGTCATCATCAGCCTGGTCGTGGCGGTGACGCTGACGCCCATGCTCGTGACGATCTTCTTCGGCCGGGCAGCCCATCGGCGCAGCGCCACACGCTTCGAGCGATTCTTCAGCCGCGTCACCGACGGCTACGGCTGGCTTCTCGCCGGCGCCCTCCGCGGACGCTGGGCCATGGCGGTGGCGTTCACTGCCGTGCTGGGGCTGGCCTTCTGGACGATCGGCCGGGTGGGCGGGGAGTTCCTGCCGCCCATCGACGACGGCCGGATCATGGTCAAGGTCATGATGCCGACCGGAACCTCCGTCCAAGAGACCGACCGCGTGTTGCGGCAGATCGAGCAGCGCCTCGCCGACGACTCGCTGATCGAGAGCACCTTTGCCATGGCCGGTGGCCAGGTCATGGGCCTGTACACCTACGAGGTCGCCAACCAGGGGCAGATCGACATCCAACTCGTCCCCAAGGCCCGCCGCGACATCAGCACCACCGAGTACGTGGCACGGCTCCAGCCGATCGTGGGCCAGGTGCCCGCCTTCGGCGGTAGGATCATGGCCCGCCAGATGCCCATCAAGGGCATCTACGGCCTACGCGCCGCCGAGGTGGTGGTCGAGATTCGCGGCCAGGACATGGACACGCTGGCCAACCTGGCCGATCGGACGGCCGAGACGATGGGTCGGATGGGCCAGTTCCGCAACGTCTCGGTCTCCATGGACATCACCAAGCCCGAGTACCAGGTGCGGCTGGACCGCGCCCGGGCGGCCGAGCTGGGCGTGTCCGTCGGCGACGTATCCGGCACGCTGCGCTCGCTGATCACCGGCGCTGTCGTCAGCCGCTACCGCGAGGCCGGCGAGTACTACGACATGCGGGTGCTGGTCCCCGAGAGCCAGCTCACGTCCCGCCAGCGGGTGGAGAATCTCCTGGTCTCGACCAGCGGCGGCGATGCCATCCGCGTCCGCGACGTGGCCAGTTTCAGCGAGGCCGTGGGTCCTCTGGAGATCGTGCGCAAGAATCAGGTCAAGCAGGTGTCCGTCGAAGCCAGCACCGCCGGAGTGGACCTGGCCACGGCCATGACCGCCCTGCGCACAACGCTGAACGGCCTCGACCGACCAGCCGGCTACGAGTTCGACTTCGGCGGCCAGGCCGAGCTGATGGCCGACATGCGCCAGGCCGTCGTGGCCGTGCTGGCGTTCGCGGTGTTCTTCTCGTTCATCGTGCTGACGGTCCAATTCAACAGCGTCAAGCTGCCGGCCTTGATCCTGGGCAGCGCCCCGTTCTGTCTGACCGGCCTGGTGTTCGGCCTGTACGTCTCGGGGCTGGCCTTCGGGGCGACGGTGCTCATCGGCATCCTTGTGGTCATCGCGCTGACCGTCAATGACGGCGTGCTGCTGCTGACCTTCGCCGAGGAGTTGCGGCCGCGGCTGGGGCCGCGCGAGGCGGTCCTGCAGGCCGCCATGATCCGCATGCGCCCCCGGCTGATGACCACGGTCACCACGATGATCGGCTTCGTGCCCCTGGCCCTGAACCTCGGCGAGGGCGCGGACATGCTCCAGCCCATGGCCGTCGCAGCCATCGGAGGCCTGGCCACCGAGGCCATCGTCGCCCTGTTCCTCATGCCGTGCCTGTACGCACTGGTTACACGCAGCGCCAGAAAGCATTCGTAGACAATCGCCTCGTACAGAGGTCTGCGACCGAGACGCCTGGTCTCACTCGTGCAAACCCGCAAGCAGTGCGTTTTGCGGACCCGTCATAAAGATGTTCCTTTCTTGCCACCGTCACACTAGAGAACATCGTCCTCTGGCGTACTTTCAATGGCGGCGTCATACGAGTCATGGACCGATTTGGGCGCGACCGCCAAGACGCGGTCACCCAGGGCGGCGATGGCCCACGCTCCGGTCGGCGCTGTAATGACGATGCTCAATACCGCTACGGCCAGGATAATCTCGCCGGGGCCAGTCTCCATGCCCGCAGCCCGCATGGCCATCAGCGGCGCCGAACCGATGGCCGCCTGTACCGTGGCCTTGGGCAAGTAGGCCACCACGACAAATAAACGCTCCTTGAAATTCAAGCGGCTTCGCGCGAGACAGGTCAGTACACCCACGCTGCGAGCGGCCAGCCCGACGATGACGATGGCCAGGCCAACCAGTCCGGCTCGCCATGCAACGCCGATATTCACCTGTGCGCCGACCATTGAAAACAGAACGATCTCGGCGAACACCCAGAGCCTGGCGAGTCTGGCCGAAATCTCGTGGGCCATGTGCTCGCGCTTCTCCAAGATCACGAACCCGATGGCCATGGCCGATACCAACCCGGCGAAGGGGATATATCCCGCGACAACGTGCTCAAGACGCACCAACAGCAGCGATATGGCGATGACAACCAGCACCCGTTTGGTGGCGCGAGGATTGAAGCGGTCAAACAGCAAGTAGAGACCTGTGCCGATTCCCAGCCCGACAACGATCCCCAGGACCAGCGACAGTGGCACACTGACGACCTGCCAGGCGACATTCACCTGGTTTCCGACGTACAGCCCGACAACGACGCTGTGAGCGACGATCACATAGACGTCGTCGACTGAGGCTGCCGCCATGACCATCGAGGGGATATCCTTGGCCGCGCCCTTACGCTCCTTCATGAAGCGGATCATGGCCGGCACGACCACCGCCGGTGACACAGCCGCGAGAACTGAGCCCAGAATCGCGGACTCGAGCAGCGTCAGGCCCAAGAGGTGTGGTCCAGCCAGTGTGATGGCGATGCCCTCACACGTGGCGGGTATGAAGGCCAGTAGAAGGACGCGTCCGCCCACTCGGTGGAGGGTGTTGCGGCTCAGTTCGAATCCGACCCGCAGAAGGATGACGATCAGGGCGATGAGCCGAAGGTCCGGCCCGATGGCGAGCAGGTCGGGGTCCAGATAGCCAAGGACATACGGTCCCAGGACGACACCAACGAACAGCATGCCGATCAAGCCAGGAACGCGAACGCGACGCAGAACCCAGTCAGCAATCAGGCTCAGGACAATGATTTCAGCGATACCGGCCGCCATAACCGCTCCTTCTGGCAACACCCATCCGCTGCTCGCCGCGATGGCTATGCTGCAACCACGTCAGACGAGCAGACAATCGGATAGGAGTCATCAGCCGAAATCGAACGCGGCGGTTAAAGGCGGACTCCATCGCCTGCGACTATTATCCACAGCAGAAGCCAAAACGCAAGAGTTCGAAAACGCTGCTGGCCCCGGAAGCAACCCGGCTGTTAGCCCGTCTCAACCTGTTCACGAGAGAGTAAGAGCGTTCGTGCCCGTCTTTCGGCCAACGAGAGCAACCGTCATGGTTGCTTCGGGCTCCAAAGTCTAACCCGCCAGAGGCCGGGGAGTGTGAGAGTAAGGGCCGATTTCGGCCCTTGGCGGATCGAGGGCCACTGGATTGACTCGACAGTTTCGAGACTCTCGCAACGGCCGTTCTGCCCGTTCCAGTCTGGGTTGTTTACCTGTACCGCTTCTCGGCGGCGAGAGGGCGAGAGTTTCGGCCAACGGGGCCGATAAGGCTCTCGGAGCGGTTAACGGCACGGTAGAGAGAGGCGGCCACGTGCGGCCGGAAGTATCTGCCGCAACTGGCGTTGGGGGCGAAGCTAGGCACGTCGCGGCACTTGCGCGTAAAGAAGGCGGTATCGTATTCGATACCGCCTGAAACCTCCACTTGACCTGGGCCGACGTCGACATCGAGCACAGCCAGATCCACATCCGCGCCAAGGATGACTGGCGGCCCAAGACCGGGGACGAGCGGTCTGTGGCGATGAGCCCCGCAGCCCGGGCCGTGCTGGAGGCCCTGCCCCGCCACGGGCGGTGGGTGGTGACGATGCCGCCGACCCCCACGTACCCCCAGCGGGGCCGGCAGCTCTCAGACCGCTGGCTGCTGGGGCAGTTCAAACGCATCCTCAAGGGCCTGGGGCTCGAGGGACACCTGCACACCTTCTGCCACAGCTTCATATCCGACGCGTTGAACCGCAACGTCCCCGAGCCCGTCGTCCGGGAGTGGGTCGGCCACGTGGACCGGGAGATCATCCGGCACTACACGCACGTGGCCGAGTCGATCTCGCAGGACGCGATGCGGCGCCTGGCGGAGGCGCGGCAGTCCGACGGGGCCCAGGAGCCTCCCAAAGCGTCCTGACCGGCAGGACGTCCCGTAGCACATTTGCAGCACAATTCCCTGGAGCAGAAAGATGAGAAGCACACAAAGCAAACGGGCCCAACACCTTGCGTATGAGGTGTGGGCCCGGAACGGAGAGGGAGGGATTCGAACCCTCGGTACGGACAAGCCGTACACGGCACTTCCAATGCCGCCCCTTCGGCCGCTCGGGCACCTCTCCGGGGCTGTCGAAGAGCCGCATTCTAGGTTATGGGTTGGGGCCCTGCAAGCAAGATATCGGCTGGAGGGGCGTTAGGCTCGACAGGCTCCCGGGCGGCGGGGGGTATTCGCTTGAGCAAAGGCCTGCGGTGACTTAGAGTATGTATGGAGGGGCATCGGTCCGGCGGGCGCGGCGGAGGCCGGCAGGGCCGCGGCGGGCAGAGACGGACGGCGGAGGGTGGCGATCGGCGGTGGGTCTGACGGCGACGGCAGTGGGAGTGCGAGCATGGCCCGTTCGAACATCTTTGCGTTCACGGTGGAGCACTTCCTAGCCCCGGTGCTGAGCTACCTGCAGGACCCGGCGGTGGCGGAGATCATGGTCAATCGCCACGACGAGATCTACGTCGAGCGCGACGGGGCCCTGGTTCGCACCGACGCCCGCTTCGACGACGCCGACGCCTTCCTGGCGGCGGTGAACAACATTCTGCAGTACGCCGGCAAGCGGCTGACGCCCGAGCAGCCGCTGATCGACGCCCGCCTGCCCGACGGTTCGCGGGTGCACGTCGTGCTCGACCCGATCAGCCGGGGCGGCACGTGCATGACCATCCGCAAGTTCGCCGGCGTCCGCCTGGATGCCGGGGCCCTGGTGGCCCTGGGCAGTTGGACGGAGATGGCCCGCGACTACCTGCGGACGTGCGTGCTGGCCGAGAAGAACATCCTGGTCGCCGGCGGCACCAGCAGCGGCAAGACGAGCCTGCTCAACGTACTCAGCACGTTCATCCCTGACCACCAGCGGATCGTGGTGATCGAGGACTCTTCGGAGCTGGCGTTGCGGCAGGGGCACGTGATCGGCCTGGAGACCCGCGGGGCGGACCGCCACGGCCGGGGGGCGGTGACGATTGGCGACCTGTTCCGCTCGAGCCTTCGGCTTCGGCCTGACCGGATCATCATCGGCGAGGTGCGGGGCGGCGAGGCCCTGGAGATGATCCAGGCGATGACCTCAGGCCATGCCGGCAGCATGTCGACGCTGCACGCGAACACGCCGCTGGACGCGCTGAACCGCCTGGAGACGCTGGCGATGATGTCTGAGGTGGAGCTGCCGCTGCACGCGTTGCGGGCGCAGGTGGCCAGCGCGATCGACGTGATCGTGCAGGTGACGCGGTTCAATGATGGCCGGCGGGCCCTGACGGCGGTGGCCGAGGTGGGGCCTTTGGGCGACGATGGCCGATATAGGGTAGAAGACGTCTTCCGCTTCGACCTGGCCGGCGGGGGGGCGGGGCGGCAGGGCGGCCTGGCCTGGACGGGCCGGGCCAGCGGCTTCGCCGATGAGCCCAAGCTGCGGATCCAGCGCGAGTTCTTCGGCCAGGCGGAGGCGATCTTCGCCAGCGGGGCAACCCAATGAGCGTGCACAGGAGCGCCATGCGGCGGCTGCACCGCGACGGCCGGGGGCAGATGACGCTGGAGTGGGCCCTGGTGGCGGCGGCGATTGCGATCCCGCTATTCTACGTGTTTCGGCTGTGCCTGCTGGCGCTGGCGGAGCACTACCGGATGATGACATTCCTGAACTCGCTGCCGCTGGGCTAGGCGATGGGTGTGCCGGGCCGGCGTGCGAGGTGGTTGTGAGGAGATCGGACATGCACAATGCACTACGGGGCCTTCGGTCGTTGGCGGCCCGGCTGCACCGTGACGAGCGCGGGGCGGAAGGGCTCGAGAAGCTGCTGATCCTGGCGGCGGTGGTCCTGCCGCTGCTGGGGCTGCTGATCTTCTTCCGCGACGAGCTGGGCGAGTGGGTCAGCGGCGTCTGGAGCGACGTCAGGGGCGAGGGCGAGGACTTCAACCCGTAAGGGTTCGGGAGCGTGCCGGATGGCCCAACCGATGCCGCCGCTGTGGGCGATGCTCGTGCTGGTGGTCGTGCTGCTGGCGGCGGCCATCGTCGACGTGCGCCGCGGGCGGATCCCCAACGCGGTGACCTACCCGGCCATCGTGATCGGGCTGGTGGGCCAGGCGGTGCTTGGCGGGCCAGGGGGGCTCTGGCAGTCGGTGGGGGGGCTGTTGATGGGCTGTGCGCCGATGGCGGTGTTCTGGTACATGGGGGG
>JAWLCG010000120.1:0-12256 GCA_041687295.1 Phycisphaerae bacterium | reverse complement strand
CGGCCAGCTGCGGCACGCCGCGGATGACGGTGGGCCCCTGCGCCAGGATCGCCGCCGCCATGATCGGCAGGGCCGCATTCTTGCTGCCGCTGATCGGTACCGTGCCCTTGAGCCGCCGCCCGCCCTGGATCACCAGCTTGTCCATGCCCGAGCTCCTTCCGTGTGGGGGTGAAACCTGGGAATCCCTTCCCGGGCCCCCAGTGTGTCATCCGACCCCGAAAAAAACAAGAGCCCAGGCGCAGGGGCCCCACAGAGCCCCGGGCATGCCCGGGGTCTTTGAGGACTGGAAAAGCCGCGAAGGTGGGACGCTGCCCCTGCGGAGCTTTGTCCCAGCCTACAGGGTGCGCGCAAAAAATGAGGCGAGTGGATGTAGCCCTCGGGGGGAAAGGACGTCCATCGGAACTCGCCTCGTGGATCATGTCGGCCGCGACGGGCCGGTTGATGTCTCGACGGGTCCATTATACAGGCAATGCCGGAACTGCCTAGTCAGCAAATGGCGGAAAAAACAATGAGTTCCTGCCGGAGTGTTTCGTCGGCCCCGCCGGCGGCCGGGGCCGGGAGGGCGGGAAACCGCGCCGTCCCGGGGCGCGCGGGCGGCTGGAAACTTACACTGCTCAAGTGGCCCGCCGGTTGGGCCGATAGGGTCAGCGAGAGCAGGAGTTCCACTATGAGCGACAAAGTCAAACTGCGCTGCCCGAACCTGATGTGCCGGGCGATCCTGAGCGTGCCGGGCGATCTTCGCGGGCAGACCGTGCGGTGCAGCAACTGCGGCGAGAGCCTTCGCGTGCCGGCGCCCAAGCCCGTGCCGCTGGGGCCCCGCCCCGGCGCAGGCGATCGGCCCGAGTAGCTACCAGCCCGTGCCGACCTCCAGGCGCCCGCGGTCCCACCAGGCCGGGTCGCGGAGGTAGTTCTTGATCAGCAGCGCCGCCGTCACGCCGTCGCCGCACGCCGTCACCAGCTGCAGGGGCGCATTGGTGCGGCAGTCGCCGGCGACGAACACCCCTGGTACGGTCGTGCGCATCGAAGCCGGGTCGGCCAGGATGTAGCCGTTCTCGTCGAGCCCGACGAACCCCTTCAAAAAGCCCGTATTGGGCACCATCCCCACGAAGACGAACACGCCGTCGACCTGGAGCTGCTCGGTCTGGTCGGTCTCGACGTTGCGCAGCAGGACGTGGTCGACCTCCGCGCCGTTGGCCGTGGGCACGAGGCGGTCGACGACGTAGGGCAGGCGGATGTCGATCTCGTGGGTGCGGGCGGCCTCGAGCAGCTCCTCCTGCAGAATCCGCTGGGCGCGGAACTCGCGGCGGCGGTGGACCATCGTCACCTTGCCGGCGAAGCGCGTCGCCAGGTAGATCGTGTCCTCGACGGCCGTGTTGCCTCCGCCGATGGTCAGCACGTGCTTGTCGCGGTAGAACGCCCCGTCGCAGGTCGCGCAGTAGCTGACCTTGCCGACCTGGCGCAGCTCGGCCTCGCCGGGCACGCCGAGCTGGCGGTAGTCGCTGCCGGGGGTCAGGATCAGCGTGCGGGCGCGGTAGGTGTCCTCGCCGTCGTTGACGCCGACCTCCAGCGTGCCGTCGTCCAGGCGCGTCAGGGCGGTGACCTCGGCGTTGGTCTTCATGGCGGCGCCGAACTTCTCGACCTGCGAGGCCATCCGCTGGACCAGGTCGGGCCCGGTGATGTTCTCCCAGCCGGGGTAGTTCTCGATCAGCTCGGTGAGCATGATCTGCCCGCCGGGCAGGCCGTTCTTCTCGAGCACCAGCGTGGAGTAGCGGTCTCGGCTGGTGTACAGGGCCGCCGCCAGGCCGGCCGGGCCGCCGCCGATGATGATCACGTCGTGGAGCGTTTCCGCCATGGGGGTCCCTTTCCTACCGCGCCAGCTTGCGCACCTGCTCGTACTGATTGCGGAACTGGGCCAGGATGGCCTGGGCCGTCGTCTGCTGCAGGACCGTGCCGTCCTCGGCCTCGATCCGTAACGGCAGGCCCACCGCATCGACATACACCCGCGAGCGGGGCGCGTCCAGCGCCATCTGGTCGGTCAGCAGCGTCGCGGGGAACTCCTGGCCGCCCAGACGGACCGTCGAGGACCCCACCACCGTCAGCGTCCGCAGCTCGATGTTCTGGCCCGCTGGATTATAGACCGCAAACCCGTACGAGCCCGGCTGGTCCAGGTCCACCAGGCGCGGCGCCAGCGGCGACATCGCCAGCGGCAGGTAGATCTCCGCCGGCAGCTGGAGCTGCTTGTCGGCCGTCGTGGTCGGGCTGGTCACCACCTGCACCAGCAGCAGGTCCGCCTGCTTGAGGCCGAACTCGCGGTGCGGCGTCGACTGGCCGCTGGGGTTGATCAGCACCGCCTGCGTGTCGTAGCGCTCCAGCTGGCGGTCGGGCGTGGCGAACAGCACCTCCTTCGAGAGCGTCTGCGAGCCGTCGGGGCCGGTCAGCACCGTCTCGCGCTCGATGAGGAGCCCCTCGGCCTCCAGGCGCGTGCCGAGGCTCTCGGTGTAGTGCACGAAGCCGATCATCCGCCCCTTCTGCAGCACGGCCAGCCAGTAGTCGCGCGGGGCGATCACCTGGCGGAACCGCTCGAGCGTCAGCCCCGCCAGCAGATCGCTGCCGCGGGCGAGGTCCTGCTCGCGCTGCCGGCGGGCCTGGTCGGGGTCGAACAGCTCCAGCGTCGCCAGCGAGGCGTCGCTGAGCCGGTTGACGCGCGGGGCCTGGTCCAGCGGGCCGCGAACCTGCACCACCAGAAAGTGCCCCGGCTCGCGCTGGATCCACACCTGGCGGCAGTAGGTCTTGGCGACCTGCCCGATGGGCCCGCGCAGGTCGATGGCCGGCTGACCGGCCACCGTCGTCAGCTGCACCGCCTCGGCCGTCAGCGCGTAGCCCTGCTCCCGGCGGAGGTCCTCGGCCAGGGCCTGGGCGTAGGCGGCCAGGTCGTCGGCGACGCCCTCGCGGACCGTCGCCTCCAGCAGGTACATCGAGACGGCCACCGCCCCGGTCTGCCCGTCGCGCAGGCTGAACTGCACCAGCGAGGCCCCGCCGGTCTCGCGGCGCATCTCGGCCCCAGCCGGCGGCTGAAGGCTCAGCCCGCGCAGGCTGTCCGTGAACCTCGGCCCCAGCTCCTGCGCCCCGGCCTGGGCCGTCAGCAGAAGCACCATCGCCATCGCCCAATGTCGCATGTGTCTCTCCTCTCCCGAAACAGCGGAGACTCGCCCAGCCCCGCCCGGGGCCGAGAGGGCGATTATAGCGACTCGGCCCGCGCAGGGCTAAGGACGATCCTGACCGGCCGGCCCCCCGGAAGCATCTCCAACCGAAACTCGCCACCGGGCGGCGGTTTGAACCTCTATATACCGTCTCCGGGAAGGCCCAGGCGTCCCGGTGCCGTGGCTACGGCGTTTGTAGCCACGTCTAACGGCCCTTGCAGCCCCCTGGGAGACCGCAGACGCGATAGCCGCCCCGCCCCGGAGGAGCCCCCATGGCCGATGGACAACCCGCGACCGATCCCGCCCAGGACGTGCAGGCCGTCGCGCAGTGCACCGAGGCCTGCTCGGCCCTGCGCGCGGAACTCGGGCGGGTCATCGTCGGCCAGCACGACGTCATCGAGCAGGTGCTGCTGGCAATCCTCTGCCAGGGCCACTGCCTGCTGGTCGGCGTGCCGGGCCTGGCCAAGACGCTGCTGGTCAGCACGCTGGCGCGGGCGCTGCAGCTGTCGTTCCGGCGGGTGCAGTTCACGCCCGACCTGATGCCCACCGACATCACCGGCACCGACGTGCTGGAGGAGGACCGCACCACCGGCAAGCGGGTCTTCCGCTTCGTGCCCGGGCCGCTGTTCGCCAACCTGGTGCTCGCCGACGAGATCAACCGCACGCCGCCCAAGACCCAGGCCGCCCTGCTCGAGGCCATGGCCGAGCACCACGTCACCATCGGCGAGGCCACCTACCCCCTGCCGGCGCCCTTCTTCGTGCTGGCCACGCAGAACCCCATCGAGCAGGAGGGCACCTACCCCCTGCCCGAGGCCCAGCTGGACCGCTTCATGTTCCACATCGTCGTCGACTACCCCGACGCCGCCGAGGAACTGGCCATCATGAAGCAGGTAACCGGCGAGCACGCCGCCGAGCTTTCGCCCGTGCTCGACGGGCCCCGGATCCAGCAACTCCAGGCCCTCGTGCGGCGGGTGCCGTGCGCCGACCCGGTCTTCCACTACGCCCGCGACCTCGCCCGCGCCACCCGCCCCGAGGCCCGCGAGGCCCCTGACTTCGTCCGCGAGCTCGTCCAGTGGGGCGCCGGTCCGCGGGCCGGCATCTACCTGGTGCTCGCCGGCAAGGCCCGCGCCCTGCTGCGGGGCCGCTACCACGTGACCACCGAGGACATCCGCGCCGTCGCCCTGCCCGTCCTGCGCCACCGCGTGCTGACGACCTTCACCGCCGAGGCCGCCTCCATCCGCTCCGACGCCATCATCCGCCGCCTGCTCGACCGCGCCGAACCGTAACCCGACCCCGGCCTACGGGTAGGGTACGTGGGTTCTCGCCGCAGCGGCAGCGCAGGCGAGGTTCCGCGTACCGACGAACTCCCACCACTCGCCCGAGGGCCGTGGCTGCGGCGCTTGGGGCCAGGTCCTTGGTGCGTCGAGCCAAAGCGGCGTCAAGCCGCCGCACTCCATACGGCCCAGGGACGCTCAGACGCCATCGCGGCACGCAGAACCGCTCGCTGCGCTCGCGAACCTACGTGCCCTACTGCGCTCGGCCCAAGCCCACAGATTGCCATCTGTGGGCATCTCGCCGGGCCGTCCATCTGGCGGCCCCCGCTCCACACGTGTCATCGAAATCCGCCACACCCTCTGTCTACCGAATCTGCAGACAACCATGGCCCGGGCGCGTTGTTGTCGGCCGCCCCCCCGTTGCCGGGCCTCGCTGCGCTCGAAGAGAGCCTACGGCGATTTCGCGCTCCATTGGGCTGCCGGCGCGCAAGCGCCTACAATGGGTCGGGTAACGGGGGGCCTCTCACCGAGCGAAAGGAGATTCGAGCATGGACTATACGTATCTGGGCCGGACCGGCCTGAAGGTCAGCCGCGTGTGTCTGGGAACCATGAACTTCGGCAAGGTCGCCCCCGAGGACGACGCCGTCAAGATCATGGACCGGGCGCTGGAGCTGGGGATCAACTTCTTCGACACGGCCAACACCTACCCCGGCGCCGACTGCAAGGGCCGAACCGAGGAGATCCTGGGCCGGTGGTTCGCCCAGGACAAGGGCCGGCGCCAGCGGGTCGTCCTGTGCACGAAGGTCTACAGCGAGACGCAGGACGGCTCGTGGCCCAACACGGGCCGGCTCAGCGCGTACCACATCCGCCAGGCGTGCGAGGACAGCCTGCGGAGGCTGCAGACCGACCACATCGACCTCTACCAGTTCCACCACATCGACCGCTTCACGCCGTGGGAGGAGATCTGGCAGGCGGCCGAGGTGCTGGTGCAGCAGGGCAAGGTGATCTACTTCGGCTCGAGCATCTTCGCCGGCTGGCACATCGTGCAGGCCCAGGAGGCCGCCTTCGCCCGCAGCTTCGTGGGCCTGGTCAGCGAGCAGTGCAAGTACAGCCTCACCACCCGCCAGCCGGAGATGGAGCTGCTGCCCGCCTGCGAGGACTACGGCCTGGGCGTGATCCCCTGGAGCCCGCTGGGCGGGGGCCTGCTCGGCGGCGCCCTGCAGAAGCACACCGAGGGGCGACGCAGCAGCGAGGGCATGGCCCGGCAGGTCGAGGCCCACCGCAACCAGCTCGAACGCTACGAGAAGCTCGCCGGCGACATCCACGTGCCCCCCGGCCGGCTGGCCCTGGCGTGGCTGGAGCACCAGGAGGCCGTCACCGCCCCGATCATCGGGCCCCGGACGCTCGAGCAGCTCGAGGACGCCGCCGCCAGCGTCGAGGTCGAGCTGGACGACACGACACTCAACACGCTCGACCAGATCTGGCCCGGCCCCGGAAAGCCGGCCCCCGAGTGCTGGGCCTGGTGATTCCGATTGCAGATTTTTGGTCGAAGACGAGGGCGGCCATCGCAACACTCGGTGGCCGCCCTGCTTATGCGCAAAGCCCCTTTGGAGTGCGGCGGCAGAGTCGCCGCTTTGGCTCGGCCCGGCGCAAGTCCAGCCAAAGCGACGAATTCTTCGCCGCACTCCAAAGGCGTGGACCGCCTCTGGGCGGCATGAGGTTGGGGGGAGGGGAGAAGACGTGGCTACAGACACCGTAGCCACGGCACCCGGGGGCCATGGGCGCATGAAAAAGGCCGCTTTCGCGGCCCGCACCGATCTGCATGATCTATATACTGTACCACGGATCGCAGAATCTGTCAATACGTCGGGTATCGTTTTTTCAAATAGATGTAAGTATAGCATGTATATTTAGTTATGAGTTGAAGACTGCCTGGGTTGCTGGCTATGGGCTCCGGGGTGTTTGTGGAGATCGAGGCAAGCGGGCCACTCTTTGGAGGCGGCGTCCCCCCCGGGGCCGGCCGCCGCTTTCGTTTGCGCGGGCCTGGCGGTAGAATCGGCCCCAGCGAAAGGGGTCGTTGCATGGCCGACGCCGTCCGGAACGCAACCGCCGAGACGCTCCGCCAGGTGCAGACCGAGCGGGTCTGCCCGCAGTGCGGCTACATCCTGCGGGGGCAGAACGTGTTGCGTCACGCGCCCACGGGCCTCTGGACCGTGCGGTGCCCCGAGTGCGCCACGGTCACCCCCGTCAACCACCTGGGCGAAGGCGACCCGCACCGGCCGAGACTGACCTTCGGCCTGGGGCTGGGCTGGACCTTCCTGGGCCTGCTGGTGGGGCTGATGACGGCCAACCTGGGCGTGCTGGCCCTGATCGTGCTGGTGAAGCTCGATTACCAGTGGGCGCCGATGCGGGGCCGGGGGATGGTCCGCTCGGTGGTGCTGGACGGGTCGGCCACGCTGGAGGCGATGCTGGGCCCGGAGGGTTGGGTGTTCGTGGGGCTCACGTTCGTGCTGGCCGTGGTGATGGGACTGTGGGTGTACCGCCGGCCCTGGCCGTTGCGGGTGGCCGCCGCCATCCTGCCGCCGGTGCTGGGCGCCCTGCTGACGATGCAGACGCCGATGTTCCGCTGGTCGGCCGGCCAGGGCGTGCTGGGTCTGGTGCTGGGCTGGACGGGCGTGCAGGTGCTGGCGGCGGCCGGCGGGGCGCTGGTCTGCCGACCCATGGGCCGGGCGATCGTCCGGGCCCTGCTGCCCAACGCGGCCCGGCTGGCCTTCGAGCCGCTCTGGCAGATCGACGGCCAACTCGTGCCCCTGGGACGATGGTAGGAGAGAGTGATGGGCGAATCAGTCACCACGACCGCCGAGGCCCCGCCCGACGCCCGACCACTGGCGCGGGTCCAAAGCGAGTGCTTCTGCGAGGCCTGCGGGGCGAGCCTCTACCTTCAGCCCGTCTACCGCAGCGGCGAGCAGGGCCCCTGGGTGGTCCGCTGCGCGGGCTGTGGGGCGATCTCGGCCGCCAACGCCAACATCGCCGGGCGGGCGCCTTGGCGACGGCGCCTCAACATGGGCCTGCTGCTGCTGTGGCTGGCGGTGCTGCTGGGGGGGATCGTCGGCATGTTCTTTGCCGACTGGGCCATCGTCATGGAGACATGGTGGGACGCCCAGTACAGCTATCGGAATCGGCTGGGCGATGCGGAGGTGCTGGAGGAGGCGAGGGAAATGCTGGTCGCGGCGGCGCTGGTGCCGCTGGCGTGGGGGGTCCTGCTGGCCAGCAGCGTCTTCCATTGGCGGAAGCTGTGGCACGTGTTGGCGGCGGTTCTTCTGCCGGCCGGAGCACTGGCCCTGGCGATGGGGCTTCACTGGGACCGGTACGGTTCGCCGGCGCAGTGGCCCTGGGAGCACCGGGCGAGCCTGCCCGTCGCGTTCCTGACGGCCGGGCTGGAGGTCCTCGGTGGCGTGGTCGGCGTGTGGATCGGTCGGCCGGTGGCGCGGGGGCTCATCCGCGTGCTGCTGCCGCCGCGGGCGCGGGCAGCGCTGGCGTTCCTGTGGCACCGGGACGGCAAGACACCGCCGCGGGCACCGTAGGCCGGGTCGAGCGCAGCGAGGCCCGGCAGCGGTTGGAGTACGGGGCTGCGTGGGTCCCGCAGGGATGCCCCCTCCGAGACCCTCACGGATTGCATCCGTGGGCTTGGAGAAGGCGCCTCGCGCCCGGGGCGGCGCCTTGGGCGGGGGTTGCGCGAGCAACGGAGTTGCTCGCCCTACGCGCGGTGCCCAGTTTTACTCGCCGGTGACGCGGATGAGGGCCTTGCGGGTGCGGGGGCCGTCGAACTCGCAGAAGTAGACCCCCTGCCAGGTGCCCAGGACCAGCTGGCCGTCGGCGACCAGGAGCGTCTGGCTGCAGCCGACCAGCGAGCTCTTGACGTGGGCGGCGGAGTTGCCCTCGCCGTGGCGGTAGAACCCCTGGCGCCACGGCACGGCCTGGTCCAGGGCGGCCAGCATGTCGTGGACGACGTCGGGGTCAGCGTTCTCGTTGACGGTGACGCCGGCGGTGGTGTGGGGTACGTGGACGATGGCCGTGCCCTCGGTGATTCCGCTGCGGCGGACGGCGTCGGCGACGGCGGCGGTGATGTCGAGCATCTGGTCCCGGCCGGCGGTGCGGAGAGAAATCTCAATCGTTTGGCGTTTCATGTCGAGTATAGTAGCGGGGCGCGCCGGTGAAGTCAGCCGGCCTGCGCCACCGGCGGCCCCTCATGGGTTGTCCGCCCCTGTCTGCCGAAAGGTCGCTGTGAGTTCGGATCCTCTACCCAGCAAGGCGAGTCGTCGCTCGACCCTGGCCGCTCTGGCGCGCCAGCAGGCGGTCCTGGAGGCCCTGCTGAACCAGGAGGAGCTGGCCGTCAGCGTCGTCGACGCCCAGGGCCACCCCCTGCGGACCAACGGCGCGGTGGCCCGGCTCTTCGGCCAGCAGCCGCCGCCGGAGTACTGCCTGTTCACCGACCCGGTCCTGGCCGAGCAGGGGCTGACCGAGGCCGTCGCCCGCGTCCGCCAGGGCGAGCCGGTGGTCCTGCCGGACGTGTGGTACAACATCCGCGACTACGACCCGTCCCTGCCCGATCAGCCCGTGTGGGTGCGGACGCGGCTGATCCCGGTGCTCGGCGGCGATGGCCGGATCGACCGGATCGTGACCCTCATGGAGGACATGACGGCCGCCCGCCAGGCCGAGCAGGCCGTGCGCGACAGCGAGGTGCTCTACCGCACGCTGTTCGACGGCGCCAGCGACGCCATGTTCATCCTGGACCTCCAGGGCACGATCCTCCAGGCCAATGAGCAGGCCGCTCGGATGTACGGCTACGGCCGGGAGGATCTCATCGGGCGAAGCCCCGCCGACTGGGCCCACCCCGACTGTCGGGCGCTGTTCGACCAGTACCTGCAGAAGCTGCAGGCCGGCGAGCCGTTCGCGACCGAATCGCGGGACCGCCGGGCCGACGGCACGTTAATCGACGTGGAACTGCATGCCACGCCCATTCGCGTGCAGGGCCGCGACCGCGTGCTGGCGGTGGTCCGCGACATCAGCGAGCGGCGGCGGATGCTGGACGCCCTCCGTCGCAGCGAGGCGCAGTACCGGGCCCTGTTCGAGGCCGCCGGCGACCCGATGGGCCTGATGACGCCCGAGGGGGTCCTGTTGGAGGTGAACGCCCGCTCGGCCCGGCTGCACGGCTTCAGTCGCCAAGAGATGGCCGGCAAACCCGTGCGGGAGCTGATCCACCCTGACCAGCAGCAGGCCATCGAGCGTCACCTGGCCGCCCTGCAGGCGGGCCAGAGCGTCTGGACCGAGACCGTCGCGATCGACCGCCAGGGCCGGCCCATCGACGTCGAGAGCCGGGCCACCCCCGTTGAGGTCGCCGGCGAGCCTCGCGTGCTGGTGATCCTGCGCGACATCACCGAGCGCAAACGGGCCGAGCAGGTCCTGGCCGAGAGCGAGCGGCGCCTGCGGCTGGTGCTCGACGCGTCGCGCGACGTGATCTACCGCTTCAGCCTGGTGACGGGGCAGTTCGAGTACGTCAGCCCGTCGATCCAGAACGTGACGCGTCTCAGCGGGGCCGAGCTGGAGGGCTGGAGCTGGCAGGAACTGCTCGACCGCATCCACCCCGACGACCAGGCCGCGGTGGCCGCCACCTTCCAGCGACTCCAGGGCTCGCCCGCCGACCCCGAGGCCAGCCATACCTCCGAGTACCGCTTCCTCAACGGCGACGGCGAGTACCGCTGGATGAGCAACAGCTACACGATCGTCCGCGACGCCGAGGGTCGGCCCGTGGCCAGCGTGGGCAACATCCGCGACATCACCGAGCAGAGGAGGGCCCGCGAGGCCTTGGCCCAGAGCGAGCAGCGCTTCCGCACGGTGCTCGAGAGCTCGCGCGACGTCATCTACCAACTCGACCTCGCCACCGGGCGGTTCGACTACATCAGCCCGTCGGTCCAGGGCATGACGGGCCTGCCGGTCGAGCAGACGCTGGGGCTGGGCTTCGACTGGGCCGTCCAGCAGGTGCATCCGGAGGATCGCCCAGCCATCTGGAAGCAGGCCGAGCAGATCCGCCAGGGCTTTGGCCGCGACGGCAGGCTGCTGACGCTGGAGTACCGCTTCGGCCACCGCAACGGGCAGTACCGCTGGTACAGCGACAGCCATGTGCCCGTCTACGACGAGCTCGGCCAGCTGGTCGGCGTGGTGGGCAACGTCCGCGACATCACCCAGCGGCGCGAGGCCGATGAGGCCCTGCGCTCAGCCCACCGTCGGCTGCTGTCGGCGCGGGACGAGGAGCGGCGGCGGCTCGCCGGCGAACTGCACGACTCGGTCAACCAGGGCCTCGCCGTCCTGCAGATGGACCTGCAGTCGCTGCTGCAGTCGGCCGGGGCCGACCTGCCCGACGCCCAGCGCGACCTGCTGGTCCACGCCTCCAAGCAGACCACCGAGCTGATCAGCGAGGTCCGCACCATCAGCCAGGGGCTCTACCCGCCCGCCCTGGAGTCGCTGGGGCTGGTGGCGGCGCTGCGCGGGCTGGCCCGCAGCCTCGAGTCCGGCCCCGCCGAGCTGCGCGTGCAGGCGCCCTCGCCCTTCCAGAGCGCCCGCCTGCCCGCCGAGTTCGAGATCGAGCTGTTCCGTATCGCCCAGGAGGCCGTCCAGAACGCCCTCCGCCACGGCCAGGCCAGCCGGATCGCCATCCGCCTCAACCATCAGCGAGGACGCGTGGTCCTGCAGGTGGAGGACAACGGCCAGGGCTTCGACATCAACGCCGTCGAGAGCAGCGGCATCGGCCTGCGCTCCATGCGCGACCGCGCCGAACTGCTCCAGGGCACCCTCCGCATCGCCAGCCGCCCCGGCCGAACCCGCGTGACCGCCTCGGCCCCCGTCGAACTGGACTGGACGGGGTGATTCGATTTTTGATTTTGGATTGCGGATTTTCGAGCGAGGATGGACCGGCCGGGTTTACTGGGTCTCCGGTAGGCCGGACGCAGTCCGGCTGGAAAGACGCGCCGCTGAACGAGTTAACCGATTTACCAATTAACCAATTAACCGGCTACTCCCTCCCCCCTACTCCACCGTCCGGTTCTCCTGCTCATGGGCAGCGTGCTCGGCCTGGGTGCGGTTCTCGTCCTGGCGGCGGTGGTTGATGCCCAGCTTGGCCGCGTAGAGGCGGTAGACGTCGTCGGGCTCCAGCCCCAGCAGCTGGCAGAGGCTGATCCAGAAGAACAGCATGTCGACGGCCTCGACGCGGGCGTTCTGCAGGTCGCGCAGCTCGTGCTGTCGGCCCTGCTTGGCCTCGCGGTACCAGTGCTTCCAGCTGAGGCACTCCTGCAGCTCGTGGCACTCGGCCGACAGGGCGTCGACGTAGCACTTCAGCGCCCGGCCCACCTCGAGGCGCAGGCCGCCCTCCTCCGGCAGGGCGCCGTCGCGCTGGGCGGCGGCCAGGGCTTTGCCCAGCGCCTCGGTGTCGAAGCCCGCCCGGGCGTTCAGCGCCGCCTGCAACGGCCAGAGGTCCTCCAGCGACTCGATCCGGGTTTCGTCCATGGCAGGCTCCTTGAGGGTTGGCGACTTCGGTGAGCGGCCATGGTACGCCACGGCCCCGCCCGGCACAAGACGGCGACCCGCACCGTCTGCCGATCGCCCCTGTGCGCCGCCCACGCGTCTGCTGCCCAAGCCCACGGATTGCCGGGCCTGTTGCCCAATTATTCGTTTTTGGGGCCAATGAATGCGCGCATTGTATCGGGCCATCCGGTATACCGGAAGCTC
>JAWLCG010000119.1:0-12391 GCA_041687295.1 Phycisphaerae bacterium | reverse complement strand
CTGTCACCTATTGACCCGTATCTGGGGGAGACGACCATGCCCGACCGCCTTGCGATCACCGACGAGATCACCATCGGCGCCCAGCCCAGCCAGGCCGAACTCAAGGCCATGGCCCAGGACGGCTACCGCAGCGTCATCAACCTGCGCCACGCCGGCGAGGACCTCATGCCCCTGTCGCCCGACCAGGAAGGCCAGGCCGTCCGCGAGCTGGGCATGGAGTTCCGCCACGTGCCGGTCTCGATGAAGGACGTAGACGACGCCACGGTCGACCGCTTCCGCGAGGCGCTCACCGACGCGCCCAAGCCGGTCTTTGTCCACTGCAAGCTGGGCAAGCGGGCCGGGGCGTTCACGATGATGGCCATCGGCGCCCGCCAGGGCCTGACGGGTCAGCAGGTGCTCGACCGGGCCAGCGAGTTGGGCATGGCCTGCGACGAGGGCGACATGGAGGCCTTCGTCCGCGACTACGTCAACCGCCACAGCGAGGCCAGCTGACCGTTCTCAACGGACCCCTGGCCCCTTTGCCGGTCGACCGTGGCTCTGGGTGCCCCGGGCAAGCGGGGCGTCAGCACCGCTCGCCCGCACGCGCAAAGGGCACGCCGGTCCGCCGCACGCCTCGCGGACCGGGTGACCTCTGCAGATCAAGGCCGAGCCTAGCACTGCCGCGCGGGGGGCCGAAGGCGGTACCCGCACCGCGTGCAGGCCAGCGCGCAGGGGTAGTGGCGCCGCCGGCAATGGGGACAGGCGCCCCAGGGGCCCGTCGGTCCGGGCCGGCCCCGCTCCAGGCCAGGCCACGGGAAACGCACCGCGGTGCTGACGAAAGCGGTCGCGCCGGTCAGCCACGACAGGGCCAGGCTCACCCCGGCCAAGGGAACACTCCAGGCGAGCCACTCCAGGCCCGCCGCGCCAACAAGCGCAACCGTCATGCCAACCTCCCGGCCTCTGTGGCCGCGTAAGGGTTGCCGCACCAGCCAACCGTTTCGGTGGAATGGATCCCCCTGCAGCCTACGATACGTCCGCCCCCCTGCGCGCAGCCGGGCGGCGCAGCCGCCGAAAAGGCCGACCACGCCGCCCGGGCTGACCCGTCCGACTCGAGTAGCGGACGGTCAGGCTGGCTCGTCGGGCTCCATCCGCCGGCGCTGCCACAGGCCCCCCACCGCCAACCCCAGCCCGCCCAGCAGCACCGCGCCGGGAGCCGGCACGTGGGCGATGTTGAGCGTGGAGGTCTCGATCTCGAACCCGCCCGGGGCATACAGACCGATGCCCAGGATCTCGGCCTGCACGACGTTCCTCCCGGCCAGCCAGGCGGGGTCGATCTCGAACGTCGTGGTCGTGCGGTGCTTGCTGCGAAAGGCCGGGCCCGGCTTGGGCAGCTTGCGGTCGCTGAAGCCCTGGCACAGCAGCGAGCCCAGCACGTGCCGGCCGCCCTGGGCGTCGTACCAGACGATGCGGGTACTCTCCTCGGCATCGACGTCCTCGGCTACGATCGTGAGCGTCGCGCCGACGATGTGACCCCGCGCCAGGGCATTGGCCACGTCGTTGGTGTACGGATTCTCATGCGTCCACTGGATCGTGGACGTGGGCGAGTCGGTCTCCTGGAGATTGTCCAGGAGCCGATACACTTCCTGCGTGCCGCTGACCACCGCCCCCCCCTGCGCCACGCCGGTCAGCGCGACGGCAGCCACTACAGCCGCCAGTACAAACCTCTGCATAGTACTTCCCCCTTACAGAACAGATCGCTCCCGCCCTTCGGAAGCCCATTGCGCACGACAGACTCCCATCGACTTGCCCGGCCCGACGGGCTGCGGGTCGCCACAGCGGAACAGGTCCGGCGCGGATCGACAGGCAGCGATGGCGGCGTTCGCAAAGACTCCATGGCGGTCTCCGAGAGGGCGTTGCGGGCCCTGGATTTTGGCGTCCCCTTTTTCTGCTTCAATCGTAGGCCCCGCCCGGCCCGTGTCTATACCTGCCCGCGCCGGAAAACGATTTTCTCTCACCGCCCGGCCCAACACGGACGGTTCCCCTCGGGGTGCCCGGCGAGTATAGTAGGCTGCGTGGACCGCACTTGAGCCAGCACAAGGAGAGCAACGTCGTGGCCAATCGCAAACGCTACTGTCAGATCGGTCTGGGCTCGCGCTCGGGCATGTACACTCGGGCCATCTGGAACCGCTACGCCGACATCGCCGAGCTGGTGGGCCTGTGCGACACCAACCCCGGCCGAATGGACCTCGTCAACCAGCGCCGCCCGGAGGGGCACCCCGAGATTCCAACCTACTCGGCCGAGCAGTTCGACCAGATGATCGCCCAGTGCCGCCCCGACGCCGTCATCGTCACCACCGTCGATGGGACGCACCACCAGTACATCATCCGGGCCATGGAGCTGGGCTGCGACGCCATCACCGAAAAGCCCATGACCACCGACGCCGACAAGTGCCGCGCCATCCTCGAAGCCCAGGCCCGCACTGGCCGAAAGCTCCGCGTCACCTTTAACTACCGCTACAGCCCGCCGCGCAGTCAGGTCAAGCAGATGATCCTCGACGGTGTCATCGGCGACGTGCTGGCCGTCGACTTCACCTGGCTGCTCAACACCCGCCACGGGGCCGACTACTTCCGCCGCTGGCACCGCCACCGCGACAACAGCGGCAGCCTGCTGGTCCACAAGGCCACCCACCACTTCGACCTGGTCAACTGGTGGCTCGACAGCGTCCCCCAGCGTGTCAGCGCCTTCGGCGCCCGCCAGTTCTACACGCCCGCCACCGCCGATCGGCTTGGCCTGGCCGGTCGGTCCGAGCGCTGCCACGGCTGCCCCGTCGCCGAAAAGTGCGACTTCCGCCTCGACCTGGCCGGCAACGAGAACCTCAAGGCCCTCTACCTCGACAACGAGGCCCACGACGGATACTTCCGCGACCGCTGCGTCTTCAGCGACGCCATCGACATCTGGGACAACATGGTCGTCAACGTCGCCTACCGCAACGGCGCTCAGCTGAGCTACTGCCTCCAGGCCTTCCAGCCCTGGGAGGGCTACCGCATCAGCTTCAGCGGCACCCTGGGCCGCATCGAGCACAACTGCTGCGAGAGCACCTACATCAGCGGCGACGGCACCGTGCCGGGCGAGTTGGAGAAGGGCAAGACCACCACCACGCTGATCCCCATGTTCGAAAAGCCCCGCGCCCTGGAGATCTGGACCGGCACCGGCGGCCACGGCGGCGGCGACGACCCGCTGCTCGACAGCGTCTTCCTGCTCGACCCGCCGGCCGACCCGCTCAACCGCGCCGCCAGCCAGGTCGACGGCACCTACAGCATCCTCGCCGGCATCGCCGCCTACACCAGCATCGACCAGGCCGGCCAGCCCGTCGCCGTCGCCGAGTTGCTGGGCGACTGGGCGGGCAGAATGTAGGGTACGGAAGCTCTCATCCCAACCCCTCCTTTTACCGGAGCCGTGCACCTTGGAGCCTTCGCGTCAACAAATCTGGCAGGCCTACCATCAGGGCCGGCCGATTCGGGTGCCGGTGCGGTGGAACGTCAACAACCGCATGGTCATGCTCGACCCGGCCCTGAACGAACGGGGCTGGTCGTACGCGGAGTTCTTCCATAAGCCGGCCGTGGCGATGGAGGTGATGGCGCGGTTCGAGGAGTACCGCCTGACCGGCCTGGGGCCCGTCAGCGACGGCGAAACCGAGGTGCCGGACCTGTGGACCCTGCGGCTGGGGTTCATGAACCACGGCGACGCCGCCTACTTCGGCGCCCGCGTGGAGTACCCCGAGGGGCAGTTGCCCTCGGCCGAGCCGGCATACGGCCTGGGCGACGTGGATGCCTTCCTCGGCCGCGAGTTCACCGAGCCGCTGGACCGGCCGTTCTTCCGCGACACGCTGAGCTACTACGCCCGGGTGGCCCAGGAGGCGCGGAGCTTCCGCTACGCCGGTCGGCCGGTGCGGCTGGCGAAGCTGGGCCTGGGCACCGAGGGGCCACTGACGGTCGCGGTGCAGGTCTTCGGGTCCGAGATCCTCACGCTGCTGGTGGAGGAGCCCCCCAAGGCCCGGCGGCTGCTGGAGCACATCCAGCGGGGCATCCTGGCCCGCAACCGTTTCGTGGCGGCGCTGACCGGCGAGACGGCTCCGCCCGGCACGATCGGCTACGCCGACGACTCCGTGCAGCTCATCGGCCTGGACACCTACCGCGAGGTGGTGCTGCCGGTACACCGGGCGTGGTACGAGGCGATGGGCCCGGCCAGCGCCCGTCGGGCGATCCACCTGTGCGGTGACGCCACGCGCCTCTTCCGCACGATCCGCGACGAGCTGGGCGTCACGAGCTTCGACACGGGCTTCCCCGTCGACTTCGCCGTCCTGCGAGCCGAGCTGGGCCCCGAGGTGGAGATCTCCGGCGGCCCGCACGTGTCGCTGCTGCTGCACGGCCGACCAGAGCAGTGCGCCCAGCGGACGCGGGAGATCCTCGCCTCGGGCGTCCTGGCCGGCGGGCGGTTCATCCTGCAGGAGGGCAACAACCTCGCCCCCCGCACGCCGCTGGCGAACCTCCAGGCCGTGTACGATACCGCCCGTTCCGCCCCGCCCGCATGGCCACCGACGGACGGTACAAGCTAGCGGTCACCCTCGTCGACCGCCTGCACGACTGGCGGCTGCTGGAGAGGGTCACGCGATCTTTGATTTTTGATTTCGGATTTTCGAAGATCCCCTCTGTTCCGGGTGCCGTGGCTGCGATGGTTCCAGCCACGCGGGTGTTCAGAGCGGTAAAGACATGGCTGCAAAGAGCGCAACCACGGCACCCGGAGAGCAAATCGGAACTCTGCAATCAGAAATAGGACCCTCGCCAGGGGTCCCCGCGGGTCCACCTGTCCCCACATAAGGTCAAGCCCATGAACGTCCTGCTGATCACCGCCGACGACATGAACTGGGACGCCGTCACCGCCATGGGCGCCGCGGGCCTGCCGCTCACGCCGCACATTGACGCACTGGCCGGACAGGGCGCGATCTTCCGCCGCGCGCACGTGACGGCCGCTATCTGCCAGCCGTCGCGCCAGGCCATGATGACCGGCCGATACCCCCACAACAGCGGCGCCCCGGGCTTCCACCCCATCGCTCCCGACGTGCCGACGCTGCAGGAATCGCTGCGCCGGGCGGGCTACCTCAACGGCATCCTGGGCAAGGTCGAGCACCTCGCCCCGCCCGAGAAGTTCTGCTGGGACTACGCCGTCGACCGCGTCGACCTGGCCCAGGGCCGCGACCCGTCCCTCTATGGCCAGCACGCCAGGGCCTTCCTCGCCCGCGCCGCCGGCGAGGATCGCCCCTTCTTCCTGATGGCCAACGCGCACGACCCGCACCGGCCCTTCCACGGCTCGGCCCAGGAGCGCGAGAACCATCAGACGGCCGACATCCTCGACCGCCTCCCCGCCCCCTCGCGGATCTTCGGGCCCGACGAGATCACCGTCCCCGGTTTTCTGCCGGACCTGCCGGAGGTCCGCACCGAGCTGGCCCAGTACGCCAGCAGCTGCCGCCGCTGCGACGATACCGTCGGCGAAGTCCTCGCCGCCCTCGACGCCTCCGGCCTGGCCGACGAGACGATCGTCGTGTTCCTGTCGGACAACGGGATGGCCTTCCCCTTCGCCAAGACCAACTGCTACCTCCACTCTACCCGCACGCCCTGGATCGTCCGCTGGGCCGGCGTCGTCGAGGCTGGCCGGGTCGACGACGAACACTTCATCAACGGCATCGACCTGGCCCCCACGCTCCTGGACGCCCTGGGCCTGCCCCCGCTGGCGGGCATCGACGGGCGATCGTTCCTGCCGGTGCTGAGCGACGCCGCCGCCGCTGGCCGCGACCACCTCGTCACGCACATCAACACCATCGCCGGCGGGCGGGCCTACCCCATGCGGGCCGTGCACCATGGCCAGTTCGGCTACATCTTCAACGCCTGGGCCGACGGGCAGATCCCCTTCCGCAACGAGTCGATGAGCGGCCTGACCTGGCCCGCCATGGCCACCGCCGCCCAGACCGACCCCGCCGTCGCCGACCGCGCCCGCCTGTTCCGCTTCCGCGTGCCCGAAGAGCTCTACGACTTCACCGCCGACCCCCACGCCCTGCACAACCTCATCGCCGAGCCCGCCCACGCCGACACCCTCAGCCACCTGCGGGCCCTGCTGCTGGCCGAGATGCACCGCAGCCAGGACCCCCAGCTCGACGCCTTCACCGCCCATGGGGCCTCTTGCCGTCGAGGCCCCCGGCGGGTATAGCTAGGCGCGTGTGTCCTGCCGCCGGGGATGGCTCGGATCCCGCCCGTCGGCCTACCGGACCCGATCCGACAGGTGGACCCCATGAGCACCCAGACGTGGATGTTGGCCCTGGCGATGGCCCTGGCCCTGAGCCTGGCCGGTTGTGGCGACGACTCGGCCCCCGACGAGGACAACGCCCCGCAGGCCCCGGTGATGCTGCCGAACGCCGTTGAGGCCTCGGCCGACGAACCCGCCCCCGAACTGGCACCGGCCGAGCCCCAGCCCCTGCCCTTCCCGACCGCGCCGGCCCCCGCCGATGAGGCCCAGGCCCCCGCCGCACCGGCCGCGGAAACCCCCGCCGAGCCCGTCGACGCCCGCGCCATCGACCGCTCGCGTCCCCAGGCCGCCGTCGCCGCCATGGCCGCCGCCATCGACTCCGGCCAGGCCGACCAGTTCTACGCCGTCGCCGAGGTCGCCCCCGAGCAGAAGCCCTTCTACGACGCCCTGTTCGACTGGTTCAGCGCCCAGCGCGAGTTCGACCGCGCCGGCCGGGCTGCCTTCGGCGAACAGGCCTGGCAGGCCGAGTTCTCCGGTATGGGCCCCAGCGGCCTCGACTCGCAGGCCGTCGAGACGATCACCGCCACCGCCGCCCAGATGCAGCTCGAGCAGGACGGCGACCAGGCCACCCTCTCCAACCCCGACGGCGGGCAGGTCTTCCACCTCGTCCGCCGCCAGGGCCAGTGGCGCGTCCGCCCCGACGCCTTCCTCGGCACCGGCACCGAGCAGGACATCGCCCCCCTCAAGGCCATGACCCAGGCCTTCCGCCAGACCGCCGGCAAGGCCGACGACGCCGGCATGACCCTCCCGCGGTTCCAGCAGGAGTTCCAGATGGCCCTGCAGCAGGCCATGATGAAGGCCCTGACCGCCCCCGAGCCACCCGCCGCCGAGTAGCTCGTCCCCCGCCGGGGCTTGGCCGGGTCGCCGCCGCGAGCCGCAGAACATTGTGGTCCGTCGGCCCGTAACAGACTTGACGGGCCCGACCGGTTTGCCTATACTCTTTCTTCCGTGCCGGGCCCAGCCCGGCCGGATACCCCGGGGCGTGGCGCAGCTTGGATAGCGTGCTTGACTGGGGGTCAAGAGGTCGTGAGTTCAAATCTCACCGCCCCGAGTAAAAGAGGCCGCCTTCGGGCGGCCTCTTTTACTAGAGCAGGAGAGAGGAGAAAGGAGAGAGTAGACCAGAGGCTGACGCCTCGCTGAGCCCACCGCCGCCCCAGGGCACCAAGCCCTCTCCTGCGGTCTCCTTTCTACTCTCTACTCTCTGGTCTTGCCGGCCCAGACCAACTGACGCCTCATTGAGCCCACCGCCGCTCAGCCGCACCAAGCCCTCTCCTGCGGTCTACTTTCCCCTTTCTACTTTCTGGCCAACGGGATATGCTCCCACCATGTCCTTCGCGTTCGAGAAGCTGCAGGTCTACCAGAAAAGCGTCGCCTTCGCCGACGCCGTCTGCACACTGACCCGGAGTTTCCCGCGCGGCTACTTCTTCCTGGCCGACCAGCTCAACCGTGCCGCCCTGTCCATTGCCGCCAACATCGCCGAGGGCAACGGCCGCTTTACTAAGGCCGACCGCCGCAACTTCTTCGGCATCGCCCGCGGCAGCGTGCAGGAGTGCGTGCCGCTGCTGGAACTGGCCAACCGGCAGAAACTGCTTGGGCCATCGCAACACCAGCAGATGAAGGCCGACCTTGAGGAAGTCGCCAAGATGCTCTCCGGCCTGATCAACGGCCTGGAAAGCCGAAAGACCTGAGCCTTCCGACAGAACCGTAAGAGTCCATGGGACACCGTACTGAACTCGGGCGTGAGTTGGGTACGGTGTCCCCTGAACCCGACAAGCGCAAGCCGTAAGGATGGGGTGGGATCGAATGCATGCGTTCTTCTTCGTCACCAACTTTGCCCTCGCCGTGTTCCTCATGGCCGCGAGTGTCGCGAGCATAGGGGCGACGGCATCGCCGGGCTCGTTTCTGGGGGGTATCCTCATGTTCCCGCTGGCGGGGGCCCTGGCGGTAGCGGAGTGGCGGGCTTGGTACCGGAAGCGGCGCGACGTGGAGAGAACGCTCGGCAAGGCCTGCTTGGTCATCGCCGGGCTGGCCATCTTCGGCTTGGTCGCCAACGTGGGCGAGGCGCTGCAGAAAGGCTGGGTTGACGGCCTGGGCTGGTTCGTCCTGGTCGGCTCCTGCGTGGCCGGCCATTTTGTCGGCTGCGGCCTATGGCGCATCCGCGCAGCACGCGAGAGGCAATAGCTGCCCGAGGCTCAGACGTCGATGGAACGCCAGGGCCTGGGGGTCGCAGCCGGCCGGAAAGCGGCTACCGCTTCGGATTCGGGGGACACCGTACTGAACTCGGAGCGAGTCAGCTGGGGTGTCCCCCGAACCCCCCAGGGCCCCTACCCGCAGGCCTCGACGGCGGCGGCGAGGGTTTCGTGGAACGGGCCGGGGTCGGGCTCGAATTCCAGCGTGTGGCTGGCGGGCAGTTCGGTGACGGCCAGGCTTGGCTGGGCCAGTCGCTCCAGCAGGGCGCGCGTGCGGGCGTTGTCGATGATGCGGTCGCGCCGGGCCAGCAGCAGGTGGACGGGCGGGGCCAGGCTGCCGGGCGGGGCGGCGGCGAGTCGGCGGTCCATCCAGCGGCTCACGGCCAGGAAGCGGGCGGACGCGGCCCGCAGGCGGAGCGGGTCGTCGCGGATCCAGGCCTGGCGGGCGGGGTTGTCGGTGAACAGCTCGGGCTCGTTGAGGGGGATCGGGAAGGCCCGGCGCGGCGCGAGGGCTGCACAGACGCCCACGGCCAGCTTCGTCGCAAGCGGCAGGTCCACCCGGGCCGAGAGCCCCGGGGCGACCAGCACCAGCCCGGCCAGGCGGTCGGGGCGGTCCAGCGCGTAGCAGGCGGCGTACTTGCCCCCCCAGCTGATGCCGATCAGGCAGGGCCGATCCGCCCCGGCGTCCTGGCCAACGCAGTCGAGGGCGGCGTCGAGGTCGCCCCGCAGCTGGCCCCACGAGCGGGCATGGCCCCGCGGCCCGGCGGAGCTTCCGCTCCCTCGCCGCTGGAGCTGGTAGACCGGATGGCCCCGCCGGGCCAGGAACTCAGCCGAGCCGACGAACCAGGCGGGATGGCTCTGGATGCCGTGCAGCAGCACGACGGGTCGGCGGTCGGCGCGGGCCCCGCGATGCACTCGCAGGGCCCCCGGCGTGTCCGGCAGGGCCAGCCAGGGGCCCGAATCTGCGGGGTCGGCCGGGGTGGGCTGTATGGGGGCATTGTGCGACAAGGGGTTAGCCCTTCTATGGCGTCTGGGACTTCCAAGCGGCTGCGATGGCCTGACGACGTGGCCACAAACGCCGTAGCCGCGGCACCGGGGCTCCTTTCCATTTTTGAAGACGCGGTAAAGGCCCGGGTTGATTCAGCCGTTATACAGAGGGATGATACCCTCGGAACTGACTATGACGGAAGACCTGCCTCCCAAAGCACGTTCGCTGGACTGGCTGGTCGGCTCGCTGAAGGGGGCCAGCCATGGGCCCGTCGTGCGCCGGCGGCGGCGGGTGGTCCTGCTGCTGGTGCTGCTGTGGGTGCTCAACAGCTTCGACCTGATGTTCACGATCATCGCCCACAACATGGGCACCTTCAACGAGGCCAACCCCATCGCCCGTTACCTGCTGGAGCACCCGTACGCGGTGACGGCCTTCAAGCTGGGCACGCTGGTCTTCGCCAGCGTCGTGCTGCTGAGCTTCAGCCACCTCCGCCTGGTCGAACTGAGCTGCTGGACCCTCTGCGGCGTCTACGTCGTGCTCAGCGTCATCTGGCTGGTCTACTTCGAACGCAACAGCGAGCTGATCCTGATCCCCAAGCCGCCGCCGCGGGGCGTGATGGGGAGTGTCTGGATGATGGGTTAATTGGTTAATTGGTTGATTGGTTAACTGGTTAGCTCGTCACTGCGTCACTGCGTTGAAGATTGTGCCGTTTAGGTCCCACGGGCGCCCTGGCGCTTTTGGGTGCCTCGGCGCGGTCTTTCCACGCCCACGCAATGCTTTGCGTGGGCTTCTCGGACGGGGTGCTCATCGCGGGGCTCGACGCCGGCTCGGCACAGCGGGGTGCCCTGTCTTCGGAACCCGGCGGTGGTGAGAGTTCGCGAAGACCCCGGGCAAGCCCGGGGCTATATACACTCTGTCTCCGTGCGAAAGCTCTGTGTCTTCTCTCTGCGTCCTCCGTGTCCTCAGTGGCCCGGTCTACCGCCGGCCGCTGAACTGGGGCAGGGCGGGCAGGATGCGGGTCTGGTCCTCGGGTCGGCTGGCGCCGAACTCGAAGGGGCGCGGGGCCAGCGAGACGGCCTGGTTGGAGCCGACGTTGACCAGCAGGCCCAGGGCCATGCAGTTGACCAGCAGGCTCGAGCCGCCGTAGCTTACCAGCGGCAGGGTCATGCCGGTGACGGGCATCAGGCCCAGGGTCATGCCGATGTTGATGAAGATCTGGGCGGCCAGCAGGGCCAGCACCCCCACCGCCAGCAGTCGGCCGAAGGGGTCGTTCGTAGAGCTGGCCACGCCCAGGCCAGCCACGAAGATCACCACGTAGAGCCCCAGCACCGCCCCGCAGCCCACGAAGCCCCACTGCCCGCCGATGATGCTGAAGATGAAGTCGGTGTGGTCGTCGGGCAGGCTGGGGAAGTAGTCGGGCAGGTCGCCGGCGCGGGCCTGGCCCCAGAGCCGGCCGGCCCCCAGGATGATGATGGATTGGTGCTGCTGGTAGCCCGTGTCGTTGCGGACGCGGGGATCGTCCGTCCGCAGCCAGCCCTCGATGCGGCGGACCTGGTAATCCTTGCCCATCGCGCCCATGCCGCGCAGGCTCAGCGGGACCAGGTCGTAGGCCTGCCCCGCCCCCCATTGCAGGCGGGCGTAGGCGACGGGCACCTGCGGCACGTGCTTCCAGTCGGGCAGCGTCTGGCCGGCGGGCTTGCGGATGCGGAACAGCCGAACGGGCCCCAGCCGGCGGACGCCGAATCGCTCGGCCGAGAGCTGCTGCTCGAAGGGGACCATCTCCACGGGCCTCGGGATCGGCGTGAACACCACCAGCGCCCCCAGGCCCACCACCACCGCCAGGTGCCGCAGCCGAGCCCCGGCCAGGAAGAGCATCATCATCAGCGTCGGCAGCAGCAGGATGCTTGTGCCCAGGTCCGGCTCCATCAGGATCAGCACCAGCGGCACCAGCGTGATCATGAACGGCCAGATCAGCCCCAGCAGCCGACGGTAGCTGTCGCGGTAGCGCAGGTACCAGGCCAGGGCGATGATGAAGGTGAGCTTGGCCAGCTCGGAGGGCTGGAAGTTGATAACCTCGGCCCCGGGGATGTAGATCCAGCGCTGGGCCTCGCGCTGGGCGGGAAAGGCGAACACCACGCACAGCAGCACCAGCGTGAAGCCGAACAGGGCGTAGCTCCACCGCCCGATCCGCCCGTAGGGGATCAGCATCGCCAGCAGGAACCCGCCCAGGCCGATGGCGGCGAAGATCGTCTGGCGGGCGCTGTTGCCGGCCAGGCCGGCCTCGACGCCCTCGGCCATGCGGATGGCCAGGATGCTGATGGCCATCAGCCCGACCATCGCGCCGAAGATCGGCCAGTTCAGCCGGGCCAGGAAGTTTTTCAGGGCGTCGAGCATGGCGGGGGGGACAGGTTAATCCGTTAATTGGTTAATTGGTTGGTTCGTCACTGCGTTAACGCGTTAATGGGTTAATGCGTAATAGATTGTATCGCCTTGGTCCCACGGGCGCCGCTGGCGTCCAGGGGGCACTGGCGCCTCTTTCCACGCCCACGCAATGCCTTGCGTGGGCTTCTCGGACGGGGCGCCCGCTGGAGGGGCTCAACGTCGGCTCGTCACTCCACAGTGCGCCGGCTTCCTCTGAACCTCAAGAAATCTCTGTGTTTCTTCTCTCTGTACCACTAATGCGAAGGCTCTTGATCTTTTGTAACGATTTCCCCTGCACCGCCGGCAGAGAAACCGCCCGGGGCTCTGCCCCGGACCCCGGGATTCATTGCATTCCCGCCCACCGGCAGAGGCTCTGAGACGCCCCTCCTTGGGCCCGGCCGGCCGACAGGGGCGTGAGCCCATCCCATGCCGGAGGCCCAAAGCGATAATTCCCAG
>JAWLCG010000118.1:0-12457 GCA_041687295.1 Phycisphaerae bacterium | reverse complement strand
CCCTCCGGCCGCCTCCGTTCGTAGAGCGGGCCGCCGGGGGTGCTCATGGCGCCGCAGTTGCACAGGTAGCTCTCGGGCGTCATGCCGGTTAGGCCGCCCAGGGCCTGCCACGTCTCTACGGTGCCGTGGCAGAAGCTCACCGGCGTGCCGGGCGACAGCTCGGCCACGGTCTGGAGGCAGAAGCGGTATACCTCTTCGTGCGTGGCCTGGGGGAAGGGGCCCCAGTTGACGCCGCGGAGCTGCTCGGCCGAGTCGCGGGCGGCGGCATAGGCCTGCTCGTCGAGCAGCTCGACGGGCAGCAGCTGGCCGAGGTCGGCGAAGTCGAACCAGCCCAGCAGCTCCATCGTCACCAGGTCGGGCCGGCAGGCGGCGAAAAGGGCCTCGAGGCAGTCGCGGTACTCCTGCCGCCAGTTGCGGACCGGCACGATGGGGCTCAGCCGGGCCCGCACGGGGTAGCCGGCGGCCTGGCACTTGGCCATCGCGGCGATCCGCTCGTCCATGTCGGCCGTGCGGCGGTCGACGAGCCGGCTGACCGTTCGGCTGGACAGCGACCAGCTGACGATGGTGTGGCCCCGGTGGTCGAGGTCCAGCAGGAAGTCCACGTTGTCGCTCTTGGTGAAGAGCATGCAGTGGCGGTCGGCCTCGCGGGCGAACCGCCGCACCATGGGCCCGACCGCGTCGAGCTCGGGCTCGAAGGGCGGCAGGTCGGTCATGTTGCTGTACTTGTAGAGCCGCTGGGCCGGGTAACGGGCGAACGGCTCGTCGAGGCCCGCGATGAGCCGCTCGACGTCGAGGTAGAACACGATGAACCGCCCGAACCCGCAGTACGCGCAGCGGAAGACGCAGCCATCGATCAGGTTGAGCTCCAGGGCCGTCTGACAGAACCCGCCCTGGCTGCGGTAGACCTCCTGGGCCTGGCGCAGGTGGTAGTACCAGCCCCGCCGGGCCTCGTCGAAGGTGGTGAACACCACCGTGCAGTCGTCGCGGAAGTCGTCCTTGCCGTGGCGGCGCTTCTTCGTCTGCAGCACTGCCGCGTAGTCGGCGGGGGTCATCTCGCGGACGTCGTCGCAGCGGACGTGCGGCCGCATGCGCTCCAGCCGGGCCGCGCAGGCCGGGCGGTCGTACACCTGCGGGTCGATCAGCACGGTACGGGCGGGAATCTCCAGCATGGCTGCGCCTCCTGTGGGGCCAACGGACACTCGGACACCGGGGCCTCCACCATACCCTCAGGCCGCGAATCACGCCAGCGGCAGCCCGGCGGGTACACGGGCCCGGCAGCAGGCGGCTGTTGGTTAACTGGTTAATTGGTTAATTGGTAAGAGGGCGGCGAGGGCGGCGAGGGCGGCGATGGGCGGCGATGGGCGCCACGGTTCCGTGTGCAGAACCGCTTCGCTACCGCTGCGCGAACCTGCACACCCTACGCGACCGTCCAGTTAACCCGTTAACCAATTAACCAGTTAACCCATCAACCCATCAACGCCTCCCCCTCCTCACACCAGCAGCAGCGTCAGCCCGGCCAGCAGGCCCAGGGCGTAGCCGAGGACCTGGATCGCGCCGAGGTGGCGGGCGCTGGCCTCGTTAATCAGCTCGTGGACCTGGCGGACGTCCATGGTCTCGATCGCCGAGCGGACCCGCCCAGCCACGTCGAAGTGGCGGCGGATGACCTCCAGGCCGTGCGTGGCCAGCCAGTCCATCGCGTAGGGCCGAAGCGCCGGCACGCCCTCGCTCTCCAGCCAGCGCCAGAACCGCGGGTCGTCGGCGATGCGATGGCCCAGGTCCGGCAGCACCTGGCCCAGCTGGGCCTCGACCAGCTCGCCGAGGTAGTCCGACGCCCGCGACTGCAGCGTGGCCACCACCGGCTCGAGCTCGGCCTGGCCCAGCTGGTCGCGCAGGCTCAGCAGGGCCCCCTCCAGCCGCTCCATCACCACCTGGCGGGTCTCGGCGTCGCCAAGGTGCTCGTGGAGCTGCCCGCGGAGCTCCTCCCAGTCCAGCGTGCCGCTCCGCTCGGCCAGCCATAGCCGCATGCGGTTCCAGGCGCTCTGCTCGCGGAACCGCTCGGCCATCAGACGCAGCCAGTCGAGCACCTGGGGCACCGACTCGCGCATCAGGTTCACCACGGCGTCGACGAGCTTTTCGCGGTTGCCCGGGGCCCGCAGCCAGGGCTCGAGCACCTCGGCGAACAGGCGGTTGAGGTTCTCGCGGGTGAACCCGCCGGCCACCATCTGGCGGATGAAGCGGAGGATCTCGGGCGTCAGTGTGCTGACGACGGCGGGCAGGCGTTCGCGGATGACCGGCCCGAGGCTCTGGCGGAGGCGGCGTTGGAAGTCGCGGTCGCTCAGGGCACGGTCGACCAGGACGCCGACCTCCTCGGCGATGGTCTCCGGCGTGAGCAGCCGTTGGGCGACGGATCGGCCGGCGGCCTCGGCCAGCTCGTCCTTGTGCCGCGGCACCAGCCCCTGCGGCCAGATGGGCCCCAGCACGCCGATGGGGTGGTCGTCGCCGCGCCCGTAGGGCCGAAAGAGCATCGTCACGGCGATCAGGTTGGTCAGGTAGCCCACCGCCCCGGCCAGGGCCACCGGCAGCAGGTATCGCCCCAGCCACCACGGCCCGGCCCAGCCGACCCAGCGCGCCGCGGCCAGGCCCGCCAGCGTCAGCAGGCTCAGCAGCGACAGCGACATGCAGACGACCTCCGCCGTCGTCCAGAACAGCACCTGCCCCGAGCGGATCCGCCCGACGCGGTCGACATACCAGCCCACGGCGTACCGGGGCAACTTCGCGATGCGCACAATCACCTCCTGCCAGCCCCCTCTATCCTACCGTCGAATCGTGCGCAGGTCGAACGCGCAGCAGCGAGCCAGGCGGGCCGGTGCGACCCGCCGGGCTCTGGTGAAGCGTCGGGCGTCGCCTACTGGCCGATGGTCGTGGTGGGTTCCATCGCGATCACGGGCTGCGTGTTGGCGTCGCTGGTCATCTGCAGTTCCAGCCGCTGGCTGCCGGGGCTGGTGGCGCGGGCACGGATCAGCCAGGTCGCCACATCGCCGGGGGCCAGTTGGTCGATCGGGGCGAACTGCAACTGGCCGTCCTGGGCCTGCACGTCCGTCTCGCCCTCGGCGCTGACGAACTCCATGCCCTGCGACAGCTGGGCCTGGAGCTGGACGTTGAGGTCCTCGGCCGTGCCCTGGTTCTTCACTCTCAACTCGTAGATCGTCTCGTCGCCGACCGTGACCGGGTCGACGCGGTCGACCACCTCGATGAGGATGGCCGGCACGCCCACCAGCTCGGTGGTGACCGAGGCGGTCTTCTCGGCCACGCAGAGGGCCTCGGCGGCGAAGGCGGCCTGGAGGGTCGTCGGCTGCCGGGCCTCGAAGGTGATGTCGAAGCTGCGGCTCTCGCCGGCGGGCAGGTCACCCACGCGGATCAGGTTGGCGTCGCGGTCGACCTCGCGTCCGGCGACCGAGACGTTGCGGATCCCCTCGGGCAGGTCCATCCGCAGGACGACGCCGATGGCCGGGTCGTCGCTGGGGTTGCGCAGCGAGATGCGGTAGGTCACCGCCCGGCCGATGTACTCCTGCCGCGGGCCGGCGACGTCCAGCTGCAGGTCCGGCTGGAGCAGCGTGACACTCGACGGGTCGGACAGCACCTCGATACTTTCGGTGCGGGCCCGCGCCCGGCCGGTGAATTCGCCGCCGGCCTGCGGGTCCAGCGGCACCGTCTGCTCGGCGCTCTCGCCGGGGTCCAGCGCCCCGACCTCCAGCTGCACGACGTTCTGGCCATCCTCGGTGGTGATGCCCTGGGGCAGCTCCTCGTAGAGGGTGACCGGCTCGCTGGCGGCGTCGCCGGTGTTGGTCACCTGGTACCAGACGAACAGGTCCTCGCAGATGTAGGCCTCGTCGAGGATGTTGCCCTCGGCGTCGACGATCTCGCGCCGCAGGACCAGCTCGGGCTCGACGATGCCCACGGCCAGGCACATCGTCGGCTCAAAGCTGGCCGCGATGCAGCTGGTGAACTCGTCGGCGCCGCTCACCGTGCCGCTGACGCGGATGACCTGGCTCTCGCCGGGCATCAGCGTGCCGATCCGCCAAGTGTGCACCGCGGGCTCGGCCTGGGCCTGCTGGGCCTGCTGACGCATCTGGCCGGGCTGTTGCTGCTGGGCCTGGCCCTGCTGATCGGTCGGTTCGAGCGGCTGAACCTGGCCCGGCTGCATCGGCTGCTGGCCCTGTTGCGTCTGTTGCTGGCGCTGCGACTGGCCGGTCTGCAGGGGCCGGCTTTGCGGCTGCGGGCTGGCCCGGTCGAGCTGGAAGTTGCCGGTGACCATCTCGTGCAGCACGACGTTCTGCATGATGTACTGGGCGTTGTTGGTCACGCGGATCTCATACTCGTACAGCGCGCCCGAGCGGACCTCGGCCGAGCCGACGCGCTCGATGTGCAGGCCGCCCTCGCCGGCGGTCGACGTGAAGGTCATCGAGGCGGTCAGCTGGCCGTCCTCTTCCTCGAGGTAGCCCAGCGTGGGCAGCTCGCCCCGCTCCTGCATCCGCTCGGTCTCGGCCAGAGGTGACGGCTCGGCCGGCTCGGCGGTGCCGACCTGGCCCGCCTCCGGCTGGTCCATCCGGCCGGCCTCGGGCGCGGTCGGCTCATCCTCGCAACCCGCCACGAGCCACACCGCCGACAGCAGCGCGACCAGCAGGGCGAGGAGGCGCATCGTTGCTCTTGTGCTTTTCATAGAAGCTCTCCCCCTGAGTCGTACATGAGTTACTCCAGACAGTCGCGCCTGACTCGCCAGACGCTGGGGGCCACCGGGCCCTCTGTCCCCAATAACTGTATGCGGGACAGCTGGCAGAGTCCACCGCCGCCCGCCGCCCGCCCCCCGCGACCCCCGGGCAGTGACTTGCGCCTGGTGCCCCGCCGGGCGCACGGGTATGCTGGCGCGGCCTGACCGTTGCCGCACGAGCCCTCAAGGAGAAGCCGCCCCATGCCGACGCGCCCGAACATCCTGCTGATCACCACGCACGACACGGGCCGACACCTGGGCTGCTACGGCGTGCCCAGCGTTCACACGCCCAACCTCGACCGCCTGGCCGGCGAGGGCTGGCGCTTTGGCCGCTACTTCGCCGCCAGCGCCCTGTGCTCGCCCAGCCGCGGGGCCCAGATGACCGGGCGCTGGCCCCAGACCAACGGCATGATGGGCCTGTGCCACGGCATGTGGGGCTGGCGGCTCAACGACGGCGAGCGGCACTTCTCGCACCGCCTGCGCGAGGCCGGCTACCGCACCGTCCTGCTGGGCCACCAGCACGAGACGACCGACATCGACGCCCAACTGGGTTTCGACGAGCACGGCCTGCACCGCGCAGCCGACAGCTACGAGCACCTGCCCAGCGGTCCGGTCGCCGACGGCGTGTGCGACTACCTGACGGGCCGGGCCGCCGCCGAGGCGCCCTTCTACCTGCAGGTGGGCTTCTTCGAGACGCACCGGCCCTTCGACTTCGGCGGCGCGGCCCCCGACGACGCCAAGGGCGTCCACGTGCCGGGCCACCTGGCCGACACGCCGGCCGGGCGGGCCGAGCTGGCCGCCTTCCAGGGCAACATCCGCGCGATGGACGCCAACGTGGGCCGCATCCTCGACGCCCTGCGCGAGGCGGATCTCGAACGCGATACGCTGGTGATCTGGACGACCGACCACGGCATCCCCTTCCCCCGCGCCAAAGCCACCCTCTTCGACCCCGGCATCGGCATCGGCCTGCTGGTCCGCTGGCCCGGCGGGGGCATCGAGGGTGGCCGCGTCTGCGACCACCTCGCCGGCAACGTCGACCTGGTGCCCACCCTCCTGGAGTTAGCCGGCCTGGACGTGCCCGACGACGTCGAGGGCCTCAGCTTCGCGGGCGCCTTCGACGGCGAGGAGCCCCACCGCGAGTGGCTGTTCGCCATGCAGCATGGCCACACCCCCGGCGGGCACGAGACCCGCTGCGTCCGCACCGACCGCTACAAACTGGTCCGCAGCTTCAGCCCCTGCCGTGTGCCGGCCGTGCCCGCACCGTTCGAGGGCGGCGGGCCCGACCAGGACCTCCCGCTGGTCGCCCTGTACGACCTGCAGGCCGACCCGCTCGAGACGACCAACCTCGCCGACGAGCCCGCCTGCGCCGCCGTCCGCGCCGAGCTGGACGCGGCCCTGCTGGGCTGGCTCCGCGCGGTGAACGACCCGATCCTTCACGGCCCCATGGTAACCCCCTACTACCGCCGGGCCTTGGCCGACTGGGCTGGCCCGACCCCTACCGCCTCCCGCTGAGGACACCGCATGAGTGAGAACCGGCGCTTCGTCGGCGTGATCGTGTGCAACCACTTCGACCCGATCTGGCGGCGCTGCTGGGACCGCCGCTTCGAGTTCAAGGGCAACCTCTACGCCTCCTACGCCGACATCCAGAGCTACTACATGCTCGACGCCCTGGCGCTGGCCCGCCAGCACCCGGACTACCGCTTCGAGGCCGAGTCCACCCTCGTGCTGCGCCAGTTCCTCCATCGCCACCCCGAGCGGCTCGACGAGCTGCGGGCCCTGGCGGCCGAGGGGCGGTTCGCCGTCGCCGGCGCCGGCGAGAACATCATCGACTGCAACATGGTGCTCGGCGAGAGCATGGTCCGCAATTGGCTGCTGGGGCTGCTGTGGGTCGAGCAGCACCTCGGCACGCCCTGCACGGTCGGGGCGCGGTACGACGGGTTCGGCAACGGCGCCCAGCTGCCGCAGATCCTCTGCGGCGTCGAGCTGCCCTGGACGATCGGCTTCTGCTACAGCCCCGTGCGGGGCGACTACTGGCGGGGGCTCGACGGCTCGGTGGTCTGCACGGCCCGGCCGGCGCAGCTGGACAACTCGGGCGGCTTCGACAAGTACCCCCCCTGCCGCCAGTGCGGCGGGGAGGGCTGCGAGGCGTGCGAGCAGCGGGGCATCGACACCCGGGCCCTGCCCGCCCGCCTGCCGCGGACGCTCGGCGACGCCGAGCGGACCGGCGAGCCCGCCTTCGTGATGGCCGGGCCGGAGGAGCTGGTGCCCAACCCCGCCCTGATCGACTGGGTCGCCCAGCACCGGCAGCGGGGCTTCGACGTGTCCTTCACGCTCCACGAGGACCATCGCCGCTTCGTGCAGGACCGGCTCGATGCCCGCACCGACCCGCCGGCCGACCGGGTGCACCCGGGCGTCGAGCTCAACCCCAACAGCTCCGGCGTGTGGGTCGGGCGGATCCGCCTCAAGCAGATGTGCCGCCGGCAGGAGTACGCCCTGCTGGCCGCCGAGACCCTCAGCGCCCTGGCCGCCCGGGCCGGGGGCCGCTACGCCCGCGCCGAGCTGGACGAGGCCTGGCGGACGCTGCTGCTGACGATGTTCCACGACGCCCTGACGGCCACACACGTCGACCCGGCCTACGACGAGCTGCTGGACATGGGCCGGCAGATCGACGCCCTGACCGACCGCGTCCGCCAGCGGGCCCTGGCCAAGCTGACCCGCCCGGCCAAGGACCGCATCAGCGTGCTGAACCCCTACGGCCAGGCCGTCGGCGGGCTGGTCGAGGCCGTCGTCGAGGCCGGCCCCACCGGCGTGCGGCTGAGCGGCCCCGATGGCCGGGCCGTGCCGGTCGTCGGCCAGCGGACGCTCGACAACGGACAGGTGGCGGTGGAGTTCGTCGCCCGGCCCGTCGCGGCGCTCTCGGCCGAGCGCTACCGCGTGGCCCCCCGCGCCAAGGCCGCGGCCACGCCCAAGGCCCTGGCGACACCGACCATCGAGAACGAGCGCTTCCGCGTGACGGCCGACGCGCACGGCCTGCTGGCGATCCACGACCGCCGGCTGGGCCGTGACGTGGCGGCCACGCTGGGCTATCGGCCCAACGATATCGTCCTGGAGCGCGATGAGGGCTCGCCCTGGGAGACCCGCTCGCCGGACCGCCCCCGCACGCCGCTGGCCCCGCACACTACACTGCTGGGGGCCCAGGCCGGCGAAGGGTTCCAGCGGCTGAGCTTCGGCATCGCCAACGCCCTGCCCTTCAGCCTCGGCACGCTGCAGGGCCAGGCCACCGTCACGCTGTACGAGGGGCTCGACCGCGTCGATTTCCGCCTGGACATCGACTGGGACAGCTTCAACCAGCGCGTCCGCGTGGCCATGCCCGTGCCGGTGGTGCGGGGGCGGCTCCTCTACGGCATCGCCTACGGGCAGCTGGAACGGAGGCCCTACACGCCCACCTGGGGCCGGGCCGGCGGCAACGGCGACTGGCCGGCGATCAACTGGGCCGGCGTCGAGGGCCCCGGCCTGTCGGTGGCGCTGCTCAGCCGGGGCCTGCCCTCCTACGCCATCGAGCCCGGCCCGGCCAGCGAGACGATCCTGCTGTCGGTGCTCCGCTCGCCGACGCTGCCGGCCTTCCTGCACGAGCCGGAACACTACACCATGACCGACTACGACGGCATGCGCGACGCGGGGCGCCACAGCTTCGCCTACGCCCTGACGGCCTACGACACGCCCTTCGCCGCCAGCCCCGTCACTCTGGAGGCCGAAGGCTTCAACGCCCCGCTGCTGGCCGTGGCCGGCGAGGTCGCCCTGCCCGATCGGCCCACGGTGCAGAGCCCCAACGTCCGCCTGGCCGCCCTCAAGCTCGCCGAGCAGGGCCGCGGGCTCATCCTCCGCCTGGCGGAGTTCCGCGGCCTGCCGGGCCGGGCCACCGTCACCGTGCCGCCCGACGTCAAACGCGTCCTGCGCACCAACCTGCTCGAACGACAGGGCCAGAGCCTCGATGTCCGCGACGCTGCCGTGAGCCTGGAGCTGCGCCCCTGGGAGATCGCCACGCTGCGGATGGAGCCATAAACCACCCGCCGGCCTGTGCGCACGGTTGCCCACCCGCCCGGCCCCGGCGTACGATGCTGCCAGAGACTAGGAACCCCCATGCACCGCAACCGAACCGTACGCTGGCTGCTTCTGGCCGGCCTGGCCGCGCTGAGCGCCACGCTAGCCACTGCCCAGACGCCGCAACCTTCTGCCAAAGGGACCGACACCATGCCCGTCACGCTGCCGAACGAGGAGGCCTTCGAGGCCCGCGACGACGCCTTCCGCGCGATCCTGCTGAGCGATTCGACCGTCACCCGCCTGGCCACGGGCTTCCGCTTCGTGGAGGGGCCCGTGTGGCTCGACGAGGCGCTGCTGTTCAGCGACATCCCCGCCGATACCATCTACCGCTGGGCCGGCGGCGAGGAGGCCGGCGTCTTCCGCCAGCCCAGCCGACACGCCAACGGCAACACGCTCGACGGCCAGGGTCGGCTGGTCACCTGCGAGCACGGCAGCCGAACCGTCACCCGCACCGAGCCCGACGGCACCGTCACCACGCTGGCCTCGACCTACCAGGGCAAAAAGCTCAACTCGCCCAATGACGCCGTCGTCAAGAGCGACGGGACGGTCTGGTTCACCGACCCGCCGTACGGCATCAAGCCCGACCAGGCCGAGCAGGCCGCCAACCGCGTCTACCGCCTCGACGCCGGCGCCGCCGAGCCGGTGGCCGTGGCCGAGGACTTCAGCCGCCCCAACGGCCTGTGCTTCTCGCCGGACGAGAAGCACCTCTACATCGCCGACAGCGACACCAAGATCCACCACATCCGCCGCTTCCGCGTGACGGCCCAGAACACGCTGGAAGGCGGGGAGGTCTTCTGCACGATCGAGCCCGGCGTGCCGGACGGCATCCGCTGCGACAGCGAGGGCCGGCTCTACAGCACCGCCGGCGACGGCGTGCACGTGTTCAGCCCCGAAGGGCACCTGCTGGGCAAGATCCACACGCCCAAGACCGCCGCCAACTGCTGCTTCGGCGGCGCCGACCGCTCGACGCTCTACATCACCGCCAGCGACAGCGTCTGGGCCGTGCAGCTCAACGTGACCGGGCGGTAGGTTCGTACATAGCCCCGGGCTTGCCCCGTGTCTTCGCGAACCCCCTCCACCGCCCCGGGCGCCGAGGACGGGGCGCCGTCGAAACGCCGGTGAGCCCATGGAGCGTCGAGCCCCCCCACCTCGCGCCTGGACGAGAAGCCCACGCAAAGCATTGCGTGGGCGTGGAAAGAGGCGCGAAGGCACCCGCAGACGCCCTCGGACCCCCGGTCCCAAAGCGTTGCAATGCTCCACGCATTGACGCAGTGACGCGTTAACGCACTGACGCCTCGACGACCCGACCAATTAACCAATCAACCAGTTAACCAATTAACCCCTAATACGCCCTCACCCGGTACCACTCGGGCTCATAGAGGCTCTGGTCGGCCCGGCTGGCGCGGGCGAGCTCGGCGTACTCGGGGCTGACGACGAACGGGTCGCATTGGTCGAGGCCGAAGGGGTGCTCGAAGCGGTCGAGGTGGGCCCGCAGGCGGCGGCGCATGTCGGTGAGGACCTCGGCGCAGGCCGGGTCGGCGGCAAGGTTGTGCTGTTCGTCGGGGTCGGCCTGCAGGTCGAACAGCTGGTCGACGTCGAAGTAGTGCGGGTAGAGGTGCATGGCGAACTCGCCCTTGGGGCGGTTATGCATGTTGTAGGCCATGCTCACCTCGCCGCGGCGCATCTTCTCGAGCTGCTCGGGCGTGTGCCGCCAGGCGATGTACTTCCAGCGGTCGGTCCGCACGGAGCGCGTGTAGCCCCACTCGAAGTAGAGGTCCTCGCGGTCGTCGCCGGCGGCGCCGGTCAGCTGGGCCCATCGGCTCATGCCATCCAGATTGGCCGGGCACTCGATGCCCGCCGCCTCGGCCAGCGTCGGCAGCAGATCGACGTTCTGCAGCAGCGCCTCGCACGTGCTGCCGGCGGGGATCTGCCCGTCCCACCGCATGCAGAACGGGATGTGCAGGCCACCCTGGTACAGCGTGAACTTGCCGCCCGTCGTGCCGACGCCGTGGTCGGTCGAGAAGATGAAGATCGTGTCCTCGGCCAGGCCCAGCTCGGCCACGCGGGCCATGACGGCCCCGAAGGCGTCGTCCTGCCACATCGCGCCGGCCGAGCGATGGTTGACCTCCAGGCCGGCCGCCTCCAGCCGCTCAAAGATGCTCGCCCGCGGGGCCTGCACCTGCGGGGCCTCGTCGAGGTAGCCGTACTCGCAGACCCGCCCGTCGGTCTGGAGGCTCTCGACGTGGTGAGGCCCGTGGATGGTCGTGGTGGCCATCGTCAGGAAGAAGGGCTGCTTGCCGGCGTAGCGGTCGAGGAACTTCAGGGCGGCGTCCGTGTGCCACTCGATGTTGTGGTACTGCAGGGCCTTGAGCGGGCGGTTGTCGGTGTTGCCCCAGGCGATGGCCTCGGCGTAGTCGAAGCCGGCCTCGCGGACGGCCTGGCGCATGGCGTCGTAGTCCTCGCGAAGCTTGGCCGCGACGGCCGGTTCGCTCGGGTCGTCGTCGAGGTCGAATCGATGGCCGTGGAACTGGCCCCGCGGCTCGCCCGTGTGCCACTTGCCCGTGTAGCCGGTGGCGTAGCCGGCCTGCTGGAACACGTGGCCGTAGCTGGTGGCGTCGCCGAGCACGTCGACGTTGAAGTCCACGTTGTAGGGCTTGTCCGTCGGGTGCAGGCCGCGGAACCGCCGGGCCGTGCAGTGGCCCGGGTACAGGCCCGTCAGGTAGCTGTAGCGGCTCGGGCAACAGGCCGGGGCGGCCGTGTGGAAACGGCCGGCCGTCACGCCGCCGGCCGCGATGGAGTCGATGTGCGGCGTCAGCACCGGCCCGCCGCTGTAGCCGAGCATGTCAAAGCCGGTGTCATCGGTGATGAAGCAGACGATGTTCGGACGCCGTGCGCGCATGGGGACTCCTTCCTGACAGATCCCGCCGGTTACCAGGGTCGGCCCGCAGGATACCGCGCGGCCGCCGGGGGCGAAAGTCTCTGGCGTCTGCCCCCGGCGGCGGGGTGCCCCGGGCAAGCGGGGCGCCAGCACCGCTCGCCCGGTCGAGGGCGGAGGCGGTCGCTCCATGCGGCCCGAGCCAGCCTCGGCCGGGCGAGCCTGCGGCTTGCCCGGGGCACCCAGAGCCGGACGCCCGCACGCGCAAAGGGCAGACGGTTTGCGGCAGCGACGCTGCGACCTCCCCTACCGCTTGCCCACGCGCTCCATCATCTCCGCGCAGCGGCAGCTGAAGCCCCACTCGTTGTCGTACCAGGCGGTGACCTTGACCAGGTCGCCGTCGACCACCGTCGTGTTGTTGGGGTCGAAGATGCTCGAGTGGGGGTTGTGGACGATGTCGGCCGACACCAGCGGCCAGTGGCTGTACTGCAGGATGCCCTTGAGGGGCCCCTCGGCCGCCTGGCGGAAGGCGTCGTTGACGGCGTCGGCGTCGGTGCGCTTCTCGATGAGGACCGTCAGGTCGGTGATCGACCCGCACGGAATCGGCACGCGCAGGGCGTAGCCGGTGAGCTTGCCGTCGAGGGCCGGGATCACGTCGCCGATGGCCTTGGCGGCCCCGGTGGTGGTCGGCACGATGTTCTCGGCGGCGCATC
>JAWLCG010000117.1:0-12540 GCA_041687295.1 Phycisphaerae bacterium | reverse complement strand
CCGATGGACTGACCGCCGGCCCGCCTCACGGGTGCCATGGCCGCTTGCGGCCATGCGGATCGCTCTGCGCCTTCGGCATGGCCGCGAGCGGCCATGGCACCCGTCATAACGCGCGGGGAACCGCCGGCCAAGACGTGGCTACAAACGCCGTAGCCACGGCACCCGAACGCTTTGTCTTTCTCTGAATCTCTCGATACCTCTGTGTTTCCTCTCTGTGTCCTCTGCGCCTCTGTGGCCCACCTTCGCCGTTTCTTCTTCGCGAAGACCCCGGGCAAGCCCGGGGCTATATGGGCAGACACAGAAACCTCTGGCGCCCTCGATGCCGGGCCTCGCTGGCGCTCGACCCGGCCTACGGGGCGAAGTCGGGGTTGGGCTGGGGGATCAGGGCCTCGATCTCGGCCCGCCAGGCCTGCAGGGCGCGGTGGAGCTGGGCGACGCGTTGGGGGTCTCGGCCGGCCAGGTCGATGTGCTCGCTGATGTCGTCGCGGAGGTTGTAGAGCTCGAGCTTTCCGGTCTCGAAGAACTCGATGAGCTTCCAGTCTCCCCATCGCACGGCCGAGCCCGGCGTGCCGCCCTGGTTGCCGTAGTGGGGGTAGTGCCAGAAGATCGGCCCGCGGTCCATCGCCTTGCCCCGCAGCAGCGGCAGGATGTCTTGGCCGTCGACGTGCTGGTCGGGCCGATCGGGCAGGCCGGCCGCCGCCAGCAGCGTGGGGTAGAAGTCCGGGCTGGTCACCGGCTCGGTGCAGACCGTGCCGGGCTGGATCACCTTCGGCCAGCGGACCAGCAGCGGCTCGCGGACGCCGCCGTCGTACATCCAGCCCTTGCCCTCGGCCAGCGGGGCGTTGCACGTGGGCGAGCCCTCGGCCGTGCTGAGCCCGCCGTTGTCGCTGGTGAAGATCACGAGCGTGTTGTCCGCCTGGCCCGTCTGCTCCAGGGCGTCCAGCACGCGCCCGATGTTCGTGTCGAGGTTCTCGACCATGGCCGCGTAGACCGGGTCGGACTGGATCCGCCGGCGTGTGACCCGCTGGCCCTGGCCCCGCTTGGGCCCGGCCGGGAAGACCTCGCCCTCCTCCAGCGCGTCGAACGCATCCAGCCCCATCGCCCGCGCCTTGGCGCGGTACTTCTCGATGAGGGCCTCGGGGGCGTGGATGGGCGTGTGCACCGCGTAGTGCCAGAGGTTCAGGAAGAAGGGCCTCTCGCCGTCGTGCTCGCGGATGAGTTGCACCGCCCGGTCGGTGAGGTAGTCGGTGAGGTACTGGCCCTCGAAGTCGCCGGCCGGCAGGTTCGGGATGTGCCACGGGCTGAAGTAGCCGCGGGTCGGGCAGCCCCACTCGCAGCCGCCGACGTTGACGTCGAAGCCGTGGTCGGTCGGGTAGTGTCCCGGCCCGCCGAGGTGCCACTTGCCCACGTGCCAGGTCGCGTAGCCGCCCTCGCGCAGGGCGCCCGCCAGGGTAGTGTCGGTGCGGGGCAGCTCCTTGAGGTAGGGCACGTCGATGAGTCGGCCCCTGGTGGGGTGGTGCTTGCCGCCCCAGTCGATGTAGTCGGTCACGCCGACCCGGGCGGGGTACTGCCCGGTCAGCAGGCTCGCGCGGGTCGGCGAGCAGACGGGGCAGGCGGCGTAGGCGTCGCTGAACTGCAGCCCCTCGCGGGCCAGGCGGTCCAGCACGGGCGTCTCGTAGAAGCCGCTGCCGTAGCAGCCCAGGTCGCGCCAGCCCATGTCGTCGATGAGGATGAACAGGATATTCGGGCGCTGCGGGGCCGAGTCGATCATGTACGGGGTCTCCTTGGAGCCAACGGTTTGAGCCGCCCATGATGCCCGCCCCAGGCCCGTTTGGCAAGTGGGCGGCTTGGCGAAAGGCGGTAGGCGCCATGGGCAAAGCGCGGGATACTGGCGGGAGCGGTTTCATCGCAAAGGAGATGACCATGTCCGATGGACGATTCGTCTGGGCGGCAGCGTGGGTGCTGACGGTGGCGGCGACGGCGCTGGGCGCGGAGCGGTTCGTCTCGCCGACCGGCGACGATGCGGGCCCCGGCACGCAGGAGCAGCCCTGGCGCACCGTGCAGCGGGCGGCCAACGCCGCCTCGGCGGGCGACACGGTGTGGATCCTCGACGGCACGTACAACGAGCAGGTGACGATCCGCTCGGCCGGCTCGGCCTCGGCCCCGATCACCTTCTCCGCCTACCCCGGCCACAGCCCTGTGCTCGACGGGCGGGGCACCAGCTGGGGCAGCGGCGTGCTGAGCCTCCAGAGCGTCGCCCACGTCCGCGTCAGCGGCCTGGGGATCATCAACGCCGAGCGGAGCGGGCAGTTCGCCGTCCATGCCGACGCCTCCCAGGGCATCACCATCGAGAACTGCCGCATTCAGAACGCCAACGCCTCGGGCCTGCGCGTGACCGGCTCGCAGGACGTGGTGCTCCACGCCAACGACCTGGAGGCCGTCTGCCTCGGCGGCGGGCATGAGGGCATCAGCGTCAGCCGACACAGCAGCCGCGTTCGCGTCAGCTACAACCGCGTGCACGACTCGATGAAGGAGGGCATCGACATCAAGCATGGCTGCAGCGACGTGCTGGTGGTCCGCAACGAGATCTTCCGCGTCGAACGGCAGGGGCTCTACGTCGACGCCTGGGACGATCCAACCCACAACATCGTCTTCGACGGCAACGTGGTGTACGACAGCGGCTTCGGGGCCGGCGCGTGCAGCGAGCAGGGCGGGCTGCTCAGCGACGTGCGGTTCGTCAACAACCTCATCTACAACGTCGAGGGCCCGGGGCTGTTCGTGGCCGACTGGGGCGGCGGGACGACCCACCCGATCGACGGGGTGACCTTCGCCCACAACACCGTCCACAACGCCGGCACGCGGTGGGGCAACGGGATGTACCTGGCCTCGCCGGAGGCGGCCAATATCGTCGTGCGCAACAACATCTTCTCGCAGACCGGCTCGCGGGGCATCAAGCTCAGCGACGTGCCGATCAGCATGACGATCGAGAACAACCTCTGCACCTCGGCCACCGACCTGCAGCCCGGCTGGGGCTTCGTGGGCGATCCGGGCTTCGTGAACCCCCAGGCCGGCGACTTCCGCCTGCGGGCCGACTCCGACGCCCGCGACGCCGCCTGGGCCGGCGAGGACACCGCCGTCGACCTGGTCCGGCTCGATCGGCCCGTCGGCGCCGGCTGGGACCTCGGGGCCTACGAGTGGGCCCTCGACGGCGACGCCAACGGCGACGGCACGGTCGACGACCGCGACCTGAGCGTCCTGCTGAGCCACTGGGGCGACACGTACGTCGGCTGGATCTCAGGCGACCTGACCGGCGACTGGGCCGTCGACGACCGCGACCTCAGCCGCCTGCTGAGCCACTGGGGCGATACGCTGGCCGCCCCGGCCATCCCCGAGCCGGCCTGCCTGGCCCTGCTGGCCCTGGGCGCCCTGGCCCTGCGGCGGCGGTAGGGCGGGCCCTGGCCCGCCGTCGAGGGCGACAGGCGTAGCCACGGCCCCCAGCGTCGCGAATCGAAGGTGGGGCTCCGCTCCGCTGCGCCCCAGCCTACGTTCTCAGGGCCGTATGGAGTGCGGCGAAGCATTCGCCGCTTTGGCTCGCTGGCGAGCGAGCCCGCATGTCGGGCCTCTGTACCCGATCGGATTGCTGCGAACGTTTCCTGACTGGCAATCGCTGCATAGTTCCATCTGTACGAGAACAAGACTGCCCGCTATCGGTCAAGTAAGGTCCTATCATCATCTCAGTTAGTCTCTGGGGAAAGGGGAACGTGCCATGATGCGACAGGCGATGGTGCTTTCGCTGGTGGCGATGGTGGCGTCGGCGGCCTGGGCAGGGCCGGGGTTCGATGACTGGTTCTGGGGCGAGCCGATCGCGACGCTTTCGCAGGATACGACGGACATCCCCCCGGAGGACCTCGTCGTGGGCCAGGGCGCGATGCTCTACGCCCGCATTCCCAGCAGCGTGCTGAGCTCCTGGGCCCAGCACCCGGAGTGGGACTACGGCCTGGCCGTCATCCCCCAGCCGCCCGACTACACGGGTGGGACGAGCCTGGCCACCTATCTGCACAGCCAGGACTGGGCGCGCCCGCGGCTGCGAGTGGACGGGGCCTGGCAGGTCGCCGACGCGATGGCGCGGATTCACTACGTCCATAGCGACTTCATGCAGACGCCGCATTACTACCCGCCCACCGACAGCCCGGAGGAGTTCCGCCTGCTCGATGGCCGAAACGTGGTGCTGATCGACTGGCCCGGGCCCTTCCCGGCCAGCCAGCCGGGCGATGCGTTCACCCTCCGCTGGGGCGCCCCCGGCGGGGCGACCGAGGGCGTCGCCTTCGACGTCTACGTCACGCCGGCCCTGTGGGACGAGAGCTACATCACCTACGAGTACTTCGCCGCAGGCGGCCGCCGGGAGTTCCCCGGGGACCTCAACGGCGACCTGTTCGTCGACGATGAGGACCTGAACATCCTGCTGGCCAACTGGGGCTTCGTGGGCGGGTACGCGATGGCCCTGGCCGGGGCCGAAGACGTGCTGATGACTCCGCCGAAGTGCAACGTGGCCGATATCAACAACGACTGCTGCGTCGACGACCGCGACCTGAGCCTGCTGCTGAGCGTTTGGGGCATGGACTACTACGAGCCCATCCCCGAGCCGGTGAGCCTGGCCCTGCTGGCCCTGGGCGCCCTGGCCCTGCGGCGGCGGTAGGGCGGGCCCTGGCCCGCCGTCGAGGGCGACAGGCGTAGCCACAGCCCCCCAGCGTCGCGAATCGTAGGCTGGGGCTCCGCTCCGCTGCGCCCCAGCCTACGATCTCAGACGATGCTGAACGGGTCGACGTCGTGGTGGGCGAGCTGGACGTGCAGTTCGGGCAGGGCCTGGTGGAGGCGGGCCTGGAGGCTGCGCAGGGTGAGCCGTTCGCTGTTGGAATGGCCCACGCAGGCGACGGTGAGCCCCCCGGCGGCCGAGGCGAGGGCGTCGTGGTGGCGCAACTCGCCGGTGACGTACAGGTCGGCCCCGGCGGCCAGGGCGGCGCGGTACATCGACCCGCACGAGCCGCAGCCGACCGCCAGCGTCCGCACCGTGTGGCCCGCGGGCCCGGCCAGCAGGAGTCTTTCGACGCCGCAGGCCCGCTTCACGCGGTCGAGCACGGCCTGCAGCGGGGCGGGTTCCTCCAGCGGGCCCACGCGGCCCAGGCCCGCGCCGACGGGGGCCTCGCGCGTGGAGTAGACGTCGATGGCCGGCTCCTCGTAGCTGTGGGCGGCCACGATGGCTGACAGCACCGCCGACAGTCGGCCTCGCGGACAGACCGTCTCCCACCGAAGTTCGGGCGCCTCCTCCCGCCGGCCCGGCTGGCCGACGGCGGGGCTGGTGGAGGCCTCGCCGAAGAAGCTGCCCACGCCGGCCGATCGGAACCCGCACTCGCGGTAGTCGCCGATCCGCCCGGCCCCGGCCTCGAAGGCGGCCCGGCTGACCGCGTCCAGATCGCCCTCCGGCACGAACACGACCACTTTGTAGGGCCCGTCGACGTCGCGCGGCACCAGGGGCCGACGCCCCTCGGCCATGCCCAGCGCGTCGGCCAGCGCGTCATTGGCCCCGCCCGGCACGACGTCGTAGGCGGTATGCGGGCTGTAGATGGCCACGCCGGCGCGGACCGCCTCCCACACGATCGGCACCGCCTGGGGCGTCACCCGGCCAATGGGCTTGAAGATGGCCGGGTGGTACGCGACGACCAGGTCGGCGTGGCGCTGCTGGGCCTCGTCGAGCACCTTGGCCGTCAGGTCGATGCACAGCAGCGCCCGGCTACAGGCGGCCTCGGGATGGCCCACGAGCAGCCCCACGTTGTCCCACGGCTCGGCGTAGTCCGGCGGGGCGATCAGGTCGAGCACGGCCGTGACGTCCGAAAGCTTCATGGCGGCCCCCGGGGGAGGTTAATTGGTTAATGGGTTAACTCGGAAGCGCGACTCATCGGCGGCAGCCCATATAGCCCCGGCATGCCCGGGGTCTTCGAACTCGGGCAGCGCGCCTCTGGCCCGATTATCCACGCCATCGCCGCGGGGGCAACCCTGAGGGCGACGCTTGTCAGGCGCATGGCCCGGTGGTAGGATAGGGCACGTAAGGAGAATCCGCATGGTGATTCGCATCTGGTAGATCCTCTTCCGGCGTCCATTCGACGCCGCCCGGGCGGCGGGCCGTGGGGCCTGCGCCCTTCCCGTTGCCATCAACCGGCGGCGCTGCGCGCCCCGGAAAGGATTTACCATGTTCAACGTTCGATATACGTATTCCGCTGACGAAGTGTCGGCCGAGCAGCTGGCGGGCCTGCGGACCGAGTGGGTCAACCCGCCCTCGCCGGCGACCACGCTGGCGGGCCTCTCGGCCATGAACGCCGCGGTGCTGGCCCTGGACGAGGCCGGCCAGGTGGTTGGCTTCGCCTGCGGGCTGACCGATGGCGTGCTCATGCTGTACGTGTGGGACGTCGAGGTGCTGTCCGCCTGGCGGGGCCAGGGGCTTGAGCGCGAGCTGCTGAGCCGGCTCGTCGAGCGGTTCGGGCAGGTGTACCAGGTGAACGCCCACCCCTCCGCCGAGCTGCGTCCCCTGTTTGAGGGCCTGGGCTTCGCCGCCTATCGGCCCGAACAGGCCTTGGCCATGACGCGGATGCGGATGGACTGGCAGGACGGCGGCCCCAACCGTCGCGACTGACCCCAACGCACGAGGGGCCGGGTCCTCATCGGGCCCGGCCCCCTTTGGGTCTGCCGTGATTCCGGACAGACGTGGCTGCAAACACGGCAGCCACGGCACCCGTTTTCGCCTTCGGCTACGACGTGGCAAGCCCGGACGCTCCAGTAGGGCGGGCACGGCCCGCCGCGGCGGCGCCTGGCGTCATCGACGGCGGGCATTGCCCGCCCTACGGCAGAGCCTTCAGTGGGTCCTCTCGCTGTGTCCTCTGCGCCTCTGTGGCCCATCTTCCGTGCGTCTCTACCGCGCTTCCACCTCGGGCAGGCTCTCAAAGGGGGGCACGTCGACGAGGAAGACGTTGCCGTAGCCGTTGTGGTCGGCGGTGAAGGCGATGCGCCGCGTGCCGTCGGGGCCCGTGAACATCCGCGGGTGGACGTGGACGATCTGGATGTGGAAGCTGCCGCGGTGGCGCAGCAGCCGGCGGGGGCCGGCGTACTGCTCGCCGGCCAGCTGCCAGAGCAGCAGGAAGGGGTTGCCCGTGCCGCCGTCGCCGATGATGAGGGTCTCGTCGAGGCTGTGGAAGTGGGTCGAGCCGTGCGGGAAGGGCCTTTCGACCTGCCCCGTGTTGTCCCAGCCGATGAAGCCGAACAGGTGCACGCCGTCCTTGGTGCCGTGGTAGCCGACGCGCTGGCCGTCGGCGAACCAGTACTCATGGCCGATGGTCTCGCCGGGCACCTGCGGGCGCAGCGGCGTGGCTTGGCCGGTGGGGATGTCCAGCACCCACATCCGCTGGTCGACCTTGCTCCAGGGCCCCTCGTGGCAGAAGCTCAGCACGTTGGCCAGGGCGGGCGAGGTGTTCACGTGGCCGACCCAGCAGTCCTCCTCCCAGGCCGTGCGGGTCAGGCCCGTTTCGACGTCGATGGCGACGATCATGCAGTGCGGCCGGGCGGCCCAGTATTCGGCGAAGCCGACATACCCGTGTCCCAGGTCCATCAGGATCTGCCCCGACAGATCCTGGCTCACGGCCACGCAGACGGTTCGGCCATCGGCCGTGCAGGAGCAGTTGCCCAGGCGGTAGCCCTCTGGCCGGCGGTAGAGCTCGCGCTGTTGGCCGGTCTTCAGGTCCAGGGCCGTCAGCGTGCCCTGGTTGTTGAAGTAGGCCTCGTCGCGCGTGGGGTTGATGAACGCCCCCTGCAGACCGGGCTTGGCCTCGGGGCCAAAGTCGGTCAGCTGCGTCAGCGTGCCCGAGTCCAGCTCGACGCCGAAAAAGTTCTCGGCGTTGTGCCGGTGCGAGCCGATCAGCAGCCGTCGCCCGCCGGCGTACAGGCCGTTGTTGGTGAAGTAGGTGTGGTGGTTGTGGCAGCGCCAGTCCGTCAGCTGCCGAACCGTCACGCCCGTGACCGGGTCGGCGTACGTGCGACCCTCGGGGGCAAAGACCTGGCCGATGCTCATGGGGACCTCCGGATCGTCAATGCGTCAACCCGTCACTGCGTCAATGCGTAACGGTGCGGGCCATTGCAGTGCCTTGTTGCCCAGCGACACGCCTGGTGGGACCTGAAGCCGTGGCTGCAAGCGTCGCAGCCACGGCACCTGGCTAACTCGCGAATCCCTTCGTCTTCCTCAATATCTCTGCCTTCTCAGTGCTTCTTCTCTCTGCGTCCTCTGTGCCTCTGTGGCCCATCTTCGTCTTTACTTCTTCTCCGTCTTGAGTCCGCCGAAGCGGCGGTCGCGTTGGCTGAAGTCGCGGATGGCGGCGTGGAGCTCTTCGGGCGAGAAGTCGGGCCAGTGGACGGCGGTGGCGTAGAACTCGGCGTAGCTGGCCTGCCAGAGCAGGAAATTGCTCAGGCGCAGCTCGCCCGAGGTGCGGACGATGAGGTCCGGGTCGGGCACGCCGGCGGTGGTGAGGCTGTCGCTGAAGAGGGCCTCGTCGATGGCGTCGGGGGCGATCTCGCCGGCGGAGGCCCGGGCGGCCAGGTCGCGGGCGGCCTGGAGGATCTCGCGCCGGCTGCCGTAGTTCAGGGCCAGGCACAGGTACATGCCGGTGTTGGTCTCGGTGGCGGCGATGCTGGTGTCTAACTCGTCCAGAACGCTGTCGGGCAGCCCGTCGCGCAGGCCTACATGGCGCAGGCGGATGTTGTGGTCGATGCAGGTCTGCCGCTCGCTGACGAGGTACTCGGCGTACAGGCCCATCAGGCCTCGGACCTCGTCGGCGGGGCGCGACCAGTTCTCGATGGAGAAGCTGTAGAGCGTCAGGGCGTCCAGGCCGAGCCGGGCGGCCTCGGTGACGATGGTGCGGACGACCGTGGCGCCCCGCTGATGGCCGGCCAGCCGAGGCAGGCCCCGCTGGCGGGCCCAGCGCCCGTTGCCGTCCATGATGATGGCCACGTGGCGGGGGATCCGCTCCTCGGGCACGCCCAGGGACGCCCGGGCGGCCGCCACGGCCGCGGGGGATACGTCTGCCATTGCGATTCCTTTTCGAACGGGCTTCGTAGGCCGGGTCGAGCGCCAGCGAGGCCCGGCGGCGGCTGGTGTCGGTGGGTGCCGGGCCTCGCTGCGCTCGCCCCGGCCTACATGCGACCTACGCCAGTTCCTTGAGCTCCGTGTGGTGCAGGAGCGTCTGGTCGCGGCCCGGGCCGACGCTGATGACGCCGACGGGGCAGCCGACGAGCTGCTCGATCCGCTCGATGTAGCGCTTGGCGGCGTCGGGCAGGTCGGCGTAGCGGCGGCACTGGCTGACGTCCTCGTCCCAGCCGGGGATCGTCTCGTAGTCGCACTCGACGGCGGCGAGCGTCTCGGGGTCGGGGTCGTAGTGGTCGAGCTTCCGGCCCTCGAGGCGGTAGCCGGTGCAGATCTTTAGCTCGCCGACGGTGCTCAGCACGTCCAGCAGCATCAGGGCGATCTCATCGACGCCGCTGAGGTCGGCGGCGTAGCGGGCGGCCACCGCGTCGAACCAGCCGCAACGGCGAGGCCGACCCGTGGTGGTGCCGTACTCGCGGCCCCGCTCGCGGATGAGCTGGCCGATCTCATTGTCCTGCTCGCTGGGGAAGGGCCCGGCCCCGACGCGGGTGGTGTAGGCCTTGAGGACGCCGACGACGCGTCCGACGGCCTTGGGCGGCACGCCGGCGCCGCTGGGCACGCCGCAGGCGGTCACCGACGAGCTGGTCACGAAGGGGTACGTGCCGTGGTCCACGTCCAGCAGGCTGCCCTGGGCGCCCTCGAAGAGCACCCGCTTGCCCTCGGCCAGGGCGCGGTGGAGCATGGCCGTCGTGTCGGTCACGAAGGGCTCGAGGCGTTGGGCCTGAGCCTGCAGGTCGGCGAGGATGGCCTGGGCGTCGATGGCCTCGGCCCCGTAGAGGGCGCCCAGCGTGGCGCTCTTGATCTGGACGATCTGGGCGATCCGCTCGGGCAGGTCGCTGCGGTACAGGTCGCCTACCCGCACGGCCGTGGAGCGGTTGGCCTTGTCGCTGTAGCACGGGCCGATGCCGCGGGCGGTGGTGCCGATCTTGGCCTTGCCGGCGAGGTGGCCCTCGCAGAGGCGGTCGGCGAGCTTGTGGTAGGGCAGCACCAGGTGCGCGCGCGTGGAGATGTGCAGGTTGTCCCGGCCAATCTTCACGCCGCGCCCGACCAGGCCGTCGATCTCCTCCAGCAGCGTGGCCGGGTCGAGCACCACGCCGTTGCCGATCACGTTGTGCACACCCTTGCGGAGGATGCCCGAGGGGATCAGGTGCAGGGCGTACTTCGAGTCGCCCACCGTCACGGTATGGCCCGCGTTGGCCCCGCCGCAGTAGCGGACGACGTAGTCGAAGCTGCCTGTCAAGGCGTCGACGATCTTGCCCTTGCCCTCGTCGCCCCACTGCAGGCCGATCACGGTCAGGTTTTTGCTGTTCATGGTTGGGTCTTGCTGGCGGTCCTGGTTTTCCAGACGCGCGGGGGCCCACCACGGCGCCGGCGCGCAACACAACCCCACCAAGATAGCCCGTCAGGCCAGGGAATCAAGGCGCATCTGCCAGATCTCCCGTCGGCGCAAGACGGTCCAGGCCGTTTTGCGCTTGCGCCTGCGGGTTGAGCAAAGGTTCTACCCAAGCCCACGGAATGCCTTCCGTGGGCATCGGGCCGGGCAGTGCCTGACCCGGCACAACGCATCGGCAGGTCCGCGAGCAAGACGCTCTAATGCGCCGGCCACATCTGGCGGATGGGCTCGGGCATGTTCGAGCGGACGTCCTGCATCTCGCCCTCGGTGACCCGCTTGTCCAGCACGTGCAGCACGGCCTGGATGGCCTGGTTGGGGTCGATCTGCGGGTTGCCCGAGAGCTTCTCCTGCACGGCCGAGACAAACTCGTCGGCGTGGCGGACCTTGTGCGGCGTCTCGCTGGGCCGCCAGCCCTCGTAGTAGAAGCCGCGGACCAGCATCGGCAACTGGGCGCCGAAGTCGACGGCCTCCTCCAGCGGCAGGCGGTCGCGGAGGGTCTGCAGCACCGCCCGCAACTCCTGGTAGGCCACGTGGGCATCCTCTCGGCCCGTGTATTCCTCAATGTCGTGGATCCACGCATGCGTCTTCTGCAGCGTGCGATCGGCGAATTCAAGTCCTGTCATACCCATGATTGGCACTCCCCTGTCCATGGCGATGGGCCGCTCGACGGGGCGGCGGCCGTCGCGGAGATGTCCCCAATTTTCCACTTGGGTATTCTAGAGGCCCGCCGGGGGTCTATCAAACTTGCGTAAAGACGCTTGCAGCCAGCTTGACGGTGGGTACAATCTAAGGTCGAGTCACTAGAGTCCTGTCGTAAGCGAGGTTTTTCGTGGCTAAGTCGAAGCGCGTCGAGGGGCTTCTGGGAATCGGGCTTGACGGGTCGGACGGGCATACCCGCGTGACCAAGGGCGAGAATTTTCGCCTGGTCGGCGGCAGCCAGGAGACCCACGAGCGCATGCAGGATCAATGCATCCGGTTCAACGAGAAGCTCCAGAAGCGTGGCAAGCCGTTCGGCGAACTCGAACGCAATGAGCTGCACGACCTGGCCGCTGAATGTCAGATGAACCTGGTCGTCCCAGCCCCGAAGGAGCGGTAGGGCCGGGCGTCCGGGTCGGTGTGAGGGACGGTCGTTGCGCTGTGCACGCGGCGCCGGAGTGCGCCGGGGGAGCGGGCGGCAGCGCTGTCAAGGAGGCCGTCCCTGAGACGAACAGCTCTGCGCTTAGGGAGGAGCACCGGGCTGAGGTGCGGCACCTGTGGAGGGACCGCCATGTCGGACTCGGGACCCATGGTTCGTGGTTTCCGTCCGGGTCGGCTGACCAACAGCGACTGGGACGGCGGTGAGCGAGAATCACTTCGTAAGGCCAATCTCGAGAAGTACATCTTGCGAGCACGAGCAGGCCTGCCCCTGTTTGAGGACCCGGCCTCCGGCTCGGCCTTGCGTCGCCCCGGCGGCGTGAGCCTGAGCTTCAGTCCCGGAAGCTGAGACCCTCGCCCCGCCGCCCCCCGTCGGCGGGACTGACAGGAAGGCTTCGCTCGACGCCTCTCCATCCTGGCCCATGCCGCTTTCGGCGCCTCGGATCGGCCGGTTCCATGTGCTTGCATTTTCTGTAGGGTCTTCTCCGTACTCTCGCTCGCGCTGATTCCTATTACTGCCTCAGGTCCGCGACTGAGTTTCCCGCGGGGTAACTTCCCCAGGCCGCGCATGCACCCAGGGCAGGGCCCGTTGTGACGCCAGCGAAAACGGTTTGGGGTTCTCATTGGAACTCGTTCAGGACACCGAATAGCAGAAAGCCGTCCGGGTGCCGTGGCTACGGCGTTTGTGAGCCTATCCGATAATTCAGGGCCACGGCAAACCGGCCGAGCCGACCGAGCCCGGCCCGGCCGGTTCGGAGCCCCGAAGGGGTGCCAG